>JAGWTS010000005.1 GCA_028868875.1 Burkholderiales bacterium | reverse complement strand
GGAGCAGTTGCCCAAGGTCGACCGATGGCGGGCACTGCTGGCCTACATCTGCCAACGAATCGTCGGTCAGATTGGCCTGCCGCCAGCGCCAGCTGCGCTCGCGGCGACCGGGTAACTGCTGTTTTTAGGCTGAAGTTCCCCAGCGATCGACCCGAGTTTCGCCAATCGCATCAAGCACTTGCCACGATTTTCGGGTTCGAGTTTCTGACTACGCGCGAATTGCGTCGACGAGCGCGAGTGCGCGCTGCTGATGCGCGGTGGCGATGGTGAGGACTTCGAAGGTTGGCGTATCCAAGGCGGCTCCCGGCGTGCGGCAGGTGTTGGAGACGATGCCGGCCATCTCGGCCATCAAGGTCGCAAAGCTGTGCGCGGGCTCGCCGTTGGGCAGGGCATGGGAGTGAGCCTTCTTCTGCGCTGCAGTCGAACGCTGGGCCGGCGCCACCGGGTCGCGCGTGGCCTTGGCCTGCAGGTCGGTGTCGGCGAACATCAACTCGCGCCAGGCCTCGCGCATGTGCCATTCGACGTAGTACGCCAGCATGCACAGGAAGATGTGCGCGCGCACGCGGTCGGCCAGCCGGTGATGAATCGGCCGCACCTTCAAGTCCACCGTCTTGAGCGACCTGAATGCTCGCTCGACCTGGGCCAGTGATTTGTAGCTTCGCACCGCCTCGGGCGCATCCATCTGCTCCCGGCTCACCGAGGTGCGGATGATGTACAGGCCGTCCAGCGCGGCCTCCTGCTCGATGTGCTGCTGGCGCCGCTGCCAGCTCAAGGACGCCTCACCGATGGCCAACTCGAAGTGCTTGGCGACCTTGTACTTGTTGATGACCTTGCCCACGCGCAGACCGATCTTGTCCTGGCCGGCGAGCTTGCCGGCATCCACGCCGACTTTGATCTTGGCGAGGCTGTCTTCGGTGGCCCGCAGCAACTCCTCGCGCTTGAACGCCCGCAGCTTGGCCAGCGCGTCGTTGCGGCACGCCACCAGACGCTCGCCCGGATAGTCCGGCGATTGCAGCTCGACGAGATTGCGCTCGTCGAACAAGCCCATCTGCAACTGGTCCTGCTCGAGCAGCGCGCGGATGGAACTGCTCTTGAGCGCCGTGATCCAGCCCATGCCATCGGTGTGACGCAGTTCATCGATGGCCTTTTGCGAGACCATGCCGCGATCGCCGACCATCACCACTTGCGCCAGTCCGAAGTCCTCGCGCACGCGCTGCACGGCGGGCATGAAGGTGGTGCTGTCGGCCACATTGCCCTCGAACACCGAGACGGCCACGGGGCAGCCGCGCGCGTCGCTGAGCAGCCCGTAGTTGACCTGCAGGGTGCCTGGCTTGCCATCGCGGCTGTAGCCGCGCCGTGCCAGCGGACACGTGCTGCCCTCGAAGTAGCTCGACGACAGGTCGTACAGGACCATCGCGCCAGCGCTCAAGTGGCGGGCGGCGAACTTCTTCTGGATCGCATCCTGGCGCGCGAGCAGCCAGTCCATGGCGGCGTACAGATCGTCCTCGTCGGCGTCGCCTACCCCGAAGTCCTCGGCCAGCGTCGAGGTGTGCCAAAGCCGCGTGGTGGCCAACTTGGTGTTGGGCTCGACGATGCGCGAGGCGATCATCGCCAAGACCAGATCGCGTTGACGACTGGGCTGTGAAGCGATCAACGAAGCCAGGCCCAGGCGATGCATCGCCGTAGCGACGCAGTGCACATGGCCTTGCGGGCGAGAACGGATGACCTCGAAGGCTTGGGCCAGGGGAACGAAGGTCTCGCCCTGGAGCGAGCGGCGAATGATGTCGATCAGCGACTCAGGCAGGTGCGACAGGTTGCCCAAGGTCTCATTCTTGACCTTGCCGTCTTCGCGATAGCTGCGTCGAAGAAGGTGGGTGCGATAGACGCGTCCCTTGTACTCGCGGGTTGTGGTGACGACGTGAGCGGGGCCATGGCGTGTAGGCATGAAGCGAATCATAGGCGCATGAATGCTTCGTTGCAACCACGTTTAGTGGCTACACAAATAGATCAAAAAAGAAGCATTCGACGCAGAAAGCAAAAGCGCGACAGGCACTTGGCACTGTCGCGCTTGGTCAGGAGGGAAGGAACTTCAGTTTAGGGTGAAGTCCGACAAAGCGCCTGGTCGGGCAGGCCAGTGCGCGGGCTCCACCCACGCCCCGCGGCGCTCCTGAATCGCTATCCCGTGCGCGGCTTGACCCATTGCGGCAGGAAGGCGCCGGGCTGCTTGCGCAGGAAGTCGACCAATATGGCGACCAGAACCACGCCTCCGATGACGGCACGCTCCCAGTAGCCCGACACACTGAGAAGCGTCATGCCGTTGGCGATGATGGCCATCAGGATCGCACCCAGCACCGTGCCGAGGATGGTTCCCTGCCCACCCTGCAACGAAGTGCCTCCGATGATTGCGGCGGTGATCGCCGGCATCAACCAGCTTCCGCCTACACCCGGTTACGCGGAATCCATGCGGCTCGCATAGAGAATTCCCGCGAGCGCCGCAAATAGGCCCGCCAGGCCATAGACCATCATTTGCACATTGCGGACCGGAATTCCGTCCAGCTCCGCGGCATCTCGATTGCCCCCGATGGCGTAGATATTTCGGCCGAATCGCGAATAGCGAAGAACCCAGCTGAAGATCAAGGCAGCACAGATGAAGGGGCAGCTTCGCTGGCCGGGTGGCTTGGAATTTTCGGCAGCCGACTACTTCTACAGTCTGGCAACCGCATAGTCCATTGGCCTATCGGGCCTGGCCAGTCCGCGGACCGCTATTGCGACAGAGCCTGGCGCAAAGGCGTACTCGAACGCGGAGTCGACGAGCGAATCCAGCGCCGGCGGCCCCGCCGGTGTCATGCCGCCACCGCAAGCTTCTCGTGCTCGAACACCAGGTCCCGAAAGCCGTTCTGGATCGCCGCGCTGCAGTATTCCCGGTACTTCGTGAAGCCCCCGGTGAAGAGGCTCAGTCCCTGGGGCTTGCCCGCGACGTTGGCGCCGACGTACCAGGTCTTGGCCTGCGAGACCAGGGTGCGCCCGGCGAGCGCGGCGACGATGTCCATCCAGGCGTTCTCGGCCTCGAGGGCCGGTTCGACGGCGCCGAGGCCGTTCTTTGCCATGTGGGTCATCAAGGTGGCGATCCAGTCGACATCGTTCTCGCTGATGCGCACGATGTTGGCGAGGGCGGCGGGGCCGTTCGGGCCGGTCGTCATGAAGAGGTTGGGGAAGCCTTCCATCATCAGGCCCATGTACGAGCGCGCGCCCTCGCTCCATTTGTCGTTCACGCTGCGACCGTCGCGGCCGACGACGTCGAAGGCCAGCAACGCGCCGGTCAGGCCGTCGTAGCCGGTGGCGAGGATGAGCATGTCGAGCTCGACCTCGCCGGAGTTCGTGCGAATGCCCTTTTCGGTGATCTCGACGATCGGGTCGCTGATGCAGTCCACCAGGTGGACCTGGGGCAGGTTGTAGGTTTCGTAGTAGCTGGAGTCCAGGCAGGGGCGGCGCGCGAAGACGGGGTAGCCGCGCGGCTTGAGCGCTTCCGCGGTGACGGGGTCAGCGACGACTTCGCCAATCCGCTCGCGCAGGAACTCGGCGACATGCTCGTTCGCCTCGGGATTGAGCAGCAGGTCCGAGAAGGTGCCCAGAACGGCGAGGCCGCCGTTGCGCCAGGCGTCCTCGAGCAACCGGCGCCGCTCCTCGGGGGTGACGCTGAAGAAGGCGCGCGTGCTCGCCGGGCGCAGGCCGCCGTTGGGGCTGTTGCGCGCCGCCTCGCGCAGCCCGGGGTAATGGCGCTTGACCTCGGCCACGTAGTCGGGGTCGAGGCGGCGGTTGCGCATCGGCATCGTGAAGCTCGGGGTGCGCTGGAAGACGAACAGCTCCCCCGCCTGCGGCCCGATCTCCTGCACGATCTGGATCCCGGTGGAGCCGGTTCCGAGCACGCCGATGCGCTTGCCGGCATAGCCGACCGGTGTCTGCGGCCAGCGCGCGGCACGGTAGAGCTCGCCCTTGAATCGATCCAGGCCCGGGATGTCCGGGTCCTTGGGCACAGACAGGGGCCCTGTCGCCATCACGCAGTAAGGCGCCTCGAAGCGCTCGCCCTGCGCGGTCGTCACGACCCAGAGCTGGCGCTCCTCGTCCCAGGCCGCGCGCTCGACGCGGGTGTTGAAGCGGAAATGCCGGCGCAGGTCCAGCCGCTTGGCGACGAAGTCGAAATAAGCCATCAATTCAGGCTGGGCGGCGAAGTATTCCGACCAGGTCCATTCCTGCTCGATCTCTTTCGAGAACCCGAAGCTGTAGTCGATGCTCGGCAGGTCGACGCGCGCGCCCGGATAGCGGTTCCAGTACCAGACCCCGCCGACATCGCCGCCGGCCTCGAAGCCCTGGACCTGCAGGCCCATCTCGCGGAACTTGTAGACCGCGTAAAGGCCGCCGAAGCCGGCACCGACGACGATCACATCGAGGGGCCGCGGCGCTTTCGAGCTTGCCGGGGCGGGAGCAGATTCAGCGTTCATGGGTCTCTCCGGAAGGGGTTGGCGTTCAACGGTTTGTCGCGGCCGCGGCGGGCGCGGCGCGGTTGAGCAGGCCCAGCAGCACGATGTCGAGGTACTGGTCGATGACCTCGCGCGCCCGCAAGAGGCCGCCCGGGCGATGCCAGCGCGACATCTGGTTCAGGCCCGACAGCAGCAGGCGTCCGGCGAGGGCCGGGTTCACCGGGCGCAGCTCGCCGCAGGCGATGCCGCTCTCGATGCAGGCACGCAGCAGCTTCTCGTAATCGTCGCGCTGGCGCAGCGCGAGGCCGCGGCGGCCGGTGGCGCCGGCCTGCCAGAAGGCATTCGAGCCCGCGACCCATTGGTCGCGCCGCTCTTCCATCGAGTCGGCCGAGGCGTGCAGGAAGGCGCGCACCTTCTCCGTCGGCGTCGGCGCGCGCGCCACCGCGGCCTGCACGTCGGCGAGCAAGGCATCCATGGACTCGATCACGACGCGTTCGTAAAGCGCGTCCTTGTTCGGGAAGTAGTAATACAGCGCGGCCTTGGTGATCTGCGCCGCCTCGGCGATGTCGCGCAGCGCCGTGGCGTCGAAGCCCTTTTGCGCGAACAGGCGGCGCGCGATCGCGAGCAGCTGGGCCTCGCGCCCGTCAGCGGGGGCGGCGGCGGCCGGCGCGGCGGCCACCCCTTCGGGCTGCGGGGGCTTGGGATTGTTCATGGGCGGCTCCAGGTCGGGACGGGTCGGGTCGAGGCCGGCATCATCCTCGACCCATCCACCTGTGCTTCAGCGGCCCTGATAGACCGGCTTGCGCTTTTCCAGGAAGGCGCGCTGCGCCTCCTTGGCGTCCTCGGTGCGCGAGAGCGCCAGGGTGTTGCCCTGCTCGTAGCGGTAGGCGTCGCGCAATGGCATCACCTCGGTCAGCCGGGCCGCCTCCTTGGCGAGCTTGATGGCGAGCGGCGCCTTGGCGGCGATCTCGTGCGCGATGGCCATCGCATAAGGCATCAGCTCGGCCGGCGGCAGGCAGGCCTCGACGAGGCCGAGCCGGTAGAGTTCGGCGGCGCTGACCTGCATGCCGGTGAAGAACATGCGGCGCGCGCGCGACTGGCCGAAGATGCGCTGCAGGAAGGAGACGCCGCCGGCCAGGCCGACATTGATCTCGGGCATCGCGACATAGGCGGCCTCGCTCGCGACCCAGATGTCGGAGGCCATCACGAGGCCGAAGCCGGCGCCCAGCGCGGCGCCGTTGACGGCGGCGATGACCGGCTTGCTGCATTCGGCGATGGCGTTGTGGGTCTCGCGCACGAGCCGGTTGTGGCGGCCGTAGGCGCCCGGCGTCGCGCCCAGGTTGGGCCGCTCGCGGATGTCGGCGCCGGCCGAGAAGACCTTGCCGGCGCCGGTGATCACGACGGCCATCACGTCGTCGCGGTCGCTCATCTCGTCGAAGACCTGCGTCAGCTCGGCCCGCATTTCGGCGTTCTGGGCGTTCACGGGCGGGCGGTTGAGGGTGACGACGGCGACGCGGTCGGCCACATCGACGATCAGGGTTTTCCAGTCACTCATGCCAGGTTCCTCGTTCGGTTTCAGGTGCGGGGTGCGGGGGGCGCGGTGCGATCACCGCGTCGAGACAGATGCAGCCCTGCTCGCGCACGAGCAGCGGATTGATGTCGATGGCCTCGATTTCGTGCGCATGGGCGGCGGCGAAGGCCGAGAGCTTGACGAGGGTGTCGGCCAGGGCCTCGCGGTCGGCCGGCGGCGCGCCGCGCCAGCCGCGCAGCACCTGGCTCGCGCGGCCGCTGTCGATCAGGCGCTCGGCGCGCGACTTCGTGAGCGGCGCCGAAGCGAAGGCGACATCGCGGAACAGCTCGGTGGCGATGCCGCCGAGGCCGAACATGATCATGGGGCCGAAGACGGCGTCGACGACGACGCCGGCGATGGTCTCGACGCCGCCCTGGACCATCGGCGCGATCAGCACGCCCTCGACGCGCGCGTCGGGGCGGTGATGGGCGGCGCGGCGCAGCAGCTCGTCGCAGGCGGCGCCGACGGCGGTGGCGTCGCCCAGATTGAGCATCACGCCGCCGACCTCGGTCTTGTGCGTGATCTCGGTGGACAGGATCTTCGCGACCACCGGATAGCCGATCTCGGCGGCGGCGGCGAGCGCCGCTTCGCGGCTGGCGCAGGCGCGTTCGACCGGTACCGGCAGCCCGGCCCGGGCCAGCCTGGCCTTGGCCTGGGCCTCGGTGGCGACGGCGCCGAGGGGCGGGGTCGCCGCCTGCGCCGCCGCCGACAAGGGCGGGACGCGATGCAGGGCCTGGCGGCGCCGGCGCAGCTCCCAGGCCGCACCGAGGGCGCGCATGGCGCGACTCGGGTCGGCGAAGACGGGGATGCCGGCCTGCGCCAGGCGCTGCGCGACCTCGGGCGTCGACAGCATCACGAGCATCAACGGGCGCTCGGGGTGGCGTGCCGCGAGCGCCGCCAGGGCCGCCTCGGTCGGCGCGAAGCGCTGCGGCGACAGGCCGGCATGGGCGAGGTAGGCGACGACGCTGTCGCAGCCGCCTTGATCGAGCATGACCTCGATCGCGCGCTCGATGCCGCCGGCCACCGAGGTGACCTGGCCCGTGGTGTCGAAAGGGTTCGCGGCGACCGCGAAAGGCAGGATCTGCTGCAGGGCGCTGCAGGCCGGCGCCGGCAGCGGCGGCAGCGAGAGGTCGAGTTCGTCGGCTTCGTCGGCCATCAGCACGCCGATGCCGCCGGAGCCGGTGACGACGCCCACGCGCGGTCCCGATGGCAGCCTGGGGGCGATGTCGCAGAAGCCGGCGATGTCCAGCATCTCGTCGATGCTGCGTGCGCGCACCGCGCCGCATTCGGCGAGCACGGCGTCGTAGACCGCGTCGTTGCCAGCGAGGCCGCCGGTGTGGGTGGCGGCGGCGGCGGCGCCGAGCTCGGAGCGGCCGATCTTCATCGCCACCACCGGCTTGCCGGCGTCGGCGGCCTTGAGCAGCGCCGCGCGCAGCGCGTCGCCGTTGCGGCAGGCTTCGAGCGCGGTGCAGATGACGCGCGTGTCCGGGTCCTCGGCCAGGTAGTCGATGCATTCGGCGACGTCGACATCGGCTTCGTTGCCGGTGGCGACGGCGCAGGACAGGCCGAGCGAGCGCAAGGCGGCGGCGCCGTAGGTGGCCGAGCCGAAGGCGCCGCTCTGGGTTGCCAGGCCGATGCGCCCGGCTCCCGGGCGCAAGCCGTTGAGCAAGGTGGAGAAGGTGGCGAAGAGGCCGATCGCGGGATTGATGAGGCCGAGCGAATTGGGGCCGATCAGCCGCATGCCGCTGGCGCGCGCGATCTCCACCAGCTGGCGCTGCAGCGCCGCCCCTTGCGCCCCGGCCTCGGCAAAGCCGGCCGTGAAGACCTGGACCGCGCGCACGCCCTGGCGCGCGCAGTCGGCGACGGCCTGGACGACGGCGGCGATCGGCACCGCGACGATGGCATGGTCCACCGGCGCGGCGATCTCGAGCACGCTGCGGTAGGCGCGCCGGCCCTGCAGCTCGGCATGGCCTGCGGTGTTGACCGGATACAGCTCGCCGGCGAAGCCGGATTCGATCAGAAAGCGCAGCGGGCGCCCGCCGATGCGCTCCGGGTCCGAAGACGCGCCGATGATCGCCAGCGAGCGCGGGTGGAAGAAGGGGCGCAGGGCGTGCATGGCCGCTGACCTCAGGCCGTCAGTTCGTCGGCCGGCGCGAGCGCCTGCAGCCGCGCCAGTTGCTGGCGGCGGTCGCCTTGTTCGAACTCGGCGCACAGCAGCCGGCGCGCCAGCCGCGCCGCCGGCAGCTCGGCCGTCATGCCCATGGCGCCGTGCAACTGGATCGCCGACTCGGCGCCGCGGCGCGCCAGGTCGTTGAGGTAGAGCTTGCACAAGGCGGCATCGCGGCTCGCGAGCCGGCCGTGGCTGGCGGTGTCCAGCACCAACCGCGCCAGCAGCACGCTCGCGCTCTCGTACTGGACATAGGAGTCGACGACGCGGTGGCGAAGCACCTGGAAGCTGGAGAGCGCGGCGCCGAACTGGATTCGCGTGCTCAGGTGCTCGATGCAGTGCTCCAGGGTCGCGCCCAGCGTCGCGGCGATCTCGATCGCGGTCACGAGCGTCGCCAGGTCGGCGCCGGCGACGGCGGCGGCGCGCGCCTTCGCGCCCGTCTGCAGCACGGCGGCGGCGGGCAGTTCGAGCCCGGCGAGCAGCAGGTCGGCGCCTTCGCCGCCGTCGATGCCGGCGTAGCGCGCGGCCGGCGCCGGCAGCGCGGCCCTCGGAAGCAGCAGCAAATGCTCGGCGACGGTGACGAGCAGATGGGTGAAGGGCAGGGCGGCGTCGACCTGCTCGAGGCGGCCGTCCAGGCGCACGCCGCCGCCGGGGCGCGGCGTCAGCGCGAGCGGCGCGGCGCCGGCGACCTCGATGTCGACCTCGCCGGCGCACAAGGCGCGCAGCAAGCCGTCGGCGGCCTCGCCGCCCGCCGCCATGAGCATCGCGGGGGCGAGCGCGCAGCGGCGCACGAGCGGCAGCGCCAGGCCCTGGCGCGCGCAGGCCTCGACGACCGCGCCCAGGTCGGCCAGCGTGCCGCCGGCGCCGCCGCGGGCTTCGTCGACGAGCAGGGCCGGCCAGCCCATCGCCACCGCCTGGCGCCAGCCGTCCTGGCGCTCCGCGGCGCGGTCGAGCTTCGCCGCCGCGGCGCTCGCGAAGCGCGAGGCGGCGTCGTAAAGGTCGCCGGGAAACATCGTGTCGGCAGAGAAATGCATGCTCAGGCCCCGAACAGTTCGCGTGCGATGACGTTCTTCTGCACCTCGCTCGTGCCGCCGGCGATCGTGCGCGAGCGGTAGAAGAGGTAGTTGTGGATCATGTTGGATTCTTCGTCCTCGGCCACCCGCGGGCGGCCCTCGAGGTCGATCGGCATGAAGCGCGCGGCGCGGCGCGGGCCCAGGGCATCGAAGGCGATGCCGATGATGCGCTGGGCGAGCTCCGAGCAATGCAGCTTCAGGGCCGAGGACTTGGCGGCGCGCAGCACGCCGCGCAGCTCGTCGTCGATCGCGCTCAGCAGCAGCTCGCGCGCGGCGCGGACCTCGGCTTCGGCGAGCAGCAGGCGTTCGGCCTGGGCCGCGTCAGGCGCCGGCTGCCCTGCGTCCACCGCCGCGACCTGCGCCGCCACCCGCTGCAGCAGGCGCTCGAGGCGCACGACGATGGCCGGCGCGAGACGCTCGCGGTCGAGCAGGAACTTGGCGCAGCGCCAGCCCTGGCCTTCTTCGCCGAGGCGGTTGTCGGCGGGCACGCGCACCTCGTCGAGAAAGACCTCGTTGAGGTGGTGCCAGCCGTCGATGGTGCGGATCGGCAGCACGCGGATGCCCGGCAGCGCGAGCGGGATCAGCAGCAGCGTGATGCCTTCCTGCTTGCGCCCCTCCTGGCTCGTGCGCACGAGGGTGTACATCCAGTCGGCCTCGTGGGCATGCGAGGTCCAGATCTTCTGGCCGCTGACGACGTAATGGTCGCCGTCGCGAACCGCGCGCGTCTTCAGCGACGCGAGGTCGGAGCCGGCGCCGGGTTCGGAATAGCCCTGGCACCACCAGTCGCTGCCGTCGAGGATGCCGGGCAGGAAGCGCCGCTGTTGCTCGGGGGTGCCGAAATGCAGCATGACCGGCCCGATGTGGCCCAGCCCATGGTGGTATTGCGGCGGGCAGTCGCGCGCCGCCATCACCGACTCGAAGAGATAGCGCTGGCGCATGTCCCAGCCGGTCCCGCCAAAGGCTTTGGGCCAGCCCGGCGCGGCCCATCCGCGGGCGTTGAGGATGCGCTGCCAGGCGGCGTAATCCTCGCGCCCGAGCTTGGCGTTGCTGCGCACGCGCTCGCGCAGCGCCGGCGGGCAGCGCTCGCGTGCGAACTCGTCGACCTCGGACCGGAAGGCGTCGTAGTCGATGTCGACGGGGGTGGCATTGATCATGGGCAGTAGTTTACTAACCGCACGGTAAGTTGATCAAGTCAGGGTTGATACGGATGCTCGTGGTTGCGTCGGTTAATTTGGATCAGCGGCGTGGAGCCGCTTTCAGATGAACGCGAATGCTCTGGAAAACCCTGTGTATCTGCCCATTGCCAAGGTTTTGGAGATCGGGTTACAGTGAATTGACTTACCGACCGGTTAAATTTTTGAAGGAGACATGACGATGCATCGATCCAAAGCCATCAGGCTGGCCTTCGAGGCCTGCCTTGCGACCGCCCTTGCCGGTCTGCTCGCCGGTCCCGCGGCGGCGCAGATTTCCGACGGCGTCGTGCGCATCGGCATCATGGGCGACATGGCCGGTCCTTACTCCGGCAACGGCGGCCCCGGCTCGGTGCTCGCCGCGCGCATGGCGATCGAGGACTTCGGCGGCAAAGTCGACGGCAAGCCGATCGAGCTGCTCGTCGTCGACGACCAGAACAAGCCCGACGTGGGCCTCGACGCGGCGCGCAAGTGGCTCGGGGTCGACAAGGTCGACGCCATCGTCGGCGGCTCGGCCTCGTCGATCGCGCTGGGCGTGCAGTCGCTGATGAAGCAGAAGCAGAAGCCCTACCTGATCGCCGGCTCGGTGAGCGACCAGCTCACCGGCAAGGACTGCTCGCCGATGGGGATCCAGTTCCTGGTCGACACCTATTCGATGCCCAAGGCGGGCGTGCAGGCGCTCGTCAATCGCGGCATCAAGAGCTTTTATTTCATCACCGTCGATTACGCCTTCGGCCAGGCCTTTCAGGCCGCGGCGACCCATTTCATCGATGCCGCGGGGGCCAAGGTCGTGGGTTCGGTGAAGTTCCCGCTCGGCACGACCGACTACTCGTCCTACCTGCTGCAGGCCCAGAGCAGCGGCGCCAAGGCGATCGTGATTCTCAGCGCCGGACTGGACCTGTCGAATGCGCTCAAGCAGGCGTCCGAATTCAAGATCGCCAGCGCCGGGCAGTCGGTCTCGGTCTTCGGCATGACCATCAACAGCGTCGCCGCGATGGGGCTCAACGTCGCCCAAGGCCTGAGCTTCACGGTGCCCTGGTACTGGGACCAGAACGAGGAAACGCGCGCCTGGGCGCATCGCTTCATGCCGCGCTACGACAACCGGCCGCCGACCTACATCATGGCCGGCACCTACAGCGCCGTGACCCATTATCTGCAGGCCGTCCAGGCCGCCGGCACCGACGCCGGCCCGGCCGTGATGGCGAAGATGAAGGCGATGCCGATCAACGACATGACGGGCAAGAACGTTTCCATCCGCGAGGACGGCCAGGCGATGCGACCGATGATCGAGGTGCGCGTCAAGCAGCCGGCGCAGATGAAGGGCAAGTTCGACTATTACGACGTGCTGGGCGAGATCCCGCCCGAGCAGGTCTTCCGCCCGATGTCCGAGGGCGGCTGCGACTTCGTCAAGAAGTGAACCCGGATTGCCGCCTGCCCCTGGACTCGCGCGACCTGCTGGGCGAGAGCCCGGTCTGGGATGCGCGCGAGCAGGCCCTTTACTGGGTCGACACGCGCGGACGCCGCATCCGGCGCTGGCTGCCTTCGGGGGCCGATGCGGCCGCTGCGGCGGCGCCGCGCAGCTGGCCCACGCCCGAGGATGTCGGCGCCATCGCGCTGGCGCGGCCGGGCCGGATCCTGGTCGCGCTGGCCGGCGGCTTTGCCGAGCTCGATCTCGCGAGCGGCGACTTCACCACCATCGCCTCGGTGCGCCATCCCCGGCCCGAGATGCGGCTCAACGACGGCCGCACCGACCGCGAAGGACGCTTCGTCTGCGGCTCGATGGTGCTGCATCGCCGCGATCCCGAGGGCTTGCTGTACCGGCTCGACGGCGACGGCCGCGTCGAAACCCTGCTCTCAGGCATCGCGGTCGCCAACAGCACCGCCTTCAGTCCGGACGGGCGCACGATGTATTTCGCCGACAGCCTCGCCGGCGTCATCCGCGCCTGGGACTACGGCCGTGACGGCAGCCTGTCGGGCGAGCGCGTGTTCGCCGACACCCGGCCCGAGGGCTCGGGACCCGATGGCGCCGCGGTCGATGCCGCGGGCTGCCTCTGGGTGGCGCTGGTGCTGGCGGGGCGCCTGGCCTGTTACTCGCCCGAGGGCCGCCTGCTGCACCAGGTGAGCGTGCCGGTTCCGTTCCCGAGCTGCCCCTGCTTCGGCGGGCCGGATCTGTCGACGCTCTATGTCACCAGCATTCGCGACAGCGGCAACGTCCTGCGCAGCGACGATCCCGGCGCCGGCGCCCTCGTGGCGGTGCACGGCCTGGGCGTTCGCGGGCTGCCCGAGGTGGCCTACGCCGGCGCGCCGGCCCCGACCGCGGTGGTGACGCAGCGATGAGCTCCGACCTGATCCTCGAAGCCACCAACCTCGGCAAGTCCTTCCGCGGCTTCGACGCCGTTCGCGGCGTCAACCTGCGCGTCCGGCGCGGCAGCGTGCACGCGCTGATCGGCCCCAACGGCGCCGGCAAGACCACCTGCTTCAACCTGCTCACGCGCTTCCTGCCGGTGAGCTCGGGCCGCATCGTCTTCGACGGCCGCGACATCACGCCGCTGGATGCGGCCCGCGTCGCCGGCCTCGGGCTCGTGCGCTCGTTCCAGATCTCGGCCGTGTTCCGCCAGCTCGACGTGCTCGACAACGTGCGCGTGGCGCTGCTCGCGCACGACGGCGGCAGCTACGCGTTCTGGCGCTCGTCGGCGGCGCTCGGCCGCTACACGGCGCGCGCCGAAGCCCTGCTGGAGCAGGTGGGCCTCACGCGCTGGAGCCGGCACACCGCGGCCGATCTGCCGTACGGCCGCAAGCGGGCGCTGGAGCTGGCGACGACGCTGGCGCTGGAGCCCAGCCTGGTGCTGCTCGACGAGCCGATGGCCGGCCTGGGCCACGAGGACATCGGCCCGGTGACGCGGCTGATCGCCGACTTGTCCAAGCGCTGCACCGTGCTGATGGTCGAGCACAACATGAAGGTCGTGGCCGACCTCTGCGACCGCATCACGGTGCTGCAATCGGGCGAGGTGCTGGCCGAGGGCCGGTACGACGAGGTCTCGCGCGACCCGCGCGTGCTCGAGGCTTACGTGGGAGGCGGCGTTGTCTGAACCCCTGTTGCGCGTCGAAGGGCTTGCCGCCTGGTACGGCGAGACCCAGGCCTTGACCCGCATCGACCTCGAGGTGCGCGGCGGCGAGGTCGTGTGCCTGCTCGGGCGCAACGGCGCCGGCAAGACCACCACCTTGCGCTCGGTGATGGGGCTGCTGCCGCGATGCCGGGGCCGCATCGAGATTGGCGGGCGGCCGACGCTGGGCCTGCCGCCCGAGGCCGTGGCGCGCCTCGGGGTGGCGTACTGTCCCGAGGAGCGCGGCATCTTCGCCAGCCTGACGGTGCAGGAGAACCTGCTCCTGCCTCCGGTGCTGGCGCCCGGCGGCCTCGCCGTCGAGGAGATCTACGAGCTCTTTCCCAACCTGCGGGCGCGGCGCGCCAGCGGCGGCTCCAAGCTCTCGGGAGGCGAGCAGCAGATGCTGGCAATCGCGCGCATCCTGCGCACCGGCGCCAAGCTGCTGCTGCTCGACGAGCCGACCGAGGGGCTGGCGCCGTCGATCGTCCACGGCATCGGCCAGACCCTGGTCAAGCTGCGCGAGCGCGGCTTCACCCTGCTGATGGTGGAACAGAACTTCCGCTTCGCCTCCGGCCTCGCCGACCGCTTCTACGTCATCGACGAAGGCTGCGTCGTCGAGCATTTCGAGCGTGCGGCGCTGGACGCCGAACGCGGCCGCATCGAGACCCTGCTGGGCCTGTGAGGAGGGCACGATGAACCCGCTCGACATTCCACCCGCGGCCATCGTCGGCCAGCTCATCGTCGGCCTCATCAACGGCTCGTTCTACGCCTTGCTGAGCCTGGGGCTGGCGATCATCTTCGGCCTCCTGCACATCGTGAACTTCGCCCATGGCGCGCTGTACATGGTGGGCGCCTTCATCGCCTGGGCCTTGCTGCAGTACCTCGGGCTGGGCTACTGGTGGGCCCTGCTCATCGTGCCGCTCGTGACCGCGGTCCTGGGCATGCTGGCCGAGCGCACCATGCTGCGCCGGCTCCAGGGGCTGGACCCGGTCTACGCGCTGCTCCTCACCTTCGGCCTCGCCCTCGTGCTCGAGGGCGCCTTCCGCCTCGCCTTCGGGGCCACCGGGCAGCCTTACGCGAGCCCGCTGTCGGGCGGCTTCGCACTGCCCTTCGCCTACCTGCCGGCCTACCGGATCTGGGTCATCGTGGCATCGATGCTGGTCTGCTTCGCGACCTGGTGGTTCGTCGAGCGCACCCGCTTCGGCGCCACCCTGCGGGCCGCGCACGAGAACCCGTCCCTGGTGCGCACCTTCGGCATCCGCGTGCCGCTGCTGCTGACCCTGACCTACGGCCTGGGCGTCGGCCTGGCCGGGCTCGCCGGGGTCATGGCCGCCCCCATCTACCAGGTCAGCCCGCTGATGGGCAGCGACCTCATCGTCGTCGTGTTCGCCGTGGTCGTGATCGGCGGCATGGGCTCGATCATCGGCTCCATCGTCTCCGGCTTCGGCCTCGGCGTCATCGAGGGCCTGACCCGGCTGCTGTTGCCCGACGCATCGGGCATCGTCGTCTTCGTCGTCATGCTGCTGGTGCTGGCCTTCAAGCCGGCGGGCCTGTTCGGCCGGGGAGATCTGTGATGCCGGGCTATGCACGTCCGCCGCTGTGGCTGCTGGTCCTGGTCGCGCTGCTGGCGCTGGCCGCACCCTGGGTCGTCTACCCGGTGTTCCTGATGAAGCTCCTGTGCTGGGCGCTGCTGGCGGCTTCGCTCAACCTGCTCGTGGGCCAGCTCGGCCTGCTCTCCTTCGGCCACGCCATGTTCTTCGGCTCGGCTGCCTATGTCACGGCGCAGGCGGTCAAGGTCTGGGCGCTCGACCCGGCGCTGGGCCTGCTGCTGGGCGCCGGCGCGGCCGCGCTGCTCGGCCTGGCCGGCGGCCTGCTGGCGGTCCGCCGCCACGGCACGGCCTTCTCGATGATCACGCTGGCCATCGCCCAGCTGGTTTATTTCGTCGCCTTGCGCGCGCCGTTCACGGGCGGCGAGAACGGCTTGCAGAACGTGCCGCGCGGCCGCCTGCTGGGCTGGCTGCCGCTGCACGACGACATGACGCTCTACTACTTCGTGCTCCTGGTGGTGGTCGCCGGCTTCTGGCTCATCTACCGCACCGTCAATTCGCCCTTCGGCCATGTGCTGGCGGCCATCCGCGACAGCGAGCCGCGCGCCGTTTCGCTGGGCTACCGGGTCAACCGCTACAAGCTGGCCGCCTACGTGCTCTCGGCCGCGTTCGCCGGCCTGGCCGGGGGCTTGAAAGCCCTGGTGTTTCAGATCGCGACGCTCGCCGACGTCCATTGGGCGACTTCGGGCGATGCGCTGCTGATGGTCATCGTCGGCGGTGTCCAGACCCTGGCGGGCCCGCTGGTCGGGGCCCTCGTGGTCGTCTCGATGCAGGAGTATTTCGCCTCTTTCGCCGAGGTCGTGCTGATGCTGCAGGGCCTGGTCTTCATCGTCGTCGTGCTGGCGTTCCGGCGCGGCCTGGTCGGCGAGTGGCAGGCCTGGCGCGAACGCCACACGGCACGCGCCGCGCAACCGGAGGCGAGTTCATGAAGGGCATCGAGCTGCGCCTGGACGACCGCCTGGCCGTCGTGACCGGGGCCGGCAGCGGCATCGGCGCCGCCGTCGCGCGGGCGCTGGCGATGGCCGGAGCGCGCGTCGTGCTGACCGACATCGATGCCGCGGCCTGCGCCGGCGTCGCCGATTCGCTGCGACGCGATGGCGCGCCCGCCTGGGCCTTCGCGCTCGACGTCACCGACGCCGCCGCGGTGCGCGCGCTGGCGGCGCGGGTGGGCAGCGAATGCGGCGACGCTGCCGTCCTGGTCAACAACGCCGGTGTTCTGGTGCGCCGCGGCATCGACGACCCCGACGCCGAGGCCATCGTGCGCCAGGTGATGGACGTCAACCTGCACGGCGCCTTCGCGATGCTGCGCGCCTTTCTGCCGGCCCTGCGTCGAACCCGCGGCTCCGTCGTCAATATCGCCTCGGGCGCGGCCTTCTCGGCGCAGGCGGGCTGCGCCGGCTATTCGGCATCGAAGGCGGCGCTGCACATGCTCACGCGCACGCTGGCGGTCGACCTCGGCGCCGACGGGGTCCGCGTCAATGCCGTCGCCCCCGGCGTCATCGAGACCCCGATGACCGCGGCCACGCGCGGCGATCCCGCCCGACTGGCCGGCTTCCTGCGCCGCACGCCGGCCGGCCGGCTCGGCCAGGCCGAGGAGGTGGCCGCCGCCGTGCTCTTCCTCGCATCGCCGCTGGCGAGCTACATCAACGCCGCCACCTTGCCGGTCGACGGCGGGTTCCTCGCGACATGAGCGCCGCCGGCGATGCCCATGGGCTGAGGGCCCTCGTCACGGGGGCGGCCCGCGGCATCGGGCGCGCGATGGCGCTGCGTCTGGCCCTGGACTCGGAGACCCGTTTTGCCCTGCCTGCCCAACTCGTGATCGCAGATCGTTTGGGTGACGAATTGCAGGACCTCGCGCTGGCGTTGCGCGCCAGGGGCGCGACGGTGCAGGTCTGTGTCGGCGATCTCGCCGAGGGCGCCGAGCCGGCCCGCCTGGCCGCCGCCGCCGCGGCTTTCGGTGGCCTCGACTGCGTCGCCAGCAATGCCGGCTTCGCCAAACCCGCATCGCTGCTCGACGCCGCTGTGGAAGACTGGGACCGCAGCTTCGCGGTCCATGTCCGCGCCGCATGGTTGCTCGGCAAATCCACCCATGCGCTGCTCGCGCAAGCCCGCGGCTGCCTGGTGCTGACGACCAGCGTCTCCGCAAGCCAGGCCTCGCCGCCGCTCGCCGCCTACAGCGCAAGCAAGGCCGCGCAATTGATGCTGATGCGGCAGATGGCGGTGGAATGGGGCCGGACGGCATCCGCGTCAACGCCTTGTCGCCGGGGCTGACCATGACGCCGGGAACGGCACCTGCGTACGAGCGGCCCGGCGCCCTGGAGGCGCGCGAGGCGCGTATTCCGCTGCGCCGGGTCGCCCGACCCGAAGACATGGCCGCGGCCTTGTCCTTTCTGGTCGGCCCCGATGCGGCCTATGTCCACGGCCATGAATTGGTGGTCGACGGTGGCTTGGTCCACACCTTGATGCCTTCGCTCACCGAGCCGGCATGGCGGCCCCGATGACGCCGGCTCCCCACCGCCGGCGCTCCTGGCGCGGGCCGCAATCCGGCGCCGGAACGCGACCTTCCTGCCGTCGCTCAGCCGAGCTCGGCCAGCAGCGCATACCAGGGATCGTCGGGCTTGCGCGCGCCGATGGGCTGGCGCGGACCGAAGCGCTCGATTTCGGTCGCCGCCGGCGCGGCGCCCAGCGGCTGGACCCAGTCGTAGACGACGATGCGGGCGGCCACTCGCCATTCGTTGCCGCGCTTTTCGAATCGATCGACATAACGCCCGGCGAGGAAGGTCTCCTGCTCGGCTGCGTCGCCGCGACGGTCGCGCTGCCAGGCGAGGAAATAGGTCTCGACCGCGGCCTGGCGGTCGCGCAACTCGATCGACAGGTTGCCGACATGGTGGATCATGCGGCCGCTCTCGAGCAGCCTGGGCAGTGCCGCCGCGATGAAGTCGCTGGCACTGCCGCGAAAGGCGCCGTGGTGGTCGGTCGCGTCGGGCCAGTAGCTCGCGCGCAGCGCCGCCTCGTCGGCACGGTCGATGCCGCGGCAGTAGCGGAAGATGCATTCGCGAATGGATTCGCGGTCGAGCAGCGATTGCAGCGAGGCGTTTTCAGGGGTCATGGTCCATCCATGGAAAGCAAGGGGGCGGTGCCAGTCTAGGGCGCCGGCTCGAAATCCACATCGAGGCAAGCGGGAAGATGAGCGGACAACTCGAAGGCAAGGTGGCCCTGGTCACCGGCGCGGCCCAGGGCATCGGCCGGGCGATCGCCGAACGCTTTGCTGCCGAAGGGGCGATCGTCGGCATGCTCGACCTGAAGCCCGAGCGCGCCCAGGCCGCGGCCGCGGAGGTCGCCGCGGGCGGCGCCCGCACGCTGGCCTTTGCCGGCAATGTCGCCGATCGCGCCACCCTGGCCGATGCCGTGGCCGCCCTCGAAGCCCGGCACGGGCGGCTCGACGTGCTGGTGAGCAACGCGATCTGGGTGCGCTACGGCCCGCTCGAGGGCATCACGCCGGACATGCTGCGCCGGATGACGGCAACGGGTTTCGACTCGGTCGTCTGGGGCATCCAGTGCGCGGCGCCGGTGATGGCGCGCAGCGGCGGCGGATCGATCATCAACATCGCCTCGGCGGCGGCCTTTCTGGGCATGCCCAACGCGATGATCTATGCCGGCGTCAAGGCCGGCGTGCTGGGGCTGACGCGCGCTGCCGCGGTGGAACTGGGGCCGCAGCGGGTGCGCGTCAACGCCATCTGCCCGGGCTCGATCCAGACCGAGGGCGTGCGCATCAACCTCGACGCGGCGACGGCGGCCAAGCGCCTCGCCCGCACCCCGCTGGGCCGGCTCGGGGAAGCCGACGACGTGGCTTCGGCCGCGCTCTTCCTGGCCGGTGCGCAAAGCAGCTGGATGACCGGCGAGTCGATCCTCGTCGACGGCGGCGCCACCCATGCCGTGCTCTGACCCGCGCTCGACCGGTCGGCCCGTTCCGGCGTCGATCCGGGGCGCCTGATCGCAACCATCCCAAGGAGAAGAGATGAAATTCCTGAAACTGTTCGTGGCCATCCTCGTCGCATCCTTCGCCGTCCTGGGTCCCGTCCGGGCCCAGGAGCAGGCCACGACGATCGTCGTGCCCTTCGCGGCCGGCGGCGGCACCGACGTCTACGTTCGCATGATCGCGGACGAGATGACCCAGCACGGGATGCCGGTCATCGTCGCCAACAAGCCCGGTGCGAGCGGCATCGTCGCCGCGAGCTATGTCGCCAGGGCGCGTCCGGACGGGCGCACCGTGCTCGTGTCCTTCCTGGGCATCCTCGCGAACAACACGGTGCTGTTCAACAAGCTGCCTTACGACCCGGAGAAGGACTTCGAGTCCGTCACGCAGATCGCGGTCCAGCCCACGATCCTCGTCGGGCGCGCCGACCTGCCCTACCACGACATCCGGGAGATGGTCGCCTATGCCAAGGCCAACCCGGGCAAGATCAACCGCGGCTCGCCCGGGGCCTCGGTCCTGAGCAATCTCGGGCCGATCTACTTCGAGAAGCAGGCCGGCATCTCCACCACCTACATCCCCTTTAACGGCGACAGCCAGGCGATCACGGCCTTGCTCGGCGGGTCGATCGACATCTACGGCACCTCGATCACGAGCACGCTTTCGCTCATTCGCAGCGGCAAGCTCAGGCTGCTCGGCGTCATGGACGCCGCCCGCCTGCCGCAGGTGCCCGAGGCGCCGACCTTCAAGGAATCGGGTTTCGACATCGAGGCCTCGCTGCGCTATTACCTGTCGGTACCCGCAGGGACGCCGAAGACTGTCGTCGAGACGCTGAACCGCGCCGTCAACGCGGCGATCGCCGATCCGGCGCTCATCGCGAAGGCGCGCGCGCTCGGCATGGAGCCGAAGGGCGGAACGCCGCAGGAGATGGACCATCTCATCAAGGCGGACGCCGATCGCTGGCTGCCGGTGCTGCGGAGTCTCAACCTGCCCAAGACCTAGCGCTGCCCCGGGCGCCGGCCGGGCGGCGCAGGTCGATGGCCGTCGAAGAAGATTGGTATTCCGATATTCAAGTATTTGCCTGAAAAACGGAATTCTACTAGCATCGGCCCTCAACTCCCGGGTCCAGCCGATGTCCTTCCCCTTTACAGGCGTTGTGGTCCTGGACCTCACGCAGATCTACAACGGCCCTTACGCGACCTTTCTGCTCGCCCAGGGCGGGGCCGAGGTCATCAAGATCGAGCAGCCGGGCGGCGAGCACCTGCGCAAGCGCCAGGGCGCGAGCGGCGCGGCGATGCCGTTCGCGATGCTCAACGCCAACAAGCGCACGATGACGCTCAACCTGAAGAGCGGGGAAGGGCGCGCCCTGCTGCTGCGCCTGGCCGCGCAGGCCGACGTGCTGGTGGAGAACTTCGCGCCCGGCGTGATGGAGCGCCTGGGGCTGGGTGCCGAGGTGCTGCACGGCGCGAATCCGCGCCTCGTCATCGCCTCGGGATCCGGCTACGGCAAGACCGGGCCTTACCGCGACTTTCCGGCGATGGACCTGACGGTGCAGGCGATGGCCGGCGTCATCGACAGCACCGGCTACCCCGACGCGCCGCCGGTCAAGGCCGGTCCGGCGATGGCCGACTTCCTGGCCGGCATCCATCTTTTCGGCGCCATCGCGGCGGCACTGTTCGAGCGTGAGCGCACGGGCCGGGGCCGTTCGATCGAGGTCTCGATGATGGAGGCGGTGTACCCCACGCTGGCCTCGGCGCTCGGCCTGCACTATGGCGGCGGTGCCGAGGTCGTGCGCACCGGCAACCGCCATTCCGGGCTCTCGCTGTGCCCGTACAACGTCTACCCCGCCGCCGATGGCTACATCGCCATCATCACCAACAACGACCAGCATTGGCGCTGGCTGGTCGACGCGCTCGGCTGCCCCGAACTCGCAGCAGAGCCGCGCTACGCCACCGTGAAGGACCGCTGCACCCACATGGATGAGGTGGACGCGGCGATCGGCGAGCGCACGCGCCGGCAAAGCAAGGCCGAGCTGTTCGAAAACCTGATCCGCAACCGCGTTCCCTGCGCGCCCGTGCGCACGCTCGACGAGGTCGTCAACGACCCGCATTTGCACGAACGCGGTTCGCTGCGCTGGATCGACCATCCGGAGTACGGCCGCATGGTGGTGCCGACCTCGCCGCTGCGCTTCGACGGCACCGACGGCACCGTGCCTTACCAGCCCAGCGCGAGGCTCGGCGCCGACACCGAAGCCGTCCTCGCCGAGCGGCTGGGGATGGCCCCCGCGCAGGTGCAGGACTTGCGCGCCGCGGGCGTGCTGTAAGCCGGCCGCCGAGCTGCGCCGTCAGACGATGCCGCGCTCGCGCAAGGCCGCGCGCGCGGCCTCGTCGTAGCCGATTTCGGCGAGCACCTCGTCGGTATGGGCGCCGAGCGCGGGCGGCACGCTGCGGTATTGGACGGGGGTGTCCGAGAGGCGGATCGGGTTCGCCAGCATCGGCATCTGCGCGCGCTGCGGGTGCGGCAGGTGCACGACCATGCCGCGATCGCGCACCTGCGGGTCGGCAAACACCTCGGGCAGTTCGTTGACCGGGCCGCAAGGAATGCCGGCGGCCGCGAAGGCGTCGATCCAATGCTGCTTGGGTCGGCTCGCGAACACCGGATCGAGCAAGGCATTGAGCTCGGCGCGGTGGCCGATGCGCGCCAGGTTGGTCCGGAAGCGGCCGTCCTGCGCCAGGTCCGGCAGCCCGGTGAGCGCGGCCAGGCGAGCAAACTGCGCGTTGTTGCCGACCACCAGCATGATGGGCCCGTCGGCGCAGCGGAACATCTGCGACGGCGCCGCCGTCGGCGACAAGGTGCCGCAGCGCGCCAGCGGGTCGCCCGAGACCAGGTGGCCCATGCCGACATGCGAGAGCGCGGCCACCTGTGAATCGAGCAGCGCCAGGTCGATGTATTGGCCGCGTCCCGAGACGGCATCGCGGTGCTCGAGGGCGGCGAGGATCGCGACCGAGGCGTACATGCCGGCCATCAGGTCCGAGACGATCAGCCCCACTTTCTGCGGGCCGCCGCCGGGGGTGTCGTCGGCATGGCCGGTGATCGCCATCAGCCCGCCCATGCCCTGGAAGATCGAGTCGTAGCCGGCGCGCGCGCGGTAAGGGCCGGTCTGGCCGAAGCCGGTGATCGAGCAGTAGACGAGGCGCGGGTTCTCGGCGCGCAGCCGGGCTTCGTCGAGGCCGTGGCGCGCGAGGTCGCCGACCTTGTAGTTCTCGATCAGCACGTCGCTGCGGCGCGCGAGCGCGCGCACGATCTCCTGGCCCTCGGGCTTGGAGAGGTCGACGGTGAGCGACTTCTTGTTGCGGTTCGCGCTCATGAAGAAGCCCGACTCGCGCGTCGGGCGGCCTTCGTCGTCGCGCAGAAAAGGCGGCCCCAGGCGCCGGGCGTCGTCGCCGTCTCCAGGGCGCTCGACCTTGACGACCTCGGCCCCCAGGTCCGCCAGCATCTGTCCGGCCCAGGGCCCGGCGAAGACGCGGCTCAGGTCGAGGACGCGGATGTGCGACAGCGCGCCGCCGCGGGGAGTTTGATCACTCATGTGTCGGACCTTTGCGGTTTCATCGCGCCACCCAGGCGCCGTCGATTGGCCGCGCCGCGACGCGCTCCGGGCACGCCTCGTCGGCTCCATTCGCCCGCCGCGCAGCGCCGCAGCCGCGGCAGGGCCTGGGCCATGAAGCCCTGGGCAGCGCCTTGGTAGGCGCCGTGGCAGTCGCGGATGGCTTCGCGGATGGCTTCGCGGGCCAGCAAGGCCTGCAGGTCGGCTTGACAGGGCGGTTCCATGAATCGAGAATAGCACACGAAAATGGAACTGGTTTCGAAAATCGCGACGATCGCAGCCCTTGTGCGGGCGAGCGCGTGTTTCACCCCCGCAACCTCCGAAGGCACCCGACCATGACCGTCGACTACTCGCGCTACCGCTACCTCGCCATCGAGCGCGAGCAAGGCATCGCCACGCTGACGCTGAACCAGCCCGACAACCGCAACGCCATCCACGCCGAGATGCATGCCGAGCTCGAGCAGGTCTGGCTCGACCTCTCGGCCGACCCCGAGGTCAACGTGATCGTGCTCACCGGCGCGGGGCGGATGTTCTCGGCCGGCGGCGACATCAAGCGCATGGTCAACCGCTACGGCACCGACGAAGGCTGGAAGTTCTCGATCGCGACGCCGGCGTCGACCAAGCGCCTGTTCCAATGCCTGCTCGAGGTCGAGAAGCCCGTCGTCGCCGCGATCAACGGCGACGCCGTCGGCCTCGGCGCCACCCTGGCGCTGTTCGCCGACGCCACCGTGATCTCCGAGACCGCCAAGTTCGGCGACTCGCACGTCAAGGTGGGCCTGGTCGCCGGCGACGGCGGCGCCGTGATCTGGCCGATCCTGGTCGGTCCGAACCGGGCCAAGGAATTCCTCATGCGCGGCAAGCTGATGAGCGGCAAGGAGGCGCACGAGATGGGCTTGATCAACCATGTCGCGCCGGTCGAGGAGGTGATGGCGCGCGCGATGGAGATTGCGCGCGAGCTCAACGCCTTGCCGCCGCTGGCGGTGCGCTGGACCAAGCTCTCGGTCAACAAGTGGATCAAGCACCAGCTCAACCTGATCCTCGACGCCTCGATCGCTTACGAGATGCTGTCGATCAATTCGCGCGACCATCACGAGGCCGCGAAAGCCTTTCTCGAGAAGCGGCCGCCGGTCTTCAAGGGCGAGTGAGCACGAGCATGGCCGAGCAGCAAGCAACCCGGCAGACGGACTGGAACGCGCTCTCAGACGACGAGTTCAGGCGCGCCGCCGCCGACTTCTTCGCCGCCCACGTGCCGCCGCACCTGCGCCACCTCAGCCGGCGCGCGCGCTGGGCCGAGGTCAAGCCCTGGTACCTCACGCTCTCGCAGCAGGGCTGGCTCGTGCCATCGTGGCCGCGCGAATGGGGCGGAATGGGGCTGTCGCAGTCCAAGGTGCTGGTCTATCTGGAAGAGCTCGAGCGCAGCGGCGCGCCGCGCGTGATGGACCAGGGGCTGATGAACATCGGCCCCTTGCTCATCGCCCGCGGCACCGACGAGCAGCGCCGGCGCCTGCTGCCGCCCATCCTCTCGGGCGAGCACACCTGGTGCCAGGGCTACTCGGAGCCGAATGCGGGCTCGGACCTCGCGAGCCTGCGCACCGAGGCACGAATCGAGGGCGACGAATTCGTCATCAACGGACAGAAGATCTGGACCAGCGTCGCTTTCGACGCCAACCACATGTTCGCCCTCGTGCGCACCGACAAGACGGTGAAGAAGCAGGCCGGCATCAGCTTCGTGATGATCGACCTGCGCCAGCCCGGCGTCACCGTGCGGCCGATTCGCAACATCGCGGGCCACGAGGAACTGTGCGAAGTCTTCCTCGACGACGTGCGCACGCCTCTGTCCAACCTCGTCGGCGAACTGAACAAGGGCTGGGACGTCGCGAAGGCCTTGCTGGGATTCGAGCGCATCTGGTCGGGCTCGCCGCGGCAGTCGATGCTGGCCTTGCTGCGGCTGCGGCAACTGGCGGCCGCCAGCGGCAAGGCCGAGGATCCGGTGTTCGCCGACAAGCTCGCCCAGGTGACGATGGACGTGCTCGACAGCGCCGCCGCCTACGAGCATTTTGCGCAAATCATGCGCACCGGCGGCAGCTTCGGCTTCGAGGTCTCGATGCTCAAGATCTGGGCCACCGAGACCTGCCAGCGCGTGACCGAGCTGATGGTCGAGGCGGCCGGCGATCTCGGAACGCTGCTCGGCGAGGTCGACGTCCAGGGCCAGGCGATCGACGTCCTCTACCCCTTCCTCGATTGCCGCGCTTTCACGATTTACGGCGGATCGAGCCAGGTCCAGCGCAACATCCTGGCCAAGAACGTGCTGGACCTTCCCAGCTGAGCGCACCGCGGAATACCGACATGCCCGACATGCAGGACATCGCCATCGACGAACGGGCGCAGCAGATCCGGATGCTGCGCGAAAGCGCCGCCGACTTCGCTTCCGGCAGCGCGGACATGAAGGCGCTGCGCCGGCGCCGCGCCAGCCTGCCCGGCTACGACCCCGGCCTGCTGCGGCAAATGGCCGACCTGGGCTGGCTCGGCATCGTCTTGCCCGAGGCGCAGGGCGGCCTTTCGCTCGGACTTACCGAGATGGCGGTGGTGCTCGAGGAACTGGGGCGCGGCCTGCTTGCCGATCCGCTGCCCGCCACCGCCTTCGCGGCGCGCGCGGTGCTGCACGGCGGCAACGCCGGGCTCCAGCAGCGCCTGCTGCCCGGTGTTGCCGACGGCAGCGTCCTGCCCTGCGTGGCCTGGCAGGAAGGCGTCGGCGGGATCGATCCGGCTGCCATCCGCAGCCAGGCCTCGGCCGCTGACGGCGGCCATGTCCTGGACGGCGCCAAGCGCTTCGTCGCCGGTGCGGCGGGGGCGACGGGATTCGTCGTGACCGCGCTCGCGGACGGCCGGCCGGGGCTGTTCTGGGTCGATGCCGGCGCTCCGGGCGTCACCCTGCGCCAGGAATGGCGCGCCGACGAGACGCCTTCGGGAATCGTCGAGTTGCGCGGCGTTCGGGTCGAGGCGGCTGAGGTTGTCGCCGCCCCAGGCCCGCAAGCGGCGGCCGCATTCGAGCGCGCCTTCGACGAAGCGGTCATGCTCGCGAGCGCCGAGATGCTCGGCGTGATGCAGGCCTCGCTCGCGATGGCTCTGGCTTACATGCGCACGCGTGTGCAGTTCGGCAAGCCGATCGGCAGCTTCCAGGCCTTGCAGCACAAGGCGGCCGACCTGTACGTCCAGCAGGAGCTGACGCGCGCCGTCCTCGACGAGGCCTTGCGCAAGCTCGACGGCGAGGTCTCGCGCACCGAACGCGCCAAGGTCGCGAGCCGCTGCAAGGCGCGCGCCAGCGAAGCCGGGCTGCGCGTCACGCGCGAAGTGATCCAGCTCCACGGCGCGATCGGCTACACCGACGAATGCGATGCCGGCCTGTACCTGAAGCGGGCCCTGGTGCTGTCGGGCTGGCTCGGCAACGCGAGCGCGCATCGCCGGCGTTTTGCGCAGTTTGGCGAAGTGGCTGCGCTATAGTTCCGCCCATCGAAATCCGTACCGGAGTTTGTCCATGATCCGCGCTGTCGGCCGCGCGCTGGCCATCTTCGACGCCTTCGACAACGAGCACCTGAGCCTCACGCTGCAAGACCTCGCCGAGCGCATCCGGATGCCCAAGACGACGACCTTCCGGCTCGTCAACACGCTCGAGCGGGCAGGCTTCCTGATCCGCATGGACAACCAGCAGTATTGCCTGTCGCTGAAGCTGGCGCGCCTGGGCGGGCTGGTGCGCAGCACGCTCAACATCCGCGAGATCGCGCGGCCGGTGATGCTCGAGGTCAACAAGCAGACCCAGGAGACGATCACGCTCAACACCATCGTCGGCAACGACCGCATGGTGCTCGAAGTGGTCGACTCGCCCGCGCCGCTGATGTCGATGGCGCGGCTGGGCGAGCACATGCCTTTGTTCCTGAGCGCGAGCAGCCGCATCCTGCTCGCGCACATGGAGCCCGACGAACTCGAAGCGGTGCTGAAGTTCACCACCGCCGGCGTCGAATACGACCGGGCGGCCTTCGACCGCGAACTCGCGCGCTTCCGCAAGCAGGGCTATGCCTTGTCGCGCGGCCAGCGCGTACCCGGGCTGACCGCGATCTCGGTGCCGATCTTCGACATCCACGGCAAGGTGCGCCATGGCCTCTCGCTCACCGGCCCGAGCGTTCGCGTCGACCCGCGCGACCTCGACTTTGCCGAGATCCTGATGGTGGCCGGACGCGACATCTCGACCCGGCTCGGCGCGAGCCCCGACCATGCCCTGGACCTCAAGCTCTTGATGGACGACGTCAACGCCGATCAGGCGCGGCCCGCCGCGAAGAAGGCCCCGGCCCGCAAGACCGCGGCCAAGCCGCGCAAGACGGCGCCGAAGATCCCCGCCTGACACGCCTGCGCTGCGCCGCATCGAGAGGGGCCCGCGGGCCCCTCGCTCATTCCGGCTTGGCGAAAGTCTTGCCCGATTCGGCCAGGCGCACGAGCAAAGGCGCGGGCTTCCAGAATTCGCCATGCCGGCGCTCGAACTCGCGGATGCGTTCGCAGACCTTCGCCAGTCCGACGGTGTCGGCATAAAACATCGGCCCGCCGCGCCAGGCCGGAAAGCCGTAGCCGTTGACGTAGATGAGGTCGATGTCGGAAGCGCGCTGGGCGATGCCTTCTTCGAGGATCTTCGCGCCTTCGTTGACGAGGGCGTAAATCGTGCGTTCGACGATCTCGGCGTCAGAAATCTCGCGCCGCTCGATGCCGGATTCGCGCGCGCATTGCTCGATCAACTCGTGCACCACCGGGTCAGGAACCGGCGAACGGCTGCCCGCTTCGTAGCGGTAAAAGCCGGCGCCGGTCTTCTGCCCCAGCCGCCCCAGCTCGCAAATGCGGTCGGCCACCTTCGAATAGCGCAGATGCGCCGGGCGCGTCGCCGCCATGCGCTTGCGGCCCGCCCAGCCGATGTCCAGTCCGGCGAGGTCGGCCATCGCGAAGCGGCCCATCGCGAGGCCGAACTTTTTCAACGCGCCGTCGACCTGCCCGGGCGTGGCGCCTTCCTCGAGCAGGAACTCGGCCTCGCGCGCGTATTGCGCCACCATGCGGTTGCCGACGAAGCCGTCGCAGACGCCGACCAGGACCGGCAGCTTGCCGATCCGGCGCACCACGTTCATCGAGCTCGCGACGGTCGACGGCGAACTCGCCGCGCCGCGCACTACTTCGACGAGGCGCATCACGTTCGCCGGGCTGAAGAAATGCAGGCCGATCACCGATGCCGGGCGCCGTGTCGTGCGCGCGATCTCGTCGACGTCCAGGCGCGAGGTGTTGGTGGCGAGTACGGCCGAGGGCTTGCACAGAGCGTCGAGCCGCGTGAAGAGTTCCTGCTTCACCGCCATGTCCTCGAACACCGCCTCGATGACGAGGTCGGCATCGCCGACGCGTTCGAGATCGAGCGCGCCTTCGATGCGGGCGATGCGGGCCTCGGCCTCGGCGGCGCTCAGCCGGCCTTTGGCTGCCGTGGCTTCGTAGTTCTTGCGGATCGTCGCGAGGCCGCGCTGCAAGGCCTCGGGCTTGGCTTCCACCAAGGTCACCGGGATACCGGCCGACGCGAAGCTCATCGCGATGCCGCCGCCCATCGTGCCGGCGCCGATGATCGCGACACGGTCGATCGTCGCCACCGCGGTGTCGGCCGGGAGTCCGTCGATCTTGGCCGCGGCGCGCTCGGCGAGGAAGAGGTGGCGCATCGCCTTCGACTCGGTGCCGTTGACGAGGATGTCGAAGCGCTCGCGCTCGAACTTCAGTCCTTCGTCGAAAGGCATCGTGAGCGCCGCCTCGATGCAGGCCAGGCATTCCAGCGGTGCCGGCTGGCCGCGGCGCGATGCGGCGATGCGCTGGCGTTGGGCGGCGAAGAATCCGGGGTCCTGGGGCGGGCGGACCGCGCGGCGCGACACCACCGGATGTTCCCGTGCCGCGGCGACGCCCCCGGCCAAGCGATCGGCAAAGGCGAGGGCCGCCGGCAGCAGTTCGCCATCGATGACCTCGTCAACCAGACCCAGCGCCAGCGCGCGGTCGGCGTCGACCGATTCGCCTTCGACGATCATCGTCGCTGCCGCCTCGACCCCCACGAGTCGCGGCAGGCGCTGCGTGCCGCCGCCGCCGGGCAGCAAGCCGAGCTTGACCTCGGGCAGCGCCAGCTTGGCGCCGCGCCGGGCGATGCGGTAATGGCAGCCCATCGCGAACTCCAGCCCCAGTCCCAGGGCGCTGCCGTGGACGGCGGCGATCACCGGCTTGGCCGAGGCCTCGATGCGGGCCACGAGGGTGCGCGAACTCGGCTCGGCGCGCGAGGCCGGGGTGTTGAAGGCCTTGATGTCGGCGCCGCCGCAAAACAGCTTGCCGGCGCCGATGATGACGATGGCGCTGACGGCCGGGTCCGCCCAGGCCGTGTCGAGATGGCCCGCCACTTCCTGGCGCATGGCATGGCCCATGCCGTTGACGGGCGGGTTGTCGAGGGTGATGACGGCGGTGGCGCCGTGGACGGCATAGGTTTCGCGATTCATGGCTCAAATCATAGTTTCCGGAATTGATTTCGACAAGCGGAACACCTACCATTCACCCCACACTTTTTCCCGGGGACGCCCCATGACGACGATCAGCGTCGAGCGCCGCGCCGCGGTGGCGCTCGTCACCATCGACAACCCGACGCGCAAGAACGCGGTGACGCTGGAAATGCGCCAGGCCTTGCTCGAGGCTTTCCGCGGCTTTGCCGCCGACGACGGCGTGCGCGCCGTCGTGCTCACTGGCGCCGGTGACGCCTTCTGCTCAGGCGCCGACGTCGGCGCGATGGGCGGGCGCGGCGTCGCCGCGTCGCGGACCCGCATGCAGACCATGCACGCGATGATCCGGGCCATCCACGGCCTGGACAAGCCCGTGGTCGCGGCCGTGCGCGGGCCGGCGGTGGGCGTCGGCTTCAGCATGGCGATGGCTTGCGACCTCGTCGTCGCCGGGTCGAGCGCGAAGTTCGCCCAGGTGTTCAAGCGCATCGGACTCGCGCCCGACGGCGGCGCGGTCTGGTTCCTGGCGCGCCAGATGGGCTTTTCGCGCGCCAAGGAACTCGTCTTCAGCGCCCGCAGCGTCGACGCGGCCGAGGCCGCCGCGCTCGGCCTCGTGCAGCGCGTGGTGGCGGAAGATCAGGTGCTCGACGCCGCCTTGGAGCAGGCGCGCGAATACGCCGAAGGGCCGACGCTCGCGCTCGCGATGGCCAAGCAGTTGTTCGCGGCCAGTGTCTCGCCGAGCCTGGACGAGTACCTGGCGATCGAGTTGCTCGTGCAGCCGCAATTGATGCAGACCGCCGACCACGCTGAGGGCACGGCCGCGTTCAAGGAAAAGCGCAAGCCGCTGTTCAGCGGTCGCTGAACTGGCGCTCGCAGCGGCTGCGGGCGGCGGCTTCTACAGCGTCGCCGACGTCCCCAGGATGACCGTGCTTTGCGCCGAGAGCACGCCGCCGTTGCCATGCGCGATCGCGGTCTCGCAGCCCGCCACCTGGCGTTCGCCGCATTCGCCGCGGATCTGCCGCACCGCCTCGATGAGCACGAAGAGGCCGTACATCCCCGGATGGCAGTAGGAGAGGCCACCGCCGTTCGTGTTGACGGGCAGGCGCCCGCCGGGGGCGATGGCGCCGTCCATCACAAATCGGCCGCCCTCGCCCTTCGGGCAGAAGCCCAGGTCTTCGAGGAAGAGCAGGGTCGTGATCGTGAAGGCGTCGTAGACCTCGACGGCGTCGATGTCCTTCGCTGCCAGCCCGGCCATCGCATAAGCCTGCGCACCCGATTCGCGCGCCGCGGTGACGGTGAGGTCGGCCATGTTGCTGATCGACAGATGGCTCAGGCTCTCTCCCATGCCGAGCACGAAAGCCGGCGGCTTGCGCAAGCCGCGGGCGCGCGCGGCCGAGGTCATGATCAAGGCGCCGCCGCCGTCGGTGACGAGGCAGCAGTCGCGCACCGTCAAGGGGTGGCTCACCATGCGCGAAGCCAGCACCTCGGCCACCGTGAGCGGCGCCTTCTCCCAGGCGCGCGGATTCATCAAGGCCCAGTGGCGCGCGGCGACGGCGATCTCGGCGAGTTGCTCGCGCGTCGTGCCGTATTCATGGAAATGGCGCGAGGCCGCGAGCGCATAAGCGCTGGCCGGCGTCAAGGGCTTGAAGGGCGTCTCGTAAGGGTTGTATTCGCGCGGCGCCACGTTCTTGCGTCCTGCACTGCGCTGGGTGCTGCCGTAAGCGATCAGCGCCACCTCGATGAGGCCGGCCTCGATCGCGGCCTGGGCATGGGCGACATGGGTCATGAACGAAGAGCCGCCCTGCATCGTGCTGTCGTGCCAGCGCGGCTTCAGGCCCAGGTATTCGCACAAGGCGACGCTTGCCATCCGGCTCTGGCCGGAGGCGGCGAAGACGCCGTCGACATCGGAAAGCGCGAGGCCGCAGTCGTCGAGCGCGCGCGCCGTGCCTTGCGCCATCAGGTCGACGACGCCCAGTCCGGGCGCGACCTCGCCGAGGTCGGATTCGGCGACGCCGACGATCGCCGCGGCGCCGCGGCTGAGGCCGCGCGTCATGCGAGCTCCAGCGGTTCGAACACGGGGTAAGGGCCGTCGTCGTCGTGGCCCGGTTGCGCGCGCAGCTTCACGCGCAGGCCGATGCGAACCTGCTCGGCGGCCAGCGCTTCCACGCGGCTCATGAGGCGGAATCCTTCGTCCATGGCTATCAAGGCGACGCTGTAGGCGGGCTCGCCCTTGGGGCTGATGAAGGTCGTCGCGTAAACGGTGCCCAGGCCGCCGCTCACGGCCCAGCTCAAAGGCCCGCGCCGGCCCTGCGGCGCGGTGACGCGCGGATAAAACACCGGGCGGCCATCGGCATCGACCTGGTAGCCGAGTTCGCCACGCGCGAGTCCGGCGCGGTATTGGGCGAGCGGCGAGGGGGCTTTTTCATTCATCGCGGGCAACATGGCGTTTGGCGATCAAGGCGTCGACCGCGACGATGCGGCTGCCGGCGCAGATCAGCGGGTTGATGTCGAGCTCGGCGATGCGCTCGCCCTGGTCGGCAGCGAATTCCGAGACGCGGGCGACGACCTCGGCGAGGCGGTCCAGGTCCACCGGCTCGGTGCCGCGAAAACCCTGCAGCGCACGCTGGGCCTTCAAGCCGGCCAGCATCTTGCGCGCCTCGCGCGTGTCGACCGGCGCGAGGCGCACCGCCGTGTCTTGCAGCAACTCGACGAAGACGCCGCCCAGGCCGACGAGGATCAGCGGCCCGAACTGCGGATCGATGCGCGCGCCGACCATGATCTCGGTCCCTTGCGTCACCATCGGCTGCACCAGCACGCCGCTGATGCGCGGCGCGGGCGTCACGGCGTGGGCGTTGCGCATGACCTCGGCGTAGGCGCCGCGCACCTCGTCGGCACTGCGCAGGTTCAGGCGCACGACGCCGGCCTCGGTCTTGTGCGCGATGTCGGGCGATTCCACCTTGAGCACGACCGGCATGCCGCCGGCCTCGGCCGCCGCGACCGCCTCTTCAGCGGACTGCACGAGGCGGTCGAGCACCACCGGAACGCCGTAAGCGGCCAGCACCTGCTTGGCTTCGCGCTCGGTCAGGGTGGCGTTCGGCGAGCGTTCGATGAGCGCGGCGGCGCGCTCGCACGCTTGGCGGTCGCTCAGGCGCGCCGCCGGTGCCCGGCGCAGCGCCCGCTCGTCGGCGCGCCGGTGCCATTGCGCCAGCGCCGCCATGCAATGGCGCATCGAGCGGAAGAGGGCGACGCGCGGGTTCTGCTCGGTCTCGACGGCACCCGGGCCTTCGAGGTGCTGGGTCAGCCAGACGGCGCAGGCGATCTTGTCGTAGCGCTCGGCGGCACGGCCCATGATGCCGATGCGCGCGGTCGCCGGCGCGTAAGCGAAGGTGTGCGGAACCACGAGCGCACCGTATTGCGGATCGGCGAGCAGCGCCTCGAAGCATTCGCTCAGGTGTTGCGGCGTCGACAGCACCTGGGCCGTCATGTCGCAGGGGTTGCCGGCCGAGCCGTATTCGGGGATCAGGCGGTCGAGCACCGCCATCGTCTCGGGCCGCGGCGGCGGCAGCTCGACGCCGGCCTCCTCGGCCTTGTCGGCCAGCATGATGCAGGCCCCGCCCGAGACGGCAGCCACCGCCACGCCGCGCGCCTTCGGCGGCGGCGCCTTGGCGAAGAAAGAGGTGGTGTCGAGAAGCGCCTCGACCTCGTCGACGGGGATGACGCCGGCGCGCTCGAAAGCGGCGTTGTAGGCGGCCTGCGATCCGGCGATCGACCCGGTGTGCGAGACGGCGGCCTGGGCCCCGCGCTCGCTCGTTCCCAGCTTGTGGACGACGAGCGGCTTGCCGGCCGCGCGGCAGGCCTCGGCCGCCTGCAGGAACCGCTGCGGATCTGCCAGCCCTTCGAACAGGCAGGCAATCGCCCGGCATCCGGGGTCGGCCGCGAGATAGGCGACCTGGTCGGCGACGTCGACGTCGCAGGCGTTGCCGCTCGTGAGCATGTGGCTGAGCGAGACGCCGTGTTCCTGGGCTTGCGCGAGTGCCGCGCCCACCGCCCCCGACTGGCTCACGAGCCCGATCGCGCCGGCGCGCGGCGCGCCCTTGAACGAGGCGCTGCCGAAGGTGCCGACCAGCCCGAGCCCGTAGTTCATGAAGCCGACGCAGTTGGGGCCGATCAGCCGCATGCCGGCAGCGCGCGCGATGTCCAGCAGGCGCTGCTGCGAGGCTGTCCGCTCGGCGAGGCCAGTCTCGGCATAGCCGGAGGCGAAGAGCACGACACCGCCGACGCGGCGCTGCGCGCACTCGAGCACGACGCCCTCGACCGCCTCGCGCGGCACGGCGACGAAGACGCAGTCGGGCGCTTCCGGCAAGGCGGCGATCGATGGCCAGCAGGGCCGGTCGCCGATGCGGTCGTACTTGGCGTTGACCATGTACACCGGCCCGCCGAAGCGCCCCGGCCCGGCGACATTCGCGTAGGTAATCGAGCCGAACGAGTTCGGGTTCGTCGAGACGCCGACGACGGCGATGCTGCGCGGCGCAAAGGTGCGCGCCAGTTCGTCGGGGCGGTAGAGCGGGCGCGATGCCATCATGGACGCGACTCCGGCGCGGCCACGGCGTCTTGGCGACCTTGGCCCAGGTGGTGATGCGCGCCGATCGGTCGCATCCCGCCTCGATGACGCGCATCAGCTCCTGGGGCGTGTCGACGCGGCACAAGCCACCGAGGGACAGCGCATCGTCGCGCGCGCGGCCGGCGAAGGTTGAACTGGGCCATGGAGTCTCTGCAAGGGTTTCGGGGATGGAAGGAACGGGATGATGTTCCGTATCTTGGAAGCGGATCCATTGTCTGCGCCGAATCGCCGGGTCGTCAAGTTCGGTTCCATTTGACGAACTGAATTCCATGGTAAAGAATCCGGACCGATTCGCAACCGACAATCCAGGCAGGGCATGGGCACAGACAGCTGGGAACTTCCCGAGGAGCTTCGGCAGCTCCAGGACACCGTGGGGCGCTTCATGGCCGCCGAGGTGAAGCCCGCCGAAGACCGGCTGCCGCACGACGCTTACGAACTGCCGGCCGAGGCGCTGGAGCCGCTGCAGGCCAAGGCGCGCGAAATCGGCCTCTGGTGCCTGCGCTCGCCGGCCGAGCATGGCGGCGCGGGCCTCAGCCTGCTCGGCCAGGCCGTCGTCGCCGAAGAGGCCGCCAAGTGCCGCATGGGTGCCTACGTGCCGGCCTGCGGCGCTTTCGGCGCCGATCCCCCGAACGCGATCTACCTCGGCACCGAGGAGCAGGTCCAGAAATACGCGGTGCCCGGCATCCGCCAAGGCAAGAAGATCTACGTTGCGATCAGCGAATCGTCGGGCGGCGCCGATCCGGCGCGCTCGATCCGCGCGCGCGCCGTCCGCCAAGGCGACAAATACCTGCTCAACGGCAGTAAGATGTGGATCACCGGCGCCCAGGGCGCCGACTGGGGAATCGTCTTCGCGCGCACCGGCGAGCAGGGCGACCGCGGCGGCATCAGCTGCTTCATCGTCAACGGCCAGCCCGAGGGCATGACGATGAAGCCGATTCCCGTCATCCGCTCTTATTCGCCTTACGAGATCACGTTCAAGGACGTCGAGATCCCGCTCGGGGACCGGCTCGGGGAAGAAGGAAAGGGCTTTGCGGTGTGCGAGAAATGGCTCGTCGAAGGCCGCATCCCTTACGCCGCCGGCACCATCGGCATCGCCCAAGCGGCTTTGCAGATCGCGATCGACTGGGCGCGCGAGCGCGAGACCTTCCGCAGCAAGCTCGCCGACAAGCAGGCCGTGCAATGGATGGTGGCCAACAGCGAGATCGAATTGCGCGCGGCGCGCCTGCTCGTGTACCAGGCGGCCTGGATCGCCGACCTCGGCCGCGGCGACCTCAAGGTGGCTTCGTCGATCGCCAAGGTGGTGGCGACCGAAACCGCGGGCCGCGTCGTCGACCGCTGCATCCAGATCCTGGGTGCCCTGGGCGTGGCGCAGGAACTGCCGCTGGAGCGCTGGTACCGCGAGCTGCGCATCAAGCGCATCGGCGAAGGCCCGTCCGAGGTGCACCGCATGGTGCTGGCGCGCCAGCTGCTCGGCGTAGGCCGCTGAAAGATCCCCGGAGGCGCGTCATGTCCATCGACCTCGACCTGCAGGACGGCGGCATCGCCGTCATCACGATCAACCGGCCCGAGAAGCGCAATGCGCTCGACGCCGAGCATTACGAGGCTTTGTCCAAGGCCTGGACGCGGGTGCGCGACGACGAGGCGATCCGCGTCGCCGTCGTCACCGGCGCCGGCGACCAGGTGTTCAGCGCCGGCGCCGACCTCAAGTCCTGGATCGGCCGCAAGGTCGACCCGGCCGAGATCTGGCAGACCCAGAAAGGCATGCTGCTGAACCGCGGGCTCGAGATCTGGAAGCCGGTCGTCGCGGCGATCAACGGCCATTGCCTGGCCGGCGGCATGACGCTGATGCTGGCGACCGACATCCGCGTCGCCGCCAGCCACGCCACTTTCGCGCTCAGCGAGGTCCGGCGCGGCATCATCGCCGCCAACGGCGGCACCCAGCGCCTGCCGCGGCAATTGCCGCATGCGATCGCGATGGAGTTGCTGCTCATCGGCGACGCCATCGACGCCGAGACCGCGGCGCGCTGGGGGCTGGTGAACCGCGTCGTCCCCGCCGTCGAGGTGATGGAGACGGCGCTGGGCCTGGCGCGCCGCATCGCCGCGAACGCGCCGCTCGCCGTCCAGGCCGCTAAAGAGCTCGCGCTGCGCGGCCCCGGGATGGGCTTGGCCGAGGGCCTGCGCCTGGAGCAGTTCATGCAGCAGCAGTTGCAGCGCAGCGAAGACGCCGCCGAGGGTCGAGCCGCGTTCGCCGAGAAGCGCCAGCCGAGGTTCAACGGACGATGAGCACCAACTCGAGCGGCCGCCACGTCATCGCCGGTGTCGGCCACACCGCTTTCGGCAAGCTGCCCGGGCGCGACACCGTCTCGCTCAACGTCGAGGCCTGCCGCAACGCGCTGGCCGATGCCGGCATCGACAAGTCGCTCGTCGACGCGGTGTTCGTCAAGGTGCCGACCTCGGCGCACCAGTTCATGTACGGCCAGAAGGTGGCCGAGGCCTTGGGTGTCACGCCGCGCATCGGCGGCGCCTGGGACCAGGGCGGCGCCGCCAACATCACCTTGCTGTCGTTCGCAATCATGGCGATCGAGGCCGGGCAATGCGAGGTCGCGCTCGTCTGCTATGCCGACAACCCGCGCAGCGGCAACCGCGCCGTCTTCGGCCGTCCGCGCGGCGACGACGCGGTCTACGGCTGGTTCTCGACCGCCGCCGGCTACGCGATGATCCAGCGCCGCCACATGATCGAGTACGGCACGCGGGTGGAAGGCTTCGCCGCGGTGGCGATCGCGAGCCGCAAACATGGCGCCCAAAACCCGGCGGCCCAATTGCGCGTTCCGCTGGACCTGGACCGATACCTCGCCTCGCCCTGGGTCGTCGACCCGATCCGTCGCGACGACTGCGCCCTGGTGTCCGACGGCGGCGCCGCGATCGTCGTCATGAGCGCGCGCCGCGCGCGCGAACTCGGCGTCGCGCAACCGGTGCCGGTGCTCGGCTTCGGCCATGGCCAGACTTCGTTCGAGATCCCCCAGCGCGCCACGCTCACCTCGACCGAAGCGGCGCGCGCGGCGGATACCGCGTTCCGGATGGCCGGCGCGGCGCCGAAGGACGTCGACGTCGCCCAGCTTTACGACTGCTTCACCGTCACCGTGTTGATGACGCTGGAAGACTACGGCTTCTGCCGCAAAGGCGAGGCAGGCCGCTTCGTCGCCGACGGCGCGATCGAGCATGGCGGCCGGCTGCCGATCAACACCAGCGGCGGCCTGCTGTCCGAGACCGGCATGCCGGGGCTGCAGCTGATCATCGAAGGCGTGCGCCAGATGCGTGGCACGGCGCGGCTGCAGGTGCCGGGCGCCAAGCTCTGCCTGGTGAGCAACCAGGGCGGCACGATGCACACCCATTCGACCTTGCTGCTGGGGAATTGAGATGGATTTCCCGAAGCCCGAGATCGGTGAGCTGAACCGCCCTTACTGGGATGCCTTGCGCGAAGGGCATCTCGTCGTCCAGCGCTGCGACCAAGGCCATGCCTGGCTGCCGGCGCGCCGCCATTGCCCGGCCTGCTTGAGCGACCAGACGCGCTGGGAGCGCGCGAGCGGCGAAGGCCGGCTCCTCAGCTGGGTCGTCTACCACCAGGCCTACCACCCGGCCTTCGAAAGCCGCTTGCCCTACAACGTGGCGCTGGTCGAGTTGGACGAAGGCCCGCGCCTCCTGACCAACGTCGCCGACGCCCATGACCGCCTGCGCGCCGAGGCCCGGGTGCGATTGAAAGTGGAGTGGGAGGGGGATCTCGCGCTCGCCCGCTTCCGCCTCGCAGAATCCGATCCCCCAAGGTCCGAGTCGTCCTGAGGAGCAACACCCCATGCGCGAAGCCGTCTTCGTCTCCACCGCCCGCACCCCGCTCACCAAGGCGCACCGCGGCGAATTCAACATCACGCCGGGGCCGACGCTGGCGGCTTTCTCGGTGCGCGCCGCGGTCGAGCGCGCGCGCATCGACCCGGGGTCGATCGAGGATCTGGTGATCGGCTGCGGCTACCCCGAAGGCCGGACCGGCCGCAACATCGGTCGTCAAACGGTGATCCGCGCCGGCCTGCCGACCTCGCTGGGCGGCGCCACCGTGAGCCGCTTCTGCGCCTCGGGCCTGCACGCGGTGGCTGAAGCCGCGGGCCGCATCGTGCTCGACGGCGCGCCCGCGATGATCGCCGCCGGCGTCGAAAGCATCTCCGGCATCGAAAGCCGCGACGCCCGCTACGGCACCGACCCCTGGATCGTCGAGCACAAGCCCGATCTCTACATGACGATGATCGACACTGCCGAGGTCGTCGCGGCGCGCTACGGCGTCAGCCGCGAAGCCCAGGACCGCTATTCGGCGCAAAGCCAGTGGCGCACCGAGCAGGCGCAGGCGGCGGGGCGCTACCGCGACGAGATCGTCGCCGTGACGACGACGATGGCCGTCGCCGACAAGGCCAGCGGCGCGGTGACGCAGCGCGAGGTCACGGTGGACCGCGACACCTGCAACCGCCCCGGAACGACTTACGAGGCGCTCGCCCGGCTCGAACCGGTGAAGGGCGCTGGCCATTGCATCACCGCCGGCAATGCCTCGCAGCTCTCCGACGGCGCCTCGGCCTGCGTGATGATGGAAGCGCGCGCCGCCGAGCGCGCCGGCCTGCAGGCGCTGGGCGCCTTCCGCGGCTTCGCGGTCGCGGGCTGCGAGCCCGACGAGATGGGCATCGGCCCGGTGTTCGCGGTGCCGAAGCTGCTCGAGCGCCATGGGTTGAAGATCGGGGACATCGGCCTCTGGGAGCTCAACGAGGCTTTCGCGTCGCAGGCCTTGTATTGCCGCGACCGGCTCGGCATCCCGGACGAGATCCTCAACGTCGATGGCGGTGGCATCGCGATCGGCCATCCCTTCGGCATGACCGGCGCGCGCCTCGCCGGTCATGTGCTGATCGAGGGCCGGCGCCGCGGCGTCAAGTTCGCGGTGGTGACGATGTGCATCGCCGGCGGCATGGGCGCCGCGGGTTTGTTCGAGATCTTCCAATGATCGACAAGCTGGCTTCATCGGTGGCCGAGGCGCTGGCCGGAACGCCCGACGGCGCCACGGTGATGATCGGCGGCTTCGGCACCGCGGGCATTCCCAACGAGTTGATCGAAGGCTTGATAGAGCAAGGGGCGGGCGGGCTCACGGTCGTCAACAACAACGCCGGCAACGGCGAAACGGGCCTCGCTGCGCTGCTGAAGGCGGGGCGCGTGCGCAAGGTCATCTGCAGCTTTCCGCGCCAGGCCGACAGCCAGGTCTTCGACGCCTTGTACCGGGCGGGAAAGATCGAACTCGAACTGGTGCCGCAAGGCAATCTGGCGGAGCGGATCCGCGCCGCCGGGGCCGGCATCGGCGGCTTCTTCACGCCCACCGGCTACGGCACCGAACTGGCCAAGGGCAAAGAGACCCGCGAGATCGACGGCCGCATGCAGGTCTTCGAGACCCCCATCCACGCCGACCTGGCGCTCGTCAAGGCCGAGCGCGGCGACCGCTGGGGCAACCTCGTGTACCGCAAGGCGGCGCGCAACTTCGGCCCCGTGATGGCGACCGCGGCGCGGCGCACGGTGGCGAGCGTGCACGAGGTCGTCGAATTGGGAGCACTCGATCCCGAGGCCATCGTGACCCCGGGCATCTTCGTCCACCGCATCGTCCGCGTCGCGCGCAGCGCGACCATGGCCGGCGGCAGTCGCAAGGAGGCCTGACGATGGGCTGGGTCCGCAGAAGCAAGGAGCAGCTGGCGCGGCGCGTCGCGCAAGACATCCACGACGGCGCTTACGTCAACCTGGGCATCGGCATGCCGACCTTGGTGGCCAACCATTTGCCGCCCGGCGTCGAGGTGATCCTGCACAGCGAGAACGGCATCCTCGGCATGGGCGCATCGCCTCCGGCCGGCAGCGAAGACTACGACCTCATCAACGCCGGCAAGCAGCCGGTGACGCTGCTGCCCGGGGGCGCGTTCTTCCACCACGCCGACAGCTTCGCGATGATGCGCGGCGGCCACATCGACATCTGCGTGCTGGGCGCTTTCCAGGTCTCGGCCCGGGGTGACCTCGCCAACTGGCACACCGGCGAGGCGGATGCGATTCCGGCCGTCGGTGGCGCGATGGACCTGGCCGTCGGCGCGCGCCAGACCTGGGTCATGATGGACCTGCTGACGCGCCAAGGGCAGAGCAAACTCGTCGAGCAATGCACCTACCCGCTCACCGCGGTCGGATGCGTCAAGCGCATTTACGGCGACCTCGCGACGCTCGAGTGCACGCCGGCGGGGCTGAAGCTCGTCGACCTCGTCGACGGGCTCGAGCGCAGCAAACTGGAATCGCTGCTCGGACTTCCGATTGCCGGATAGCCGCCCGATGGAAGAAGCCAACGAGATCGAGCCGTGAGCCTCAGTCCAGCCCAGGAGCCCGCCCCATGAAGCCAGCCCAGCCTTCCACCCGCGAGGCCCAAGCCCGCGTCTTCGACGAACTCGACTTCTCGGACCGGGCCGATTTCGACGACGCCCAGCGCGGCTTCGTCGCGACCCTGCCCGACGCGCACATCGAGGCCGACGCTGGCGGCGTTTCCTGGAGCCTTCGGCCGTACCGCTTCCTCGCCGGTGAGGCGCCCGAGACCGTCAACCCGAGCTTGTGGCGGATGTCGCAGCTCAACGCCATCCATGGGCTCTTCAAGGTCACCGAGCGCATCTACCAGGTGCGCGGCTTCTCGCTCGCCAACGTCACGTTCATCGAAGGCGACAGCGGCTTGATCGTGATCGACCCGCTGCAGTTCACCGAGCATGCGCGCGCGGCGCTGAGGCTGTACCGCGCGCACCGCGGCGAGCGGCCCGTCGTCGCCGTCATCTACACCCACAGCCACCGCGACCATTACGGCGGCGTGCGCGGCGTCATCGGCGAAGCCGATCTGCGGCGAGGCGTCCAGGTGTTCGCCCCGGCCGGATTCACCGAGGAATCCTTCTCCGAGTCCATCCTCGCCGGCGTGCCGATGCGCCGCCGGGCTCTGTTCCAGTTCGGCTGGTCGCTCGATCCGGGGCCGATGGCGCATGTCGACAGCGGCCTGGGCAAGGCGGTGGGCCGCGGCGGCGACGGCTTCATCGCGCCGACGGTGCTGATCGCGCAGCCGGTCGAGCGCCATGTGATCGACGGCGTCGAGGTCGTGTTCCAACTCACCCCCGGCACCGAGGCGCCGGCCGAGATGAACATGCACTATCCGGGCTTGCGCGCGCTCAACCTGGCCGAGAACGCCTGCCAGACGATGCACAACCTGTGCCCGCTGCGCGGCGCCAAGACGCGCGATGCGCTGGCCTGGGCCAAGTACCTGGACGATGCGCTCGAAGCCTATGTGCCCGAGGTGGACGTGCTGATGACCCAGCACCACTGGCCGGTGTGGGAGAGGGCGCGCATCGCCGAGTTCGTCGCCGGCCAGCGCGACATGTACCGCTACCTGCACGACCAGACCTTGCGCCTGATGAGCCATGGGCTGACGCCGAAAGAGATCGCGGCCGAGCTCGTGATGCCCAACGCGTTGTCGAAGAAATGGTATGCGCGCGGCTATTACGGCGCCGTCGCCCACAACGTGAGCGCGATCTACACCCATTACCTCGGCCCTTACGACGGCAACCCGGCGAACCTGAACCCGTTGCCGCCGGCCGAGGCGGGGGCGAAGTATGTGCAATACATGGGCGGTGCCGACGCCGTCGTCGCGCGCGCCCGCGCCGACTTCGACCGAGGCGAATACCGCTGGGTCGTCGAAGCCTTGAACCATGTCGTCTTCGCCGAACCCGGCCACCGCCCGGCGCGCGAACTGGCGGCGGATGCGATGGAGCAGCTCGGCTACCAGTCGGAGTCCGCCACCTGGCGCAATGCCTATCTGCTGGCGGCGCGCGAGTTGCGCAGCCATGGGGCGGCGAGTGCGCCGCGAGGCGTCGCGATCAGCCCCGATGTCGTCGCCATCCTGCCTTTCGGCAGCTTTCTCGAATTTTTGGGCATCCGCGTCAATGGCCCGAAAGCGCAAGGCTTCGGCGCGAAATTCGACTGGCGCGTCGTCGATGGCACGAAATTCGAATCGCATCGCCTCACGCTTTCCAACGGCGCCTTGAGCCACCGTCCCGGCAGCCATGGGGCGCAAGCCGATGCGCTGGTGCAGAGCGAGCGCAGCCGGCTGTCCCAGCTTTCCGCAGGCCGCTCGGCCTTGCTGGCGGCGCTCGACAGCGGCGACTTGCAGGTGTCGGGCCATTCCGCCCTGTTCCGCCGCTTCGTCGAATCGCTCGACGAATTCGACGCCATGTTCAACGTCGTCGAGCCCTGAGCCGCGACCACCGATCTTCGAGAGGAAGCCCCCATGAAAGCCGCCGTACTCGAGGCCTTCGGCCAGGACCTGGTCATCCAGGACCTGGCCATCGCCGCCCCCGGACCGAACGAAGTGCTGCTGAAGACGGCGGCCGTCGGCCTGTGCCACAGCGACCTGCACTTCATCCAGGGCATGTACAAGTTTCCGCTCCCGGGCGTGCTCGGCCATGAGGTGTCGGGCATCGTCGAGGCGGTCGGGGCGTGCGTGAACGACTTGCGGCCGGGCGACCATGTGGTGGGCGCGCTCTCGGTGTTCTGCGGCACTTGCAGGCAATGCCTGGGCGGGCGCTTCGCGCTCTGCCAGGACGGCGACGTCAAGCAGCCGCCCGGCAAGGCCGAGCGACTCGCGCGGGGCGAACAAAAGGTGAGCCAGGTCTTCAACCTCTCGGGGTTCGCCGAGCAGATGCTGGTGCACCGCAACGCCTTGGTGAAGATCCGCGAAGACATGCCCTTGGACCGCGCGGCCCTGCTCGGCTGCGCCGTCATCACCGGCACCGGCGCGGTGTTCCGCAATGCCCAGGTTTCGCCCGGCTCGACGGTGGCCGTCGTCGGCTGCGGCGGTGTCGGGCTGGCGGCGATCAACGGCGCGCGCATCGCCGGCGCCGCGCGCATCATCGCCATCGACACCCAGCCCGCCAAGCTGGAACTGGCGCGCCGCTTCGGCGCGACCGACGGCGTCCTCGCCGGCGACGGCGACGTCGTCGCGAAAGTCGTCGAGATGACGCAGGGCGGGGTCGAATTCGCGTTCGAATGCATAGGCCTGCCGGCAGCGGTCGAGCAATGCTTCAAGATGCTCGAGCCGGGCGGCACCGCGACCGTGGTCGGACTGTTCGCGCCGGGCGTCAAGCTGCAGGTGGAAGGCAGCGGCTTCTTCCTCGAAAAGAAGCTGCGCGGATCGGCGCTCGGCTCGGCGCGCATCCGCGAAGACATCCCGCGCCTGGTCGAGCATTACTTGCAGGGGCGGCTGAACCTCGACGACCTGATCTCGCGCCGCATCCGGCTCGAAGAGATCAACGAAGGCTTCGCCGCGATGACGCGCGGCGAGGTCGCGCGCAGCGTGATCGTGTTCGATGCCGCGCTCGCCGCCGGCCGGAACAGCCCCGCGGTGACGAATTGAGCACGCCGCGATCCGTGCCGGCATCGCGCCTGCTCGAAGACCGCCTGGCCCTCGTCACCGGGGCCGGCAGCGGCATCGGGCGCGCCATCGCGACGAGTTACGCCGCGGCCGGCGCGCGCGTCGTCCTCGTCGACCGCGACCGTGACGCCTGTGAGCGGGTCGTGCAGGAAATCGCCGCCGATGCCGAGGCAGGGCGGGCCTGGGCCTTTGCACTCGACGTCACCGATGCCTCGGCCTGCGAAGCCTTGGTCCGCGAGGTCGGGCGCGAGATCGGCGCCATCGATGTGCTCGTGAACAGCGCCGGCATCCTGGTGCGCGAGGGGATCGACCATGCCGGTGCCCACGAGATCGCGAGACGCGTGATGGACGTGAACCTGTTCGGCACCTTCAACGCGATCCAGGCCTGCCTGCCGGCCTTGCGGGCGACGCGTGGCTGCATCGTCAACATCGCTTCCGGCGCAGCGCTGCGGGCGCAAAGAGGCTGTGCCGGCTATTCGGCCTCGAAAGGGGCGGTGAAGATGCTGACGCAATCGATGGCTGTCGACCTAGCGAAAGACGGCATTCGCGTCAACGCGATCGCTCCCGGGGTGATCGATACCCCAATGACGGAGGCGACGCGCCACGATCCGCAGCGTCTTTCCGCGTTTCTTTCCCGGATCCCGCTGGCCCGGGTGGGTCTGCCCGAGGAGATTGCCGGGCCGGCGGTCTTTCTGGCCTCGGCTCTTGCGAGCTACGTCAACGGCGTGACCTTGCTCGTGGATGGCGGGGCGCAGGCCTGAGTCTGCACGAGTGCGGCGAAGCGCCGCCACCTCGACAACCAGGAGGCGACGCAACCGGAATTCGACGACCAACAAAGACGAATCATGCTTCGTGAATCCTGTCTCGTCTTGCGGCCCAAGACGCGGCAGCTGGCGGATCTCGTGGGCATTCTGACTCGGCCAGGGCAACCAGGCGTGTCCATTGACGAGATGCACCTGCCCGAATGAGTATTGCCATCGACACGAACGTTCTCGTTCGAATTCTGGTCCAGGACCCAACCGCGCCGGACCAGTGCGCCGCAGCGCGCCGTCTCGTCGCCGACGCCGCCGCGACGGGCGAGCCACTGCTCGTGACCTTGTGCGCGCTGCTCGAAACCGAGTGGGTTCTTCGAAGTCGCTACTGAGTGAACC
>JAGWTS010000189.1 GCA_028868875.1 Burkholderiales bacterium | reverse complement strand
GGCGTGACCTTGGTACCGACATGGGCCAGCGCGCGCTGGCTCACGAAATCGAAGATGCAGCAGGCCGACACCCCCTTGAGCGCGGCGCAGCGCTGGGCATAGTCGGCCCAGCGCGCATTCGTGGGCGCCTGCGCCGCCGGGTAGGGCGGCTCGGGCGTCAGCTCCATGTGCTGCGTCGGCGCCTCGGGCCGGGGCACCGGCGGGCGCGGCACGGCGCGGTTGAGTTCGGTGTTGAGCGCGGCGCCGGTCTGATCGACGCCGTGCAGGCGGTTCCAGGTGCCGCTGATGAAGGACCAGGCGTCGTTCGGCCGCGCCGCCTGCGGCGTGACCCGGATCGCGACCCCGCTCGAACCCGACAGATGGGCCACCTGGGCCGCCAGCGTCGTGGCCGAACCCAGCGGCAGCAGCAGCATGTCGCGGTTCGGCCAGCTGCCGCGCATCAAGGCGTCGCGCAAGGGCTGCAGCGCCGCGGTGAGGGCGTGCGGCGGGAGTTCGCCCACCATCAAGACGCCGAGCTTGCTGCGCCCGAGCAGCACCATCGCGATCTGGTGGCGCGACTGGGTGTCGGCGTTGACGTCGGTGCTGTACACACGCAGGTTCTCCCCGCTGGCCAGCGGAATCTCGACGAACTGCAGCACCGCCAAGGCCACGCCCAGGCCCTGGCGCCGGATCGACAACCGCTGCACGCGCGCACCGGCGGCGCCGGCAAGGGCGCCGAGCAGGCGCAGCGTGGCGCTCGTGCCGACGTCGTGCAGGGCGACGAACTCGGGGGCCAGGCGGTCGAACTGCTGCTGCAGCGCCAGCGCCGGCTCGCCGTTCACGAACAGCTCGACCTGGTCGTCGGCGATGCGCCGGCCGATGTCGTGCTGGCCCTGGCCCAGGTAGGCTTCGCGGTCGCGCACGATCTGGGTTGCGGGCGCAACCAGGTCGGCACGCACCGGCCGCGAGGGCAAGGGGGGCCAAGGGGGATGACTGCCGTCTGTTTTGGTGGCCATGCGGGGGAAGTGCAACGACCAGCGTCCGTGTTCGGCGCGCCGTCTACCTCGATGGTACGGGGTAAGCCGGCGCGGCGCACCCATCCTCGGGTCGGTGCCGCGGGTCCTTAGAATGTGACATGCAGGGCTATCGGCCTTTCATAAGCAATCATGAGCAGCAACTTCGCGCCAGATTCACTCCCGGTCGTCGTCGTCGGCGCCGGTCTCGCCGGACTGGTGGTCGCCTTGCAGCTCGCCGAGCAGCGGCCCGTGGTCGTGCTCGCCAAGCGCGAACTCGCCGAAGGCGCCACCGCCTGGGCCCAGGGCGGCATCGTCGGTGTGCTCGGCAGCGACGACAGCGTCGACTCGCATGTGCGCGACACCCAGGACGCCGGCGCCGGTCTCGTCGACGAGAACACCGCGCGCTTCATCGCCGAGCACAGCGCCGCCGCGATCGAATGGCTGGTCGATGCCGGGGTGCCGTTTTCTCCCGACCCGGCGGGGCCGCTCGGCCTGCACCTGACGCGCGAGGGCGGCCACGCCGTGCGCCGCATCGCCCATGCCGCCGACGCCACGGGCAAGGCGATCCACGACGCGCTGCTCGAGCGCGCGATGGCGCATCCGAACATCCAGTTGCGCGAGCGCTGGATGGCGGTCGACCTCATCACCTCGCGCCACCTGCGGCGCGACGAGCCGCAGCGCTGCTACGGCCTGTACGCGCTGGACATGGACAGCCGCCACGTCGAGACCCTGCCGGCGTCGGCGGTGGTGCTGGCCACCGGCGGCGTCGGCAAGGTCTACCGCTACACGAGCAACCCCGACACCTCCACCGGCGACGGCATCGCGATGGCCTGGCGCGCCGGCTGCCGGGTCGCGAACATGGAGTTCATCCAGTTCCACCCGACCTGCCTGTACCACGCGCAGGAGCGCAGCTTCCTGATCACGGAGGCGATGCGCGGCGAAGGGGCCTACCTGACGCTGCCCGACGGCACGCGCTTCATGGCCGCGCACGACGAACGCGGCGAGCTCGCGCCGCGCGACATCGTCGCCCGGGCGATCGACTTCGAGATGAAGAAGCATGGCCTGGACCATGTCTGGCTCGACGCGCGCCACCTCGGCGAGGCCTTCCTGAAGGAACATTTCCCGAACATCCACGCGCGCTGCCTGTCGCTGGGCATCGACATCGCGCGTGCCCCGATCCCGGTGGTGCCGGCGGCGCACTACACCTGCGGCGGCGTCGTCACCGACCTCGATGGGCGCAGCGACCTTCCCGGCCTGTACGCGGTGGGCGAGACCACCTACACCGGGCTGCACGGCGCGAACCGCCTGGCCAGCAATTCGCTGCTCGAATGCGTGGTGCTGGGCCGCACCTGTGCCCACAACATCCTGCAGAGCGCGCCGGCCGGCACCCGCGCCTGCCCGGCCTGGGACGAGAGCAAGGTCGAAGACGCCGACGAACAGGTCGTGATCGCCCACAACTGGGACGAGTTGCGCCTGTTGATGTGGAACTACGTCGGCATCGTGCGCACGACGCGCCGGCTCGAGCGCGCGCTGCACCGCATCAAGCTGCTGCGCGACGAGATCGACGACTATTACGCGAATTTCCGCGTCACGCGCGACCTGCTCGAGCTGCGCAACCTCGTGGTCTGCGCCGAACTCATCGTGCGCTCGGCCTTGCGCCGCCACGAAAGCCGCGGCCTGCACTTCAGCCGCGATTTCCCGCACACCCTGCCGGTGAGCTTCCCGACCGTGCTGACGCGGCCGGCGCGCAGCGAGAAGCGCTGACCGATCCTCAGCCGCGCGCGCGCATCGCGGTGCGCGCCTGGACGAAGCCGAAGGCGAACTCCACGGCGTCCTGCACGCCTTTCTCGCTCTCGCTGCGCTCGCGTTCGGTCATGTAGAAGGCCATGTCCACCTCGTGGCGGATGTAGCGCGGCTGAAGCCGGTTGAGCGCGACGCAGGCCACGTCGGCCAGCAGTTCGGGGTTGTGCGACAGGCCGGGGTAGCGCGCCGCGCCCGCGACCACCGCCTCGCACACCGCGGACTCGTTGTGGTTGCGGATCGAAGCAAAATCGACGCTGTTCATCGGGCCCTCTCGGTTCTGCGCATTCCGCGTTGTCGGCAGCGCGCGGCGAAACTGGAGGGCGGGGACTACACGCGCTCGATCACCCGCATCGAGAAATCGATGGCCTGCACGTCCTTGGTGAGCCTGCCGATCGAGATGCGGTCGACGCCGGTGGCGGCGATGGCGCGCAGTTGATCGAGCTGGACGCTGCCCGAGACCTCGAGCAGGGCGCGCCCGGCCGTGATCGCCACCGCCTCGCGCATGCGGGCGAGGTCGAAGTTGTCCAGGAGCACGTTCTTCGCGCCTTCGGCCAGGGCCGCGCGCAACTGGTCGAGGGTCTCGACCTCGATCTGGATGTCGACCCCGGCGTCGAGCGCGCGCGCATTGGCCAGCACCTGGGCCACGCCGCCGGCGGCCGCGATATGGTTCTCCTTGATCAGGATGCCGTGCCAGAGCGCCATGCGCTGGTTGCCGCCGCCGCCGATCCGCACCGCGTATTTCTGCGCCTGGCGCAGCCCGGGAATCGTCTTGCGCGTGTCCAGGATGGCGCAGCCCTCGGGCCGGGGCGAGGCGCCGGCCACGGCGTCGACATGGCGCCGCGTGATCGTTGCCGTGCTGCTCAACAGCTGGATGAAGTTCAGCGCCGGGCGCTCGGCGGCGAGCAGGGCGCGCGCGCGCGCCTCGATCAGCACGACCGCCTCGTCGGCCTTCGTCCAGGCGCCTTCGGCGACCTGCCAATCGAGTTTCGCGGCCGGGTCGAGCGCACGCACCACGCCGTCGAACCAGTCGCGGCCGCAGAGCACCGCGGCCTCGCGCACCAGCACCCGGGCGCGCACGCGCTCGCGGTCGGGCACGAGCATGCCGGTCCAGTCGCCGTCGCCGATGTCTTCGGCCAGCGCGTCGCGGATGTTGCGCTCGCGCGCGGCTTCGAGGGTCTCGTTCATGCGGTTCCGATGTTCGGCACGAAGCCGGCTCGCGCGGCGCGCACGGCGCCGGGGTGGCGCTTGACGAAGTCGAGCATGCGCTCGATGCAGCCCAGGGCCTGGGCGCGCACGGGCTCGGCCACGCTGATCTCGCCGCGGCCTTCGGCCAGGCAGTCGACCACGCCCTGCAAGGCATTCATCGCCATCCAGGGGCAATGGGCGCAGCTCTTGCACGTGGCGCTGTTGCCGGCAGTGGGCGCCTCGATCAGCGTCTTTGTCGGCGCGAGCTGGCGCATGCGGTGCAGGATGCCGTTGTCGGTGGCGACGATGTAGGTCTGGGCGCTGCCCTTGACCACGGCGTCGAGGAGCTGGGTCGTGCTGCCGACGACATCGGCCTGGGCGACCACGCTTTGCGGCGATTCGGGGTGGACGAGGATTTGCGCCCCCGGGTGCTCGCGCCGCAGCAGGTCGAGCTCCAGCCCCTTGAACTCGTCGTGGACGATGCAGGCGCCGTTCCACAGCACCATCTCGGCGCCGGTCTGCTCCTGGATGTAGCGCCCGAGATGGCGGTCCGGCGCCCAGAGGATCTTGCGGCCTTCGTTCTTCAGGTGCTCGACGATGGCCAGCGCGCAGGAGCTCGTCACCATCCAGTCGGCGCGCGCCTTCACCGCGGCGCTGGTGTTGGCGTAGACCACCACCGCATGGTCGGGATGGGCGTCGCAGAAGGCCGCGAACTCGTCGGCCGGGCAGCCCAGGTCGAGCGAGCAGGTGGCGTCGAGGTCGGGCATCAGCACGCGCTTGTCGGGGCTCAGGATCTTGGCGCTCTCGCCCATGAAGCGCACGCCGGCGACGACCAGCGTGCGCGCCGGGTGGTCGCGCCCGAAACGCGCCATCTCGAGCGAATCGGCGACGATGCCGCCGGTCTCGAGCGCCAGGTCCTGGAGGTCGCCGTCGACGTAGTAGTGGGCGACGAGCACGGCATCGTGCGCCTTCAACAGCTCCGCGGCGCGCTCCTTCGCGGCGCGGCGCTGGTCCGGGTTCAGCACCGGCGGCACCTTGGCCCAGGCATGGGCGACGCAACTCGCACCGCTCGCATCCTGGCGCGTGTAGTCGAATTCGTTCTGTTGCATGGCAGCAATGGTAGCGGCTAGGGCGGGTTGGCGAAGAAGCGCCCGGGCGGCGCCCCCACTGCGCGCCGGACCATCGCCGTGAAGGCGCTGGCGCTGGCATAGCCCAGGTCGCGCGCGATCGCGGCCATCGGCCGGCCGCGCGCCGCCAGCGTCATCGCGTGCGCCAGCAGCACCTGCTGGCGCCAGGGGCCGAAGCTGGTGCCCAGTTCCTGGCGGAACAGCCGCGCCACGGTGCGCGTGCTGGCGCCCGCCTGCGCGGCCCAGGCCTCGAGCGTGGCGTGGCGCCCGGGCTCGGCCAGCACGGCCTCGCACAGCGCGCGCAGGCGCTTGTCGCGCGGCAGGTCGATGCCCAGGCGCACCGGGGCGGCGCGGCGCAGTTCGTCCAGCGCCAGGTCGCCCAGGCGGCGCTCGCGTTCGAGCAGTTCGGGCACCGGGGCCGAATCGCCGTCCATCTCGATCGACATCTGCAGCACCAGTTCGCGCAACAGCGCCGAGACCTCGACCACCCGGCATTCGGTCCAGGGCGGACGGTCCATCGCGCACAGCGCGGCCTGGACGTAGAGCGTGCGCAACTCGCCGGCCTCCACCGCGCGCACCGTGTGCGCGACGCCGCCCGGAATCCAGACCGCGCGCGAGCCGGGCACGAGATAGGTGCTGTCGTCGGTGCTGATGCGGCTCACGCCCGAGATCGCCAGCGCCACCTGGGCCCAGGAATGGCTGTGCGGAATGATCTCGCTGTCGCTGGGCATGTGGCGCGCCTTCCCCCGCACCGGGCGCTGCGGCGTCGGGGCGAAGCGCGAGGGGTCCAGCGGCGCCAGGCGGGCGCTCGGGCTGCGCGGCAGCAAAGGGTCTGGCACGTTCTCGATAGAAATTGACTGTCTATCGTAACTCTGCCGCCGGCGTCGCGCCTACATTCGTTCTCCATGAGTTCCATCGCGATACCCGCACCCTCGCTGCGCAAGGACGCCAGCTTGATCGGCCTGGTCGGACTGGCCCACAGCGTGAGCCATTTCAGCCAGCTGCTGCTGGCGCCGCTGTTCCCCTGGCTCAAGGACGCGTTCGGGGTCGGCTACGCCGAGCTGGGCTTTCTGCTGACGATCTTCTTCGTCGTGTCCTGCTCGGTCCAGGCGGCCTCGGGTTTCTGGGTCGACCGCTACGGGCCGCGCCCGGTGCTGTTCGCCGGCATCGGCCTCCTCGGCTGCGCGGCGCTGGGCTTTGCCGCCAGCACCAGCTACGCGATGCTGGCCGGCTTCTCGGTGCTGGCGGGCGTCGGCAACGGTGTCTTCCACCCGGTGGACTACACCTTGCTCAACCGCAAGGTGAGCAAGGCGCGCCTGGGCCACGCCTACAGCGCGCACGGCATCAGCGGCAGCCTGGGCTGGGCGCTGGCGCCGGTGGTGCTCGTGCCCTTGACGATGGCGTATTCGTGGCGCGTCGCGCTGGTCTGCGCCTCGACCATCGCGTTTGGCGTGATGGCGCTGCTCTGGCTGCGGCGCGACGACCTCACCTTGGAGGCCGCAGCGCCGGCGCCGCAGCGCGTGCAGGAGGGCTCCTTCGATTTCCTGCGCATCCCCGCGGTCTGGATGTGCTTCGCGTTCTTCTTCTTCTTCTATGCCGGCGTGCTCTCGGTGGTGCAGAGCTTCGCCTCGGAGTCGGCGCGCCAACTGCATGCGGTGCCGGCCCCGTGGGCGGCGATGTGCCTGTCGATCTACATGGTCTGCGCTGCGGGCGGCATGCTGCTCGGCGGCTTCCTGGCGGTGAACCCGGAGCGCTGCGAACGCGTCGTCGGCGCCGCCTTTGCGGTGGCCGCGGTGGTGGCGCTGACCATCGGCTTCGCCGACCTGCCGGGCTGGGCCGTGCCGCTCGCGTTCGGCCTGCTCGGCGTGGCCAGCGGCACCGCAGGGCCTTCGCGCGACCTGCTGGTCAAGCGCTCGGCACCCGACAACGCCACCGGCCGCGTCTACGGCGTGGTTTACGCCGGGCTCGACATCGGCCAGGCCGTGGTGCCGCTGTTCGTCGGCACGCTGATGGACCACCACCAGTACCGCGGCGTCTGGGTCGTGATGGCGCTGCTGCAGGCGGTGCTGATCCTGAGCGCCTTCAACGTGCGCCGTGTGCGGCGTACCGTGCTCGCACCGGCCTGAGGGGAGCGGCGCCGGCTACGATGCGGCGATGCAAGACACCGCCCCCCATTCCCGCCTCGCCGGCCATGCCCTCGTCGAGGCGCTGATCGAGCAAGGCATCTCCACCTGCTTCGGCGTGCCCGGAGAGAGCTACCTCGCGGTGCTGGACGGATTCCACGAGCACCGCGAGCGCATCCGCTTCGTCGCCTGCCGCCAGGAAGGCGGCGCCGCCTTCATGGCCGAGGCCCAGGGCAAGCTCAGCGGCCGCCCCGGCATCTGCTTTGCCACGCGCGGTCCGGGCGCGACCAACGCGGCCATCGGCGTGCACACCGCATTCCAGGACTCGACGCCGCTGATCCTGTTCGTCGGCCAGGTGGCGAGCGACCAGCGCGACCGCGAGGCCTTCCAGGAGCTGGATTACCGCCAGGTCTTCGGCCCCGGCACGCTGGGGCTGGCGAAATGGGTCGGCGAGGTGCAGGACGCCGACCGCCTGCCCGAATACGTCGCCCGCGCCTTCCACACCGCCATGCAGGGGCGCCCCGGGCCGGTGGTACTGGTGCTGCCCGAGGACATGCTCACGCGCCGGACCGCGGCGCCGGTGCTGCCGCGCGTCGAGCCGGTGCAGGCCTGGCCCGCGCCCGGCGGCCTGCGCGACTTGCGCACACTGCTGCTGGCGGCCGAACGGCCCTTCCTCATCGCCGGCGGCAGCGGCTGGGACGCCGAAGCCTGTGCCGCGCTGCAGCGCTTCGCCGAGAACTGGCGTCTGCCGGTGGGTTGCGGCTTCCGCTTCCAGGACACCTTCGACAACCACCATCCGCTGTACGCGGGCGACGTCGGCATCGGCATCAACCCGAAGCTCGCGGCGCGCATCCGCAACGCCGACCTCGTGATCGCCCTCGGGGTGCGCCTGGGCGAGATGACGACCGGCGGCTACAGCCTGCTCGAGGTGCCGCGGCCGAAGCAGAAGCTGGTCCACATCCATGCCGGGGCCGAGGAGTTGGGCCGGGTCTATGCCGCCGACCTGATGCTGCAGGCCTCGATGGCCTGCGCCGCCAAGGCCCTGGAGACGCTGGCCGCACCGGTCGAGCTGCCCTGGGCCGGGCAGGGCGAGGCCGCGCGGGCCGACTACGACGCCAACCTCGTCGCCCCGGCGGTGGCGCCGCTGGACCTGGCCGTGGTCGTCAAGACGATGGAGCGGCTGCTGCCCGAGGACACGGTCTGGACCAACGGCGCCGGCAACTTCAGCGGCTGGCTGCACCGCTACCTGCGCTACCGCGGGCTCCAGCACCACGGCCGGACCCAGCTCGCACCGACCTCGGGGGCGATGGGCTACGGGCTGCCGGCGGCAGTGGCCGCGTCCTTGCTCGAACCCGGGCGCCAGGTGGTTAACCTGAGCGGCGACGGCGACCTGCTGATGACGGGCCAGGAACTCGCCACCGCCATCGGCTACGGCGCGAAGAAGCTGCTGTCCCTGGTCGTCGACAACGGCAGCTACGGCACCATCCGCATGCACCAGGAGCGCGAGTTTCCGGGCCGGGTCAGCGGCAGCGACCTCTTCAACCCCGATTTCGCGGCGCTCGCGCGCGCCTACGGCTGGGCCGCCGAGTTCGTCGATGCGACCCAGCAGTTCGAGCCCGCCTTGAAGCGTGCGCTCGAAGCCGGAAAGCCGGCGCTGCTGCACCTGAAGCTCGACCCCGAGGTCAGCACCACGCGGGCGACGCTCGGCGCGATACGCACGGCAACAAGGCCTGCGCCCGGGGCGTGATAGAAAGGGCGCCTCCTGCGATTGTCCCGAGAACCCGGCATGAAAGATTTCGCCACCTGCGACCTCTGCGACCTGCACAAGGCGGACGCCGATGGCGCGTTCCGCGTCCTGCCGCCGGTGTTCCGCTCCTTCGGCGGGCAGGCGCGCTTCGCCGGGCCGGTGAGCACGGTCAAGTGTTTCGAGGACAACACCCTCGTCAAGGAAGCCGTCGATTCGCCGGGGCAGGGGCGGGTGCTGGTGGTCGACGGCGGCGGCTCGCTGCGGCGCGCGCTGGTCGGCGGCAACCTGGGCGCGGCCGCGGCCAGGAACGGCTGGGCCGGCATCGTCGTCGACGGTGCGGTGCGCGATGTCGACGAACTCGCGGCCTGCGGCGTCGGCATCCGTGCCCTGGCCTCGATGCCGCTGCCGACGCAAAAGCGCAACGAAGGCCAGCGCGACGTGGCGGTGCAGATCCAGGGCGTCTGGATCCGCCCCGGCGACTGGCTTTACGCCGACGCCGACGGCATCGTCGTGATGGCGCAGCCTGCATGAGGCGGGGGGTGCGCCGATGAACAGCGCCGTCGCCGCCGATTGGGTGGTGGTGCCCGTGGGCGAGGCCGACATCGAGGCCGTCGCGGCGCGCTGCCGCCGGCTCGTGACCAAGCGCGCCTTGCTCGCTGCCGGCGTCGCGGTGCTGCCGGTTCCGGGGCTGGACTGGCTCACCGACATCGGCGTGCTGGTGCGGCTGCTGCCCGAGATCAACGCCGAGTTCGGCCTCACCCCCGAGCAGATCGAGCGCCTCGCGCCGCAGCACAAGGTGGCGGTCTACAAGGCCATCAGCGCCGGCGGTGGCCTCGTCGTCGGGCGCATGATCACACGCGACGTGGTGCTCGGGCTGCTGCGCGCGGTCGGCGTGCGGCTGACGGCGCAGCAGGCCGCGAAGTTCGTGCCGGTGGCGGGCCAGGCGGTCTCCGCGGCGCTGACATTTTCGGCGCTGAAATGGGTTTGTGAGCAGCACATCCGCCAATGCATGGCGGTGGCGCGGCTGCTCGAACTGCCGCCACCGTCCGACCTGCCCTGACGAGGCCGGCCCTTACAATGCCCCGAGTCGGGGTGTAGCGCAGCCTGGTAGCGCAACTGGTTTGGGACCAGTGGGTCGAAGGTTCGAATCCTTTCACCCCGACCAATCGAAAAAATCGATCGCCCGGGCTTTTCGGGGCACGCGCTACGCGAATGCCTTGCCGTCGATCTTGTCGGCGGCCGCATACAGTTCCTGGTTCTCGCGCTTGATTCGATCGGCGAGGATCCGGAGCACATTCTTCGTTTCATCGATGAAGGCAGGGGCGTTGGCCTTGATCGCCGACGCAGTGCCCCACTTTTCGTTGTAGGCGACGACCGCCTTCGTCGTCGACTGCATCTCCGTCGAGAACCTGCGCGCGAGCGCAGCGACGGCCGCATCCTTGCTGGCCGTCAATTCCGGATAGAGGACCTGGTCCTCGGACGTCAAGTGCAAGACCAACTTGCCCATCAGGCTGGCGAGGCAGGTGCGCGCCTTCGATCCGTCTTTCGAGAGTTCTGCGGCGTTGAGAAGCGCCTGAAGATCGCCAGCGGCTTTGAGCAGGTCGTTGTGCTGTTGACGAAATCTGTCCGTGCGTGCCATGTCTGGAACCTCTCGGTAAGTTGAACTCTCGGTATCGACTCGGCATCCCCGGACTGAAGCGACCACCTATCGTTTTCTGCGGATTTATTGCCGAGCCAATTCAGCCTAAAAACAGCAGTTACCCGGTCGCCGCGAGCGCAGCTGGCGCTGGCGGCAGGCCAATCTGACCGACGATTCGTTGGCAGATGTAGGCCAGCAGTGCCCGCCATCGGTCGACCTTGGGCAA
>JAGWTS010000188.1 GCA_028868875.1 Burkholderiales bacterium | reverse complement strand
TGAAGGCGCTGGCCGCCTTCAAGGCCGGCGAGGTCGACCTGCTGGTGGCCACCGACGTGGCCGCCCGCGGCCTGGACATCGCCGACCTGCCGGCGGTCTTCAACTTCGACGTGCCCTTCAACGCCGAGGACTACGTCCACCGCATCGGCCGCACCGGCCGCGCCGGGGCTTCGGGCCTGGCGGTGACGCTGGTCACGCGCGACGACACGCGCCTCATCGGCGACATCGAGAAGCTCATCAAGATCAAGATCGAGCTCGAGCCGATCGAGATCGACAACGAGCGCCCGCGCCGGCCCCCGCGCCGCCGCGACGACGACGACAGCTATCGCGAAGCCGCTGAACGCGTGATCGAGCGCGCATCCGAGCGTCCGCGCCGGCCGGCTCCGGCGAGTGCCGACCCGTTCTTCGACAAGCCCTACGAGCCCAGCGGCGACGGCTCTGCCGCCTGGGAAAAGGGCGTCGCCCCGGCCGTGCCGGCGCGTTCGCTGTCGCCCAACATCCGGCCGAAGAAGAAGGTCGCGGCCTTGCTCGGCGGCGGCTGAAGCCCGCGGCGGGCTTTCAGGCCCCTGCCGCCCCCAGGCGCAGCCAGTTCAGGCCGGCGAAGCGATCGAAGTCGGCGTCGAAACTCACGAGGCGCAGTCCGGCCGCTTGCGCGAACGCGGCCAGGTAGGCGTCGGTCCACAGGCGGGCCGGCAATCCGCCGCGCAGCAGGCTTGCCAAGGTGGCCTCGCAGCCTGCCGGTTCGGGGGCAAAGCGCACTTCGGGAAGCGCCGCAAAACGGCGGTAGATCTCGAAGGCGCCAGCGAGATCCAGCACGCCCTTGCCCATCAGCTTCGGCTGGCACAGCAGGCGGACCAATGCGAGCATCGTCACGCGGCAGAAGCACATCTGCGGCGCCGAAAGGTCCTCCCAATAGCGTCGCGCGGCGGCGTGGTGCGGATGTTGGGGAATCGCGCGCGCGAGCCAGACGTTGACGTCGAGCAGGTCGCCAGCGCCGCCCGGCGCCCAGGCCGCGGGCCGCGGCTCGGCCGCCTCAATCCCCATCGTCGAGGAGTTCCATCAGCCCGGCGTTGCTCGTCTGCGCCTCGCCCAGCAGCCAGGGGCCGCCGATCGAGATGGTGGGCGGTTCGCTCCGCAGGCCCCGGGCCGCGGCCGCCGGCGCCGCCAGGCCTTGCTCGACGAGTGCGAGCACGAGCGCCTTCAGCGTCGTGCCCTCGAGCGCGGCGCGCGCCTTCAGCTGGCGCAGCAGCGGGTCAGGAAGATCGATGGTGGTGCGCACCAACGCATCTTAGCATCAAGATGCGGATGACTTGAGAAACAATTCGCGGTCGGGCGCGAAGTTGGCGTACAGCGGCAGCAGGGCGCCGCCGATCGCGCGCGCGTCCGAGCCGATGGTGCCGGCCAGGGCGGTCGGACGCACCACGCCTTCCCAGCTGTAGCGGCCGAGAGCGACGGCGAGTTCGCCGAGCAGGGCGGCCAGCAGTTCGCGGCTGAACGAGCCGTCGACGATCACGCTGTCCAGGTCGAGCAGGCAGGCGGCGCTGTTGACGCTGAGCGCGATCGCGGCCGCGGTTTCGCGCAGCCAAGACTGGGTGTGCGGCTTCCACGGTGCCTGCAACGCCCGTGCGTCGCTGCTGGCCGTGACCTCGAGCCCGGCGGCGCCGTACAGGCGCTCGAGGCTCAGCAGCGAGGCCCGGCTCAGCAGTTGTTCCGGCGGCCCGGCCTGGCCGGCGTGGCTCAACCCCAGCGGCATCGAGCCGATCGCACCGGCATTGCCGTGCAGGCCGGAGCGCAGATGGCTGTCGATGACGAGTCCGCCGCCGATGAAGGTGTCGACGAAGACGTACAGAAAGCTCTTGACGCTGCGCCCGCGCCCGGCGACGAGCTCGGCGACGCAGGCGGCCGCCGTGTCCTTGAGCAGTTCCGCCGGCAGGTCGCACAGGCGCGTGACTTCGGCCGCGAGGTCGGTCGCGTCCCAGCGCGCGGCCAGCGTCGCGTCGACGCCGAGCAGCGGCTGCCAGCCGCTCATCTGCAGCGGCGCCGCGATGCCGATGCCCTGCACCCGCTCGAAGCTGGCCGGGCCGAGCAGTTCGCGGATATTGCCCAGGCGCCTGCCGATCTCGGCCAGCACCTGGTCGGGGTCGGGGAAGCCGTATCCGAGCTCCCAGCGCGCGCGCACGGCGCCGACGAAGTCGACCAGCAGCACGTCCAGGCTGCGCCGTCCGACCTTCACGCCGATCGAATAGGCGCCGTCGGGGTTCAGCGACAGCGGCACCGAAGGCTGGCCCACCTTGCCGCGGCGCGGCTTGCCCTTGACGAGCAGGCCGTCGTCGAGCAGGCGCTTGGTGATGAGCGAGATCGTCTGCGCCGTCAGGTGGGTCAGGCGCGCGATCTCGGCGCCGGGCAGGGCGCCGTGCAGCCGGATCGTGTGCAGGACGACGCGCTCGTTGTACTGGCGCAGCCCGCCCTGGCTCGAGCCGCGCGGCTTGAGCCGTACCGGGTCTTCGTGGACTGCGGAAGTGGGCACCATGGTTCAGGCGATCAGCGCCTCCGAGATCACGCCCTTCTTGAGGATGAAGTTGGCATAGGGCTGCAACTCCCCGGTGAGGACGATGGCGAAGGCCTTGGCCACGCGATCGTAGAAAGCGAAGCGCTCGATCGCCTCGCACTGGTCGGCTGCGGCCCAGCCGTGGGCCTCGATCGAGCCGATCACCTGGCGCTGCAGGGCGCTGCGGTACCCGGCCGGGGTGTCGCTCACCTGCATGTAGGCCACGGGCTGGGCCACGTGCTGGTCCAGCGGCAGCAGCGACAGCAGTGCCTCGGTGGTGCGCAGCACGCCGGCGCCAGACAGGGCGACGACGGGCTTGCCGTGCCCGAGCGAGGCGGCCGTGAAGTTGGCGTCGGCGACGACGATCTCGTCGCCGTGACCCATCTCGGCCAGCACGCGCAACAGCTCCGGCGTCAGCAGGGGGTCGATTCCTTTCAACATGGTGTGCTCGCTGCCCTCAATGCGCCAGGTATTCGGCCGGGATCTGGTCCGGCGGCATCGCCCCGGTCATCACCGCCACGGTGTCGCTCATGCTGATCTTCTTCGGGTTCAGCACCGCGGCGCGCCGGCCCAGGCGGGCGACGTGGATGCGGTCGGCGATCTCGAAGACGTGCGGCATGTTGTGGCTGATCAGGATCACGGGAAGGCCCTTGTCGCGCACGCGGCGGATCAGCTCGAGCACCATGTTGCCCTCCTTGACGCCGAGCGCGGCGGTCGGTTCGTCGAGGATCACGACGTGCTCGGCGAAAGCCGCGGCGCGCGCCACCGCCACGCATTGGCGCTGGCCGCCGGAGAGCGTCTCAACAGCCTGCGTCATCGAGCGGATGCCGACCTTCAGGTCCTGCATGCGGGCGATGCTGGTCTCGAGCATCTTCTTCTTGTCGAGCATGCGCAGCACGTTGCCGGCAAAGCCGCTGCGGCGCACCTCGCGGCCCAGGAACAGGTTCTCGGTGATCGTCATCGCCGGGGCCACCGCGAGGTCCTGGTAGACGGTCTCGATGCCCACCCTTCGTGCGTCCATCGGGCTCTTGAAGTGGATCGTCTTGCCGTCGAGCTGGATCTCGCCTTCGTCGGGGATCGTCGCCCCCGAGAGGCACTTGATGAGCGAGGACTTTCCGGCGCCGTTGTCGCCGATCACCGCCAGGATCTCGCCGGCGCGCAGTTCGAAGTCGCTGCCGTCGAGCGCGGTGACCTGGCCGTAGCGCTTCACCAGGCCCTTGGCCTGCATCACGATCTGTTGGGTTGCCATGTTGGGTCTCCCGGGGTTCAGCGCGCAGCTTTGCGCGAGAGTTGATCGACGGTCACGGCCAGGATCACGAGGATGCCCGTGACGAGCACCTGGTAGACCGAAGACACGCCCATCAGCGTGAGGCCGTTGCGCAGCACGCCGACGACGACCGTGCCGGCAAGCGAGCCGAGGATGACGCCGCGCCCGCCGAACAGGCTCGTGCCGCCGAGCACGACCGCGGTAATCGCGTCCAGGTTCTCGGTCTGGCCCGCGTTCGGGTCGCCGACGCCGGTGCGCGCCACCGCGAGCAGAGAAGCGATGCCGTAGAACACGCCTGCGAGCACATAGACGCCCAGCAGCACGCGCTCGGTCGGGATGCCGACGAGACGGGTCGCCTCGGGGTTGTTGCCCACCGCGTAGACGTGGCGCCCGGCGCCGGTTTCGCGCAGCCAGAACCAGGCTGCGAGGTAGAGCAGGATCATCAGCACCGTGCCGTAGCCGACCTCGGTCCTGCCGATGGAGAAGGTGTTGCCGAGCCAGGTCATCGCATCGGGCACGTCTGTGACGGTCTGGGCGCCGGAGTAGAGCTGGGTGATCGCGAACGCGATGTTGTAGGTGCCCAGCGTGACGATGAACGGCGGCAGCTTGATGCGCGTCACGAGCAGGCCGTTGAGCAGGCCGAACAAGGCCGTGACGGCGATGCCGCAGAGCACGGCCAGCGGCGTCGGCAGGCCGAAATCGGAGGCGAACTTGGTCATCACGATGCTGCCCAGCGCCATCACGACCCCGCACGACAGGTCGATGCCGGCGGTGAGGATGATCAGGGTCTGGCCGATGGCGATGACGCCGACCACCATCACCTGCTGCAGGATCAACGACAGGTTTTCCCCGCTGAGGAAGCGGTTGGTCATCGTCGAGAAGAAGGCGCAGGCAATGACCAGCGCGATGAAGGGTCCGAGCTGGCCGATCGGCGGCAGCTTGCTTTTCAGGGTGTTCATGCGGTCACGCTCCTCGGTTTGGCAATGCAGCGGCCGGGCCCGGGCACGCCTGGCGCGCCCGGGCCGCCGCGTGGGCGGCGGTCAGATCGCCGTGATTACTTCTTGCCCCAGCACAGCTCGGTGCCGACCTTGACGCTCTTGCTGGCGACGCCGGTCATCGGCTTGGCGGTGATCAGCGTCACGCCGGTGTCGACGTAGCCGCTGACCTTCTTGCCGGTCTTGGCGTACTCGACGCCCGCGTCCACGCCCATCGAGGCCATCTTCAGCGGGTATTGCTGCGAGGTCGCGGCGATGATGCCCTTGCCGACGTTGGCCACGCCTTCGCAGCCGCCGTCGATCGAGACGATGACCACGCCCTTGGCCTTGCCGGCCTTCTTCAGCGCGTTGTAGGCCCCGGCGGCGGCGGGTTCGTTGATCGTGTAGACGAGGTTCGCGTCAGGCACCTTCTGCAGGCAGTTTTCCATGCCGGTCTGGCCCTTGGCGCGGTCGCCGTAGCTGTCGGCCATGCACAGCACTTCCGGCGGCTTGGCCAGTTCGTTGTTCTTGGCGTCGTTGCTGGGCAGGCCGAAGCCTTGCAGGAAACCGTTGTGGCGCTGGGCGCCGACCGGGTTGCCCGGGAACAGGTCCAGGGTCACGATCTTCGCCGGCTTGCCGCCGAGCGCCGCCTTGGCGTATTCGCCGATCAGGACGCCGGCCTTGTAGTTGTCGGTGGCGAACAGGGCATCGGTGGCGTCGGCCGGATCGGTCGGGCTGTCCAGGGCGATGACCATCACGCCCTTTTCCTGGGCCTTCTTGATCGCCGGGATGATGGCCTTGCTGTCGCTGGGCGTGATCAGGATGGTCTTGGCGCCGGCGGCGACCATGTTCTCGATCGCCGTCACCTGGCCGGCGTTGTCGCCGTCGGTCTTGCCCGCGGCGGTGAGCAGCTTGGCGCCCTTGGCCTTGGCCTCGGCGGCAGCGCCTTCCTTCATCTTGACGAAGTAGGGGTTGGTGTCGGTCTTGGTGATGAGGCCGATGATCGGCTGGCCGGCAGCGAAAGCCAGGCTGGCGGTGCCCAGCAGCAGGCTGGCGGCGAGGGCGATACGGGTGGACTTGAGCATGTACGTCTCCGGGGGTTGGGGGGTGAGCCGGTTCGTTGTCGGCTGAAGGGATTGTCGACGGCGTTCTTTAATAAATCAAGTTGATTGATTAATGGAAAACCCGAGTAGCGCTGCGCGCCGGCGGCGGCGATGCTTGGCGCAACCGGGCCCGCAGCGGGCCGCCCCAGGAGGACTCATGTTCGTGGTTTGTGGAGAAGCGCTGATGGATGTGTTCGCCGAGGGCGAAACGCCCACCGGCATGACGATGGACGCACGCATCGGCGGCTCGCCGTTCAATGTCGCCCTCGGGCTCGCCAGGCTGGCCAAGCCGGTCTCGTTCTTCGGCGCACTGGGCTCGGGCTTTCTCGGCCAGCGGCTGATGCGGGCGCTCAGGCACGAAGGCATCGGCACCGCTTGCACGCCGGTGATCGATGCGCCCACCACGCTCGGGCTGGTGGGCCTGGACGAGCGCGGCGTGCCCTCGTATTCCTTCTACGGGGAGGGCTGCGCCGACCGGCTGCTGCCGATGGCGGCGCTGGAGCGGCTGCCCGCGGACGCGCGCGCCTTCCACTTCGGCTCCTACGCGATGGTGGTCGAGCCGGTCGCAGCGACCCAGCGCGCGCTCGTCGAGCGCGAGCACGGGCGCAGCCTGATCGCCTACGACCCGAACATCCGCCTGAACGTCGAGCCCGACCTGCAGCGCTGGCGCGACACCCTGGCCTGGATGCTGCCGCGCACCCATCTGCTCAAGGTCAGCGACGAAGACCTGGGCCTGCTCTTCCCCGGCGCCGACGTCGATGCGCTGGCGCGAAGCTGGCTTGCCGCCGGGGTCGGCCTCGTCGTGGTCACGCGGGGCGGCGAGGGCGCCGAGGCCTGGGCCGCGGGGGTGCACCTGCGCTCGGCGCCGCAGCGCGTGACCGTGGTCGACACGGTCGGCGCCGGCGACACCTTCCAGGCCGCCTTGCTCACCTGGCTGGCCGAGCGCGGGCGCCTCGCGCCGCAGGCCGTGCGCGACTGGACCGAGACCGATCTGGCTTCGGCGCTCGATTTCGCGGGGCGCGCGGCGGCCATCACCTGCTCGCGCCGCGGGGCCGATCTGCCGCGCCGCGTCGAACTGGATTGAGCTCTCGAGAAAATGGGGCTCTGCCGTTTTGCTTGAACCCCCACGGGGGGCGGGCTGGGCGCAGCCCTGGCGGCGCTCAGGACGCGAGCAGCGCGAACACCGCCGGCACCCGATCCGGCAAAGCCTGGGGTCGGGTGCGCCAGTCGGCGATGCGCTCGCTGCGGGTGAAGCCGTCTGGCAGCGTCAGCCCGCAGCTCACCGCCAGCCGCGTCGTCGGCGCCAGCGTTGCCAGCATGGAATCGAGCAGGGCGGCGTTGCGGTAGGGCGTCTCGATCATCAGCTGGGTCTGGCCGAGGCGGCGCGACGCAGCCTCGAGCTCGCGCAATCGAGCCTGGCGCGCGGCGGCTTCCTGCGGCAGGTAGCCGACAAAGGCGAAGCTCTGGCCGTTCAGGCCGCTGGCGGCCAGCGCCAGCAGCAGCGAACTGGCGCCGGCCAGCGGCAGCACCTTCAGCCCGGCGCCATGGGCGGCGGCCACGAGCAGGGCGCCCGGGTCGGCCACGGCCGGCAATCCGGCTTCCGAGATCAGCCCCAGGTCGTGGCCGTCGAGCGCGGGCTGCAGCAAGGCCTGCCATTCGGCCGCGGGCACGCCTTCGCGGCTGCCCTTGCGCGGACGCGGCAGCTCGCGGATGTCCAGCGCCTGCAAGGGCTGCGCGAGCGGCACCAGCGCGCCGACGCGCTTGAGGAAGGCGCGCGCACTGCGCGCGTCCTCCGCCACCCAGTGGACGAGCCCGGCGGCGCGCCGGATCACGCCCAGCGGCAGCACATCCTCCAGCGCCACCGCCTCGGCTCCCAGGTCGAGCGCGTTCGGCACCAGGACGAGCGAGCCGGCGGTCACGGGACGACCCTCCACGCTCACGCCGCGAGCGGATCGAGCCCGGCCGCGCGCAGCAGTTCGCTGGTGCGGATCAGCGGCAGGCCGACCAGGGCCGTCGGGTCGTCGGATTCGATCGAGCGCAGCAGCGCGATGCCCAGGGTCTCGCACTTGGCGCTGCCGGCGCAGTCGTAGGGCTGCTCGAGCCGCAGGTAGCGCTCGATCTCGTCGCCGCCGAGATCGCGGAAATGCACCGTCACCGGCGCCAGCGCGCTGCGCTCGAAGCCGGTGGCCGGCCTCAGCACCGCGATCGCGGTCTGGAAGACGACGCGGCGCCCGCTCATCGCGCGCAATTGCGCGACCGCGCGCTCATGGGTTCCGGGCTTGCCGATCGCCGCGCCGTCGAGGTCGGCCACCTGGTCGGCGCCGATCACCACGGCCTCAGGATGCAAGGCGGCGACGGCCCGCGCCTTCGCGAGCGCCAGCCGCAACGCCAGCTCGCGCGGGGCTTCGCCCGGCCTCGGGGTTTCGTCGACCTCGGGCGAGGCGACGGAAAACGGCAGCCGCAGGCGCTGCAGCAGTTCGCGCCGGTAACGCGAGGTGGAGCCGAGGACGAGCGGGGGATGCATCGCGCCGATTGTCCCATCCGGGCCGCGCGGCGCCGGCCGCTACACTCGTCCGTGACCATGACCTCCTCCCGTCCGCGTCCCCTCGATCCGCGCAAGCTCGACGTCCGTGATTTCGCCGCCGCGGCCGGCAGCTTGTCCGGCGAAACCGCGCAGTCCGATCTGCCGCGGCTGGCCGCCAGCGTGCTTGCGCTCGCCGACACTCCGCCGGCGCCGGTGCAGTGGAGCGTGCAAGGCGCATTGCGGCCCGTCACCGGCGGCGCGCCGGTTGTCGCGCTGCAGCTGCAGGCGCACACGACCGTGGCGCTGCAATGCCAGCGCTGCCTGCAGCCGCTGCAGGAGGCGATCGAGATCGACCGCCGCTTTCGCTTCGTCGGGGACGAAGACGAGGCGGCCCGGCTCGACGAAGAGGACGACGACGAGGACGTGCTGGTTGCGAGCCGCGCCTTCGACCTGCTCGGCCTCGTCGAGGACGAGCTGATCCTGGCCCTGCCCATCGTGCCGCGCCATGCCGAATGCCCGCAGCCGCTGCCTCTGGCCGCGGCGGACGAAGCCGGCGAGGCCGCGCCGAATCCCTTTGCCGCGCTCGCGGCCCTGCGCCGACCGCCGTCGGGCGATTGAGGCTTTGAGCCCGGTGTCACTGCAGCTGTTATACTGGCGGGCTTTGCGAAGGCGACTGTCAAGCCTGCGCGCAGGAGAACCCGATGGCCGTTCAGCAAAACAAGAAGTCGCCTTCCAAGCGCGGCATGCACCGCTCGCACAACGCCGTGGCCGCGCCCGGCATGGCGATCGAGCCGACCACCGGCGAGGTGCATCTGCGTCACCACATCAGCCCGACCGGCTTCTATCGCGGCCGCAAGGTCCTGAAGACCAAGGCCGACGCCTGATCCGTTGCCTGGGCGGCGCGGCTGCGCCGTCGATTGCCGGCGCAGCCAGCGCGCCGGCCCGCGTGTCGAATCGCGCATGAACCAGCGCCCGGGATCCGCCGCCGTGTCCGCGCCACCCGCCTCCGTCGTCCGCATCGCCGTCGACTGCATGGGCGGCGACCATGGCCCGGCCGTCACCCTGCCGGCCTGCCGCGCGTTCCTGAACCAACACCCCGAGGCCGAACTCGTGCTCGTCGGCGCTGCCGCCGCGCTCGAGCCAGCGCGCGCCTGGAATCGCTGCAGCCTCGTCGTCGCGACCGAGGTCGTGACGATGGAAGACACGGTCGAGGTCGCGCTGCGCAAGAAGCGCGATTCGTCGATGCGGGTCGCGATCTCCCAGCTCAAGGGCGACGCCCCTGCAGCCCAGGCCTGCGTGTCCGCCGGCAACACCGGCGCCCTGATGGCGGTGGCGCGCTACCTGCTCAAGACCCCCGAGGGCATCGACCGCCCGGCCATCGCCTTCGCGATGCCGAACCGGCACGACGGCTTCACCACCGTGCTCGACCTCGGCGCCAACGTCGACTGCACGCCCGAGAACCTGCTGCAGTTCGCGGTCATGGGCAGCGCCCTGGCCTCGGCGGTCGAAGGCAAGCCCGAGCCCACGGTCGGCCTGCTCAACATCGGCGAAGAGGCGATCAAGGGCAGCGAGACCATCAAGCGCGCGGGCGAACTGCTGCGCTTGGCGGCCGCGCGCGGTCAGCTCGATTTCCGCGGCAACGTCGAGGGCGACGACATCTACAAGGGTACGACCGACATCGTCGTCTGCGACGGCTTCGTCGGCAATGTGCTGCTCAAGACCAGTGAAGGGCTGGCGGGCATGCTGAGCGAGTTCATCCGCCAGGAGTTCACGCGCGGCCTGTTCTCGCGCCTGGCGGCGCTGGTGGCGATGCCGGTGCTCGCGCGCTTCAAGGCTCGCGTCGATCCGCGCCGCTACAACGGCGCGGCGCTGCTGGGCCTGCGCGGCCTGGTCTTCAAGAGCCATGGCTCGGCCGACGCCTTCGCCTTCGAGCAGGCATTGGCCCGCGCTTATGATGCCGCCCGCAACCGGCTGCTAGACCGGGTGCACGAGCGCATCGTCGGCACGCTGCAAGCGTCAGCGACCGGTGCCGGACACAACACCGGAGACAGCGCGGCGACGGCCGCGCAGGCTGCATGACTTCCCCCCGCTATTCCCGCATCCTCGGCACCGGCAGCTTCCTGCCCGCTGACCGGGTGACCAATCAGGCCCTGGCCGAGCGCCTCGCGGCCGACGGCATCGAGACCTCCGACGACTGGATCGTCGAGCGCACCGGCATCCGGGCGCGCCATTTCGCGGCCCCCGACCAGACCTCCAGCGACCTGGCCTTTCCGGCCGCGCAGGCCGCGCTCGAGGCTGCCGGCATCAAGGCCGAGGAGCTCGACCTCATCATCGTCGCGACGTCCACGCCCGACATGGTCTTCCCGTCCACCGCCTGCCTGCTGCAGAAGAAGCTGGGCGCGTTCGGCTGCGCGGCCTTCGACGTGCAGGCCGTCTGCGCGGGCTTCGTCTACGCGCTCAGCGTGGCC
>JAGWTS010000187.1 GCA_028868875.1 Burkholderiales bacterium | reverse complement strand
AAGGCGTGTCCGGTGAGGCGCTGGCCGCTCACGCCGTAAGGGTGGCCGATCGCGATCGCGCCGCCGTTGACGTTGAGCCGGTCCATCGGGATGCCGAGCTTGTCGGCGCAGTACAGCACCTGCACCGCGAAGGCCTCGTTGAGTTCCCACAGGTCGATGTCGTCGACCTTGAGACCGAGCCGCGACAGCACCTTGGGCACCGCGAAGACCGGGCCGATGCCCATCTCGTCGGGCTCGCAACCGGCGACCGCGAAGCCGAGGAACCGGCCGATGGGCTTCAGCCCCTTGGCCTGGGCATAGCGCTCGCTCACGACCACGCAGGCGCCGGCGCCATCGCTGAACTGGCTCGCATTGCCGGCGGTGACGACGCCCCCGGGCATCGCCGGGCGGATGCCCTTCACCGCCTCGTAGGTGGTGCCCGGGCGCAGGCCTTCGTCGGCGCTCACGGTGACGGGCTTGCTGCGCAGGCCCAGCACCGGGTCGGCGACGCCGGCCGTCGTGGTCACGCTCACCATCTCGGCGTCGAAGAGGCGCTTTTCCTGGGCTTCGCAGGCCTTCTGCTGGCTCGCGGCGCCGTAGTGGTCCATGCGCTCCTTGGCCACGCCGTAGCGCTTGGCCACGTTCTCGGCCGTCTGCAGCATGCTCCAGTAGATCTCGGGCTTGGCCTTCTGCAGCGCCGGGTCGATGAGCATGTGGGTGTTCATCTCCTGCTGGACGCAGGAGATGCTCTCGACCCCGCCGGCGACGAAGACCTCGGCCTCGCCGGCGATGACGCGCTGCGAGGCCATCGCGATGGTCTGCAGCCCGCTCGAGCAGAAGCGGTTGATGGTGGTGCCGCTGGTCGTGATCGGCAGGCCGGCGGCCAGCGCGATCTGGCGCGCGATGTTCATGCCGGTCGCGCCCTCGGGGTTGGCGCAGCCCATCAGCACGTCTTCGACGGCACCGGGCTCGATGCCGGCGCGCTCGACCGCGGCCTTCACCGCAATGCCGCCCAGCGTCGCGCCGTGGGTCATGTTGTAGGCGCCCTTCCAGCTCTTGGCAAGCGGCGTGCGGGCGGTCGAGACGATGACGGCTTGGGTCATGGCGTGGTCCTCTGGAAGGCGGTTCAGGGGTTGAAGGTCTTGCTCTCGGCGGCCAGCTTGGCGAGCAGGGGTGCGGGCTGCCAGAACGCCGCGTCGTCGTGCGGGTTCGCGGCAAAGCGCTTCATCGCCTGGACCACGTTGAACAGGCCCTGGGTGTCGGCATAGCACATCGGCCCGCCGCGCCAGAGCGGGAAGCCGTAGCCGGTGAGGTAGACCATGTCGATGTCGCTGGCCTTGCTCGCGATGCCGTCCTCGAGGATGCGCGCGCCCTCGTTGACGAGCGAGTAGACGAGGCGGCCGACGATCTCCTCGTCGCTGATCTTGCGCGGCGCGATGCCCAGCGCCTCGCGGTGCTTCTCGATCATCTCGACGACGAGCGCGCTCGGGATCGCATCGCGCTTGCCCGCGGCGTAGTCGTACCAGCCGGCGCCCGTCTTCTGGCCGAAGCGGCCGAGTTCGCACAGGCGGTCGGCGGTTTCGCTGTAGCGCATGTCGGCGCGCTCGGACTTGCGGCGCTTGCGGATGGCCCAGCCGATGTCGTTGCCGGCGAGGTCGCCCATGCGGAACGGGCCCATTGCGAAGCCGAACTTCTCGATCGCCTTGTCCACTTGCTGCGGCGTGCAGCCTTCATCGAGCAGGAAACCGGCTTGGCGGCTGTACTGCTCGATCATGCGGTTGCCGATGAAGCCGTCGCACACGCCCGAGACCACCGCCGTCTTCTTGATCTTCTTGCCCAGCGCCATCACGGTGGCGAGCACGTCCTTGGCCGTCTTCGCGCCGCGCACCACCTCGAGCAGCTTCATGACGTTGGCGGGGCTGAAGAAATGGGTGCCGATGACGTCCTGCGGGCGCTTCGTGAACGAGGCGATCTTGTCGAGGTCCAGCGTCGAGGTGTTGCTGGCGAGGATGGCGCCGGGCTTCATCACCTCGTCGAGGGTGCGGAAGACCTTCTCCTTGACGCCCATCTCCTCGAACACGGCTTCGATCACCATGTCGGCGTCGGCGATGCCGTTGTAGTCCAGCGTCGTCGACAGCAGGGCCATGCGCTCTTCGTACTTCTCCTGCTTCAGCTTGCCCTTCTTGACCTGGGCTTCGTAGTTCTTGCGGATGGTTGCAACGCCGCGGTCGAGCGCCTCCTGCTTCATCTCGAGCATCGTCACCGGGATGCCGGCGTTGAGGAAGTTCATCGTGATGCCGCCGCCCATCGTGCCGGCGCCGATGACGCCGAGCTTGGCGATCTTGCGCACCGGCGTGTCCTCGGGCACGTCGGGGATCTTGCTCGCCGCGCGCTCGGCGAAGAAGGCATGGCGCAAGGCCTTGCATTCAGGCGTGAGCATCAAGGCCAGGAAGGTCTCGCGCTCATAGACCATGCCGTCGTCGAAGCGGCGCTTGACCGAAGCCTCGACCGCATCGACGCACTTGGCCGGCGCCGGGAAGTTCTTCGCCATCGCCTTGACCGTGTTGCGGGCGAACTCGAAGTAGGCGTCGGGATTCGGATGCGTGGCCTTCAGGTCGCGCACCCGCGGCAGCGGACGCTGCGCCGCGACCGAGCGCGCGAAAGCCACCGCGCCCTCGAGCAGATCGCCTTCGATGATCCTGTCGAACAGCTTCTGCCCCGGCACCTGGGCCAGTTGCTCGCTCTTCACCGGATCGCCCTTGACGATCATGTTGAGCGCCGTTTCGACGCCGAGCACGCGCGGCAGGCGCTGGGTGCCGCCAGCACCCGGGATCAGGCCGAGCTTGACCTCGGGCAGGGCGACGTTGGTGCCGGGCGCGGCGACGCGGTAATGGCAACCGAGCGAGAGTTCGAGCCCGCCGCCCATGCACACGCTGTGCACGGCGGCAACCACCGGCTTGGTGGAATCGTCGAGCTGGCGGATCAGCGACAGCAGGTTCGGCTCGGCCAGGGCCTTGGGCGAGCCGAACTCCTTGATGTCGGCGCCGCCCGAGAAGGCCTTGCCGGCGCCGGTGACGACGAGGGCCACCACGGCCGGGTCGGCCAGTGCGCGGTCGACGCCGGCGCTGAATTCGCGCCGGGTGTCGAAGCCCAGCCCATTGACGGGCGGGTTGTCGAGCGTGATGACGGCAACGTCGCCGCGCAGTTGATAGCTGGCGCCCATGGTGTCTGTCTCCTGGCTGGGGTCGAAAATGGAACGGTCGTTCGATTCTAGGGTCCGTGCGCGGCCCGGTCCTGTCCCTGCGGTGACAGGCCCGCGCGCGAAGCCGCCTCGCGGCATCCGCCCGGGCCCGCACCCGAGGCGCCTAGACTGCACGCCGTTCTGATCGAGGTCAAGTCGGCATCCGCCCGCGGCGCCTATCGTCGCCGCCCGCACCAGACGCGCCGAGCGAACCGAGAACCAGCCCATGAACGAACTCCATTCGACGGATCTGCTGATCGTCGGCGCCGGCCCCGCCGGGCTCGCCCTGGCGCTGGCGCTGGCGCAGGCCGGCATCGCCTCGCGGCTGATCGAGCAGGAGCCGGTCGCCGGCCTTGCGAGCCCGCCCGAAGACGGGCGCGACATCGCGCTCACCCACCGCTCGCGCCGCATCCTGCAGAAGCTGGGCATCTGGCAGCGCCTGCCCGAGGCCGACATCGCGCCTCTGCGCGAAGCCCGCGTGAGCAACGGGGGCTCGCCCCTGGTGCTCCCCTTCGACGGCCGCGCCGACGGCCACGAAGCGCTGGGCTGGCTCGTGCCCAACCACCGCCTGCGCGCAGCCGCCCATGCCGCCGCGGCCGAAGCGCCCGGCGTGTCTCTCATCGGCGACTGCCGCATCGTCGGCTTCGATCGAGACGCACGCGGCGCCACGCTGCAGGCCGCCGACGGCACGCGCTTCACCGCGCCGCTCGTCGTCGCCGCCGACAGCCGCTTCTCGACCCTGCGCCGCATGGCCGGCATCGGCGCGCGCATGCTCGACTTCGGCCGCACCGCCCTCGTCTGCCGCATGAGCCACGAGGCCGACCACGGCGGCGTGGCGCACGAATGCTTCCGCTACGGCAACACGCTGGCGATGCTGCCGATGAACGGCCGCCATTCGTCGGCAGTCGTGACGCTGCGCTCGGATCTCGTCGCCGAGTGGCAGGGCTTGTCCGACGCCGATTTCGCCGGCCGCATCCAGGAGCAATTGGGCTCGCGCCTGGGCGCAATGGCGGTGGCCGGCGCGCGCCATGCCTACCCCCTGGTGGGCGTCTACGCGAGCCGCTTTGCCGGGCCGCGCTTCGCGCTCGTCGGCGACTCCGCCGTAGGCATGCATCCGGTCACGGCGCACGGCTACAACTTCGGGCTCTACGGCGTGGAGGTGCTGGCGGCCGAACTCGCGCGCGCCCGGCGGCTCTGCCGCGACCTCGGCGAAGAGGCGCCGCTGCGCGCCTACGAACGCGAGCACCGGCGCACGACGCTGCCGATCTACCTCGGCACCAATGCCATCGTCCAGCTCTTCACCGACGATCGCGGGCCGGCCCGGCTGCTGCGCGGCGCCGTGCTGCGCGCGGCCAAGGGGATGCCGCCGCTTCAGGCGCTGATCGCGCGGCAGTTGACCGGGGCGGGCGCGCGCTGAGCCCGAGCCCGAGCCCGGAGGCCGGCGGCCCTCAGACCTCGAGCCACTCCTTGCGCACATCCGGGTTCGAGCGCAACTCGGCCGGCGTGCCTTCGAAGACGATCTGGCCATGCCCCATCACGAGGCAGCGCCTGGCGACCTCGAGCGCGATCGTCAGCTTCTGCTCGACCAGCAGCACGGCGATGCCGCGCCGCTCCAGCTCGCGCAGGTACTCGCCCACCAGTTCGACGATCTTCGGCGCCAGCCCTTCGGTCGGCTCGTCGATCATGATCAGGTCCGGGTCGCCCATCAGCGTGCGGCACAGCGTGAGCATCTGCTGCTCGCCGCCCGAGAGCACGCCCGCGGCGGTGTCGCGGCGCTCCTTCAGGCGCGGGAACATCGCGTACATGTCGTCGAAGCCCCAGCGTCCGCGCGGGCGCGCCGCCTTGCAGCCCAGCAGCAGGTTCTGCTGCACCGTGAGGTTGGGGAAGATCTCGCGGTTCTCGGGCACGTAGCCGATGCCGGCGTGCGCGATCTCGAAGGCCTTGCGCCCGAGCAGCTCCTGCTCGCCCCAGCGCACCGAGCCCTCGCCGCGCACCAGACCCATGATGGTCTTCACAGTGGTCGAGCGGCCCGAGCCGTTGCGCCCGAGCAGCGCCACGATCTCGCCCGCGCCGACCTCGAAGCTCACGCCGTGCAAGACATGGCTCTTGCCGTAGAAGGCGTGGACATCGGCGAGTTTCAGGGCCGCGGCCATCAATGCCCCGCCTCGGCAGCCTGGACGTCGGCGAGGACCGAACCCAGGTAGGCCTCCTGCACGCGCGCGTCGGCGCGCACGGCTGCGGGTTCGTCGAAGGCGATCACCTCGCCGTAGACCAGCACCGCGATCTTGTCGGCGAGGCCGAACACCACGCCCATGTCGTGCTCGACGGTGAGCAGGGTCTTGCCGACCGTGACCTCGCGGATCAGGTCGACGAAGCGGCCGGTCTCGCTCTTGCTCATTCCGGCGGTCGGCTCGTCGAGCAGGATCACGTCGGCGCCGCCAGCGATCGTGATGCCGATCTCGAGTGCGCGCTGCTCGGCGTAGGTGAGGTGGGTCGCGAGTTCGTCGCGTCTGCGTTCGAGCTTGATCATCGCCAGCACCTCCTCGGCGCGCGCGTTGGCGTCGCGCAGGTCGGCGAGGAACTTCCAGAAGGCGTAGCGATAGCCCTGGCTCCAGAGCACGGCGCAGCGGATGTTCTCGAACACCGACAGCCGCGTGAAGAGGTTGCTGACCTGGAAGCTGCGCGCCAGGCCCAGGCGGTTGATCTCGTAGGGCGCGAGGCCCGCGATCGAACGGCCGCCGAGCAGGATGTCGCCCGAGCTGAGGCCGAAGCGCCCGCTGATGAGGTTGAACAAGGTGCTCTTGCCGGCGCCGTTGGGGCCGATGATCGCGACCCGCTCGCCGGCCTTCACCGCGAGGCTGGCGCCGCGGATGATCTCGGTGCGGCCGAAGTGCTTGCGCACGTCGCGCAGCTCGAGGGCGAGGCCGCCGCTCATAAGGCGAGTTCCCGGCTCATGCCGGCTCCCCCGCCCGGTCCTCGGCCGCGATCTCGTCCTGCACCGCACCCCAGCGGCGCAGGAAGGCCTTGCGCGCGGACTCGAAAAGCAGGGCCCCGACAGCCGCCAACGCGATCGCGCCGGCCCAGCTGCCCGCGCCGTGGGCGTCGAGCGGGATGCGCAGGTAGTGCATGTGGGGCCCCATGCCCTCGTTGAGTTGGATGCGGTAGACCATTTCGACCATCGCCCCCAGCGCGACCAGGGCGAGCGCCGCGCTGCCCGCAAGCGCCAGGTAGGAGCGCCACAGCGGCCTGAGCCTGCCGCGCGCGGCCAGGCGCATGTTCATCACGACGAGGCTCGCGATGCCGCCGGGCGCGTACATCACCATGAAGAGGAAGATCAGCCCCAGGTAGAGCAGCCAGGCCTGGGTGAGCTCGGAGAACAGGACCAGCGCCAGCACCATCAGCACGGCGCCGATGATGGGGCCGAAGAAGAAGCCCGATCCGCCCAGAAAGGTGAACAGCAGGTAGCTGCCGGAGCGCATGGAACCCACGACCTCGGAGGTGACGATCTCGAAGTTGAGCGCGTTCAAGCCGCCCGCGATGCCCATGAAAAGGCCCGACACGACGAAGGCGAAATAGCGCACGCGCTGGGTGCTGTAGCCGATGAACTCGACGCGCTCGGGGTTGTCGCGCACCGCATTGAGGATGCGGCCGAGCGGGGTGCGCGTGAAGGCATACATCGCCGCGGTGCAGACGAAGCAGTAGAGCGCGATCAGGTAGTAGAGCTGGATCTGCGGTCCGAAACTGATGCCCAGCACCGGCGAGCCGACCACGCGGTCGCCGCTGATGCCCCCTTCGCCGCCGAAGAAGCCGGGGAACATCAGCGCCATCGCGGCGACGAGTTCACCCACGCCGAGCGTGATCATCGCGAACGGCGTGCCCGATTTCTTCGTCGTCACCCAACCCAGCAAGGCGGCGAAGAACAGGCCCGCCAGGCCGCCGACGAGCGGGATCAGGCTCACCGGAAGCGGAAATGCGCCACTGGACGCGAGCCTGAGCGCATGGATGGCGAAGAACCCGCCCAGCCCCGAATAGACGGCATGCCCGAAACTCAGCATCCCGCCCTGCCCGAGCAGGATGTTGAAGGCCAGGCAGGCGATGATCGCGACCCCCATCTGGGACAACAGGGTGAGTGAAAGGCTGCTCTCGAAGACCAGCGGCGCCAGCAGCAGCACGGCCGCGTAGCCGCCCCAGACGATCCAGCGCTTGCGCGATTCGGGACTCGCCACCGTCAGCCTTCCCGCGTTCCGAGCAAGCCCTTGGGCCTGAAGATGAGGATCAGGACCAGCAGCAGGTAGGGCAGGATCGCCGCAACCTGCGAGATCTTGACGCTCCACAGTGCGTAGCCCGGGGTGTCGGGGCCAGCGGCCCAGTTCAGCGCGTGGAAGAGGTCGAGCAGCGAGCGGTCGCTACTGACTGCGAAGGAATTGAGCACGCCCAACAGAACCGAGGCGGCGAAGGCGCCCGCGAGCGAGCCCATGCCGCCGATCACGATCACCGCAAACACCACCGCCCCCACCGCCTGCGCCATGCCGGGCTCGGTGACCTGCATGGCACCGCCGATCACGCCCGCGAGCGCGGCCAACGCGGTGCCGCCGCCGAAGACGAGCATGAACACGCGCGGCACGTTGTGGCCCAGCGCCTCGGCCATCTCCGGGTGGGTGAGGGCCGACTGGATCACGAGGCCGATGCGGGTCCGGGTGAAGAGGAGCCACACCGCCACCAGCATCGCCACCGCCACGCCCATGCCGAAGGCGCGGAACGAGGGGAACTGGGTGCACACCGCCGTCGCGACCGATTTGCACTCGGGCGGCGGCGCGCCCCAGGCGAACGCCAGATGGCCGGGCAGTTCGATGATGGTCATGACCGGCCCGCGCAGCGATTCGGGCGGCAGGAACTCGAGCGCCTGGCGCCCCCAGACCAGCTGCACCAGCTCGAGCACGATGTAGCTGAGGCCGAAGGTGATGAGCAGCTCGGGCACATGGCCGAATCGGTGCACCCGGCGCAAGGCGTAGCGCTCGAAGGCGGCGCCGGCACAGCCGACCACCAGCGGCGCCAGCAGCAGGCCCCACCAGAAGCCGGCGACCTGCGCGATCGTGCAGGCGACGTAGGCGCCCAGCATGTAGAAGCTGGCATGGGCGAAGTTGAGCACCCCCATCATGCTGAAGATGAGGGTCAGGCCCGATGCCAGCATGAACAGCAGCAAGCCCGTGGACAGGCCGTTGAGCAGGGAGATCAGCAAGGTCGAGGCGTCCATCGCAGGGCGGGCGAGGATACTTCGGCCGCATCCGGCAGCGCGGCGAGGCCTTGCGCACAATCACGGCCTGTCGTCGCTGACGCCCGCCCCGAAAGAATTTCCGCGCCCGCGCGACGAACTGCCCGTACCCGGAGGCCGAACCACCATGAGCCTGTTTTCCAATTCCCCCAAGCCGCCCCCCCACGACGATCCGCACTACGAAGTGCGCAAGACCGACGAGCAATGGCGCGCCCAGCTCGATCCCATGCAATACCAGGTGGCGCGCCACGCCGCCACCGAGCGCGCCTTCACCGGCCGCTACTGGGACCACTTCGCCGACGGCCGCTACAACTGCATCGGCTGCGGCACGCCGCTGTTCGAATCGGGCACCAAGTTCGACGCCGGCTGCGGCTGGCCGAGCTACTACGCCCCGGTCGACAGCGATGTCATCGAGGAGGTGCGCGATGCCAGCCACGGCATGGTGCGGGTCGAGGTGCGCTGCAGGAAGTGCGGCTCGCACCTGGGCCATGTCTTTCCCGACGGCCCCGAGCCCACGGGCCAGCGCTACTGCATCAACTCGGCCTCGATCGACTTCGACCCCGGCCGCTGAGCGCGACCTCCGCACCCGCCGGCCGCGGCGAGGCGGCACAATCGCGCCATGCCAACCGCCCGCCGGACCCGCCGCGCATGAAGCTGCTCTTCGACTTCCTGCCGATCTTCCTGTTCTTCGCCACCTTCAAGTTCGCCGAAGGCAGCAAGGAATGGGCGGCCGAATTCGCGACCCGCTTCTTCGGCTTCCTGGTCTCGGGCGGCGTGGTCGGCGCGGCCGAGGCGCCGGTGATGCTGGCCACGGTGGTGGTCATCGCCGCGACCCTGGCCCAGGTCGTGATCCTGAAGGCGATGCGCCGGCGCGTCGACACCATGCTCTGGGTGAGCCTGGTGCTGGTCGCCGGGCTCGGCGGCATGACGATCTGGTTCCACAACGAGACCTTCATCAAGTGGAAACCCAGCGTGCTCTACTGGACCATGGGCACCGCGCTCTGGGCGAGCCCGCTGCTGTTCGGCAAGAACCTGCTCAAGGTGCTGCTGGGCGAGCAGCTGCAGCTGCCGGCGCGGGTCTGGCACCGCCTGAACTTCGCCTGGGTCGCCTTCTTCGCCGGCATGGGCCTGCTCAACCTCTGGGTGGCCTACAGCTTCTCGACCGACGCCTGGGTCAATTTCAAGCTCTTCGGCGGCCTCGGCCTCATGCTGGTGTTCACCATCGCCCAGGGCCTGTACCTGGGCCGCTACCTCGAAGAGCCGGCGCCCGAGGCGCCGCCGCCGGAAACGCGATGAAGGCGGCCGAGATCGAAGCCGCGCTGCGCGCCGCGCTGGCGCCCACGCAGCTGGTGGTGCAGGACGACAGCGCCCTCCATGCGGGCCATGCCGGAGCACGCGAAGGCGGTCATTTTTCGGTCACGATCTGCAGCGAACGCTTCGCCGGGCTGGGCCGCGTGGCGCGCCATCGCCTCGTGTATCATGCCCTCGGTCCGCTGGTGCCTGCCGGCATCCACGCACTCGCGATCGACGCGCGGGCCCCGAACGAAACCTGATTTCACCGCCGCCGCCCGCGGCAGTTGCCGCGGTTGTGCCGCGACAGCGCCGGGCGCAAAACCCCGAAAGCCCCACCCATGAATTCGAAGACCTTCGCCCTGCGCGCGGCCACCCTGCTGGCTGCCGGCACCCTGCTGCTGCCGCTCGCGGCGTCGGCGCAGAACCTCGCCATCGTCAACGGCAAGCCGGTGCCCAAGGCCCGGCTGGAGACCTTGATCCAGCAAGCGGTGCGCGCGGGCCAGAAGGACAGCCCCGAGCTCGAGAAGCAGGCGCGCGACCAGGTCGTGCTGCGCGAGATCTTCGCCCAGGAGGCCGTGAAACAGGGCATCGCCGCGAGCCCCGACTACAAGGCCCAGCTCGAACTGGCGCGCCAGAGCATCCTGATTCGCGATCTGTTCGACAACTACACGAAGCAGAACCCGGTCACCGACGAGCAGGCCAAGGCCGAGTACGACAAGTTCAAGGCCCAGGGCAGCGGCACCGAGTACCACGCGCACCACATCCTGGTCGACACCGAGGAGCAGGCCAAGGCCCTCATCGCCCAGATCAAGGGCGGAGCGAGCTTCGAGGAACTGGCGAAGAAGGATTCGAAGGACACGGCATCCGGCGCCCACGGCGGCGACCTCGACTTCGCCAAGCCCGACGCCTACGTGCCCGAGTTCAGCGCCGCGCTCGTGAAGCTGAAGAAGGGCGAGATGACCGACACGCCGGTGAAGACCCAGTTCGGCTGGCACATCATCCGCCTGGACGACACGCGCCAGGCCTCGTTCCCGGCCTTCGACGACGTAAAGGCCCAGATCAAGCAGCGCATGGAGCAGCAAAAGCTCCAGGCCTACCAGGAAGAGCTGCGC
>JAGWTS010000186.1 GCA_028868875.1 Burkholderiales bacterium | reverse complement strand
CAGGTCGTCGAGCGCGCGCAGGGTTTCCTCGATCGGCGTCGCCGGGTCGAAGCCGTGCAGCTGATAGAGGTCGATGTGGTCGAGCTGCAGCCGCTTCAGGCTCGCCGCCACGCCTTCGCGGATGTGCTTGCGCGTCGAGCCGCGGGCGTTCGGCGTCGCGCCCGTCTCGCCGTAGACCTTGGTCGCGACGACGACATCGCCGCGCGCCACCTTCAGGTTCTTCAGCGCGCGGCCCGTGATCTCTTCGGCCAGGCCGGCCGAGTACACGTCTGCGGTGTCGATGAAGTTGACCCCCGCGTCCAGCGCCTGGCCGACGAGACCCTCCGCCTCGGCCTGCTGCAGGTTGCCGATCTTGGCCCAGAGCCCGACGCCGCCGCCGAAGGTCATGGTGCCGAGGCAGATTTCCGAGACGAACAGGCCGGTGCGGCCGAGGGGGTGGTAACGCATGCGGACGACTCCGGGGTGGTGACAGCGGCGGCGAGCATAAGCGCGGCGCTGGATTCGTGCCGCGGGCCGCGCCAGGAGGCCCTTCGCGTAGAGTCGGCGCGCCGTCGCCCCCGCGCCTCAGCCGCCATGAACGAGACCGTCCCCAGCCGCACCGCCCTCGTCACGGCGCTGATGCGCTCGCTGCATTCGCGCGCCGACCCCGAACCCCTGTTCGACGACCCCTGGGGCGAGCGCCTGGTGCCGCCGAAGGTGCGCGAGGCGATCGCCGCGCGCCTCGGGCTGGAGCCCTGCGCGACCGGGCGCGAAGCGCACATCGACGCCTTCCTGCGCGAGTTGCCGGCCTATGCCAACGTGGTGCTGCGCTGCCGCCGCACCGAAGACGCGCTGCAGCGGGCCGCGGCGGCCGGCGTCGGCCAGACCGTGCTCGTCGGCGCCGGCTTCGACAGCTTCGCGCTGCGCCGCGGCCCGGCGCTCGCGCAGCTTGCCGTCTTCGAGATCGACCACCCGGCCACCCAGGGCCTGAAGCGCCAGCGCCTGGCCGATTGCGGCGTCGCCCAACCCGAAGCCACTCATTTCATCGCCGCCGACCTCGGCGCCGAGGGCCTGGAATCGGCGCTGCGACGCAGCCCCTTCGACTTCGGGCGCCCGGCCTTCTTCTCCTGGCTCGGCGTGACGATGTACCTGCCGCGCGCGGCCAACTTCGCAACCCTGGCGGCGATCGCGCGCTGCGGCGCGCCGGGCAGCGAACTCGTGTTCACCTACGTCGACCAGCGCGCCTTCGACGCCGGTGCCGCGAGCGCGGGCTTCGAGGCGCTGCGCGCGAGCGTGGCCGCGGTCGGCGAGCCGATGATCACCGGCTTCGAGCCTGCCGCGCTGGCGCGCGAACTCGAGGCGCTGGGCTTCGAACTCGTCGAAGACCTCGACGGCACCCAGCTTTCGCGGCGCTACGCCGGCAGCGGCGCGAACCGGCTCGAATCGTCGCCGCTTTCGCGCCTGGCGCATCTGCGCCTGCCGGCGCGCGGCTGAAGCGGCTGAGGCGGCTTCAGCGCTTCGCGGCCGAAGCCGGGGCGGTCGGCAGGCCGATCTTGCGGGCGCCGCGCGACACCGCGTGCCCGGCGACATGGGCGCCGTGGGCGACGCCCGAAGCCACCGCACGGGCGCCGTGGACGACCGCGTTCTGCGCCTTCTCCGCGCCCCTCAGGGCGGAATGCCCGACCGACTGCACGGTGAGCGCCAGGGCCGAGGCGGCAAAGACCAGCAGCAGAGCGGCCGGCAGGAATCGAATGCGCAGTTTGATCACGGCAGGTCCTCGAAGCATGGGGCCGCCATTCTCGCGCCCGCGCCGCGGCTTCAGCCGGCCCCGCCGCTCCAGAGGCCGGAGGCCAGGCCGATGGCGCCGATCGTGGCCAGGAGGATCCAGACCGCGCGCTTCAGGCGCGCTTCGTCGAGCCGCTGGTAGCCCAGGCTGCCGAGCCCGATGCCGGCGAGCGCAAACGGCAGCGCCACCGCGAGCAGCGGCCAGCCGGCGCGCCCGAGCAGCCCGCCCGCGCCGGCCCAGGCCAGGGCATAGACGTCGGTGAACAGGAAGAAGGCGATCAGCGTCGCCCGGCCCACTGCCGCGGCGCCGTTGGCAAAGTAGAAGACGACGGCCGGTGGCCCGCCGATCCCGGCGGCGCCGTTGAGCAGTCCGCTCGCGAGCCCGACGGCGAGCGCGCCGGCACCGCCCGGCCGGCGCTGCCCCGCCATCCGTGCACCCAGGCCCCCGAGCATGGCCAGCGCGATCGCGAGCAGGCAGGCCGAGACGCCCAGGCGCATCGAACGCGCGTCGGCATGGGCGAGCAGCATCACCCCGGCCGGCGTTGCCAACGCACAGCCGGCAACGACCCAGCGCAGCGAGCGCCAGTCGATGCGGCGCCAGATGCCCGGAACGAGGTTGACGCTGGTCAGCAGTTCGAGCGCGAGAAAGGCCGGCACGACCCGGGCCGGCGGCAGCACCTGCGCCAGCGCGCCGATGCCGATCATCGACGAGCCGAAGCCGCAAAGCCCGCGCACCGCGAAGGCCGCAAGCGAGACCAGGGCGATCCAGGCGAGAGTGGGCGCATCGAATCCGAGCATCTTCAGGCGCCGCCGGGGCGCATCACGAGGTAAAAGGCCAGGGGCAGCGGCATCGCGAAGGTCCGGTTCCGGTGCGGGTCCAGGGGCGTGCCCCATGCTAGCCCGCGCAGGCCGGTTTCCCGGTAGCCGCCCCTGGCCTGGCTCTTCCGATTTCCCGGATCTGGCCCCATCGCGGACGACCGTGGGAAGATGTCTGCCCGGCGCTGCCCCCCGTTGCGGCGCAGGGCAGCGAACGCGGTGGCGAAGCGACCCGCACCGCGTTTGCCAGCCCCAGACCTGGATGCGTCTTGTTCCAGGTCAAGCCGGATTCGGCGCCAGGCTTTAGTGTTTCGCGCTCCGGGCAAGTTGGACGATGGGAGAAGGAATGTTCAGTCAGCGCATCCGTGAGGTCATGCATCGCGAGCAGTTGATCGTGGCCGGGCCCGATACGACGGTCAGCGAGGCCGCGCGCACGATGGCCGACAGCGGCACGAGCGCCGTGGTGGTGCTCGAAGGCCAGGCGCTGGCCGGCATCTTCACCGAGCGCGACGCCGTGCTGCGCGTGATCGCGGCCGGGCTCGATCCGCGCCAGACCCGGCTCGGCGCGGTCATGACGCCGCAGCCGGTCACGCTCGACCCCGGCAAGACCTTCGGCCGCGCCCTGGCGCTGATGCACGAGCGCCGCATCCGCCACGTGCCAATCGTCGAGAACGAGCGGGTCGTCGGCATCGTGACCGCACGCGACGCGCTCGACCCCGATCTCGAGGAATTCGTCTGCGAAGCGCAGCGCCGGCAGGCCCTGACCTGAGCCGGGCGGCCTGAGCGCGGCCCGCGCATCCCTCGGCGCACGGGGGCGCTGCCGCTGGCGCGATACTCCGCTGCCTGTTCCGGCACGCGGAGGCTCCGATGCTCGTGTTTCGTCAGCTGTTCGACGCCAGCTCCTCGACCTATACCTACCTGCTCGGCGATGCGGCCAGCGGCGCCGCGCTGCTGATCGACCCGGTGTTCGAGAACGTGCGCCGCGATGCCGCGCTGCTGCGCGAACTCGGGCTGCGCCTCGTCGCCACGCTCGACACCCACGTCCACGCCGACCACGTCACCGGCGCCTGGCTGCTGCGCCGGCGCCTGGGCAGCCGCATCCTGCTCTCCGCCGCCGCCGGCGCCGCGAACGCCGACCGCGGTCTCGTCGACGGCGACCGGGTGGAGTTCGGCGGCCGCAGCCTCGAAGTGCGCGCCACCCCGGGCCACACCGACGGCTGCCTGAGCTTCGTGCTCGACGACCGGAGCATGGCCTTCACCGGCGACGCCCTGCTCATCCGCGGCTGCGGCCGCACCGATTTCCAGCAAGGCAGCGCGCGGCGCCTGTTCCGCTCGGTGCGCGAGCGCCTGCTCAGCCTGCCGCCGGGCTGCCTGCTCTACCCCGGCCACGACTACCGCGGTGTGACCGTGACCAGCGTCGACGAGGAGCGGCGCTTCAACCCGCGCCTGGGCGGCGACGCGAACGAGGACGACTTCATCGGCTACATGCAGAACCTGGGGCTGCCGCACCCGAAGCAGATGGCGCGTGCGGTGCCCGCGAACCTGCTCTGCGGCCAGCCCGCGAACGACGCCGTGCCGCCCGCCGAACCCGATTGGGCGGCGCTGGACTACGCCTTCAGCGGCATCTGGGAAATCCGCCCCGAGGCCCTGGCCGATTGCGGCCGGCGCGTGCAGATCGTCGACGTGCGCGAGCCGGGCGAGTTCGACGACGCGCTCGGCCACATCGCCGGGGCGCGGCTGATCCCGCTCTCGGCACTGGGCGATCGCATGGCCGAGATCGAGCGCGAACGGCCCGTCGTCACGGTGTGCCGATCCGGAACGCGCTCGGCCCAGGCCGCGGTGCTGTTGCAGCGCCAGGGCTTCGAGAAGGTGGCGAACCTGGCCGGCGGGATGCTGCGCTGGCGCGCGGAAGCGGAAGCGACAGAGGGGGCCGGAATCTGAGGGGCCGGTCGCGACCCGGATCGCCGGCGCCCGCGGCTACCTTGCCCGCCCGCGGCGTTCGGCCTCGTTCGCCGCCCCGCCCCCCATCTGCTCCAGCCAGGGCCGGTCGTGCTCGGCCAGGTAGGCCTCGCCGTGCTCGATGATGAAGTAGCGCAGCGCCTCGGCCGCGGGTGACAGCGTGCGCGCCTGCATGTGCACGATGTTCCAGGTGCGCACGATGGGCCCGGTCTCGAGCGGCACGATCTCGATGAGTCCCGCCTTCAGCTCCAGCTCGAGCGTGTGCAGCGAGAGAAACCCGAGCCCCATGCCGGCCATCACCGCCTGCTTGATGGTCTCGTTGCTCGGCATCTCCATCGCGATGGACGGGTGCAGGCGGTGGTCCTGGAAGAAGCGGTCCATCAGCGCCCGCGTGCCCGAAGCCGGCTCGCGCACGATCAGGGGCCAGTCGGCCAAGGCCGCCACCGGGGCATGGCCCAGCGCCAGGATCGGGTGGCGCGGCGGCGCGATGAACACGTGGGGGTGGGGCGCGAAGGGCTCGGCGCGCGTTGCCATCTCCTTGGGCGGCCGGCCCATGATCGCGAGGTCGACGTCACCCTGCTGAAGCAGCGCCACCAGGCCTTCGCGGTTCGAGCCCACCGACAGCCGCAGCTCGACGCCCGGGTGTTCTTCGCGAAAACGCGTCAGCAGCCGCGGCACGAAGTACTGCGCGGTGCTGATCAAGCCCACGTTGAGCAACCCCGACTCGAGCTTGCGGAAACGCGCCATCGCGTCTTCGGCATCCTTCAGCGCGACGAGCAGGCGTCGCGCGTGAACGACGAAGTACTCGCCCGCGGTCGACAGCGTCACGCTGCGGCCCTGGCGGTCGAACAGGGGCAGCCCGACCTGGCCTTCGATCTCCTTGATCTGCATCGACACCGCCGGCGGCGTCAGGTGCAGCAGCTCGGCCGCGCGCGCCATGCTGCTGTGTTTGGCGACCTCGACGAAGACCCGCAACTGGCGGAACGTTATGTTCATACATCAGGTTTCGCTTAATTTCAAGAAAAGCAACTCTGACTTTCATTGAACGAACCCGAACCCTACAGTCCCCTCAGCCCGACGTCAACCCAGTCTTGCCAACCAGGAGCCCGCCCGTGACGACCGCGACCTTGAGCGCCCTCATCTTCGATGTCGACGGGACCCTGGCCGACACCGAAAGCGCCCACCGCGCCGCCTTCAACACCGCGTTTCGCGAGGCTGGGCTCGACTGGAACTGGGACGAGGCGCTGTACACCCGGCTGCTCGAAGTCTCGGGCGGCAAGGAGCGCATCCGCCATTACTGGTCGGAGGTGAACGGCGAGATGCGCTCGATCGACGCCGGCGCGCTCGCCGACACGGTGCAGCGCATCCACGACCTCAAGACCGCCTGCTACGAAGGCCTGGTCAACGAGGGCGCGGTGCAGTTGCGCCCGGGCGTGCTGGCGCTGATCGAATCGGCTTCGCAGCAGGGCCTGCGGCTGGCCATCGCCACCACGACCTCGCCGGTGAACATCGCCGCGCTGCTGCGCAAGGCGCTCGGCGCGGATTGGAAATACGCGTTCCAGGTCGTCGAAGACGCCTCGACCGCCCCGCTCAAGAAACCGCATCCGCAGGTCTACCTGCAGACGCTCTCGCGCATGCGCCTCGCGCCCGAGGCGGGCCTTGCCTTCGAGGACTCGGGCAACGGCTTGCGCGCGGCGCGCGGCGCCGGGCTCGCGACCCTGGTCACGCCCAACGCCTACACCGCGCACCATGACTTCAGCGGCGCGCTGCGCGTGCTGCCCGATCTCGCCGGCATCGGTGTCGGCGAGCTGCGCGCCTGGCATGCCGAAGCCGGGCGCTGAACGCCGGCCTGGCGCGACCACATCCACCGGAAAGATCGGGACACGACCATGCCTTTCTCGCATCGCTCCACCCTCACCCAGTACCTGATCGAGCAGCGCCGGCGCTTTCCTTCGGCGGGCGGCGACTTCAACGCCCTGATCCTCGACGTGGCCCTGGCCTGCAAGGCGATCGCGCGCAGCGTGGCTTTCGGAGAACTGGGCCACGGCATCGGCAACGGAAATGGTGCTCCTCAGGCCGCGGCCGGCGGCGAGATCAACGTGCAAGGCGAGATCCAGAAGCCCCTGGACGTGATCAGCAACCGCCTGTTCACGCGCATGAACGAAACCGGCGGCTATTGCGCCGGCATGGCCTCGGAGGAGATGCAGGGGCCTTACCAGATTCCGGCGCCGCACCCGCGCGGCAAGTACCTGCTGGTGTTCGATCCGCTCGACGGCTCGAGCAACATCGACGTCAACGTCTCGGTGGGCAGCATCTTCAGCGTGCTGCGCGCGCCGCAGGACGCCATCGACAGCGGCCGCGACGCCACGGTCGACGACTTTCTCCAGCCCGGCTCGGCCCAGGTCGCCGCGGGCTACGCACTCTACGGCCCGACGACGATGCTCGTGCTCTCGGTCGGCAGCGGCGTGGTCGGCTTCACTCTCGACCCCAACCTGGGCGAGTTCATGCTCACCCATCCGGGCATCCGGGTGCCGCAAGACACCCAGGAGTTCGCGATCAACGCCTCGAACAGCCGCTTCTGGGAGGCGCCCGTGAAGCGCTACGTCGACGAATGCCTGGCCGGCAAGACGGGGCCGCGCGCCAAGGACTTCAACATGCGCTGGATCGCGTCGATGGTGGCCGAGGCGCACCGCATCCTGATGCGCGGCGGCGTCTTCATGTACCCGCGCGACACCAAGGACCTGGCCAAGCCGGGCCGGCTGCGCCTGCTCTACGAAGCCAACCCGGTGGGCTTTCTCATCGAGCAGGCCGGCGGGCGCGCCAGCACCGGGCGCGAGCCGGTGCTCGACGTGAAGCCGACTTCGCTGCACCAGCGCGTGAGCCTGGTGTTCGGCTCGAAGATCGAGGTCGAGCGCATCGAGAAATACCACGCCGAGCCGAAGCAGGTCGAGTACGCGAGCCCGCTCTTTGCCGCGCGCAGCCTGTTCCGCGACTGAACGCCTTCTTCTCCGTCGAGGTCCACCATGTCCGTCCGCCACCCCATCATCGCCATCACCGGATCGTCCGGCGCCGGAACCACCTCGGTGACGCGCACCTTCGAGACCATCTTCAGGCGCGAAGGCGTCAACGCCGCGGTCATCGAGGGCGACAGCTTCCACCGCTTCGACCGCAAGGAGATGAAGCAGCGCCAGGCCGAGGCCGAGCGCGCCGGCAACAAGAACTTCAGCCATTTCGGGGCCGAGAACAACCTGTTCCGCGAACTCGAAGCCCTGTTCCGCGACTACGGCGCCGGCGGCACCGGGCGCCGCCGCAAATACCTGCACGACACCGAGGAGGCCGCCCCCTACAAGCAGGACCCGGGCACCTTCACGGCCTGGGAAGACCTGGCCCCCGGCACCGACCTGCTGTTCTACGAAGGCCTGCACGGCGCGGTCGTCACGCCCGAGGTCAACGTCGCCGAGCACCCCGACCTGCTCATCGGCGTGGTGCCCGTGATCAACCTCGAGTGGATCCAGAAGCTCTACCGCGACAAGACGATGCGCGGCTACAGCACCGAGGCCGTGACCGACACCATCCTGCGCCGCATGCCCGACTACGTGAACTACATCTGCCCGCAGTTCACCCACACCCACGTCAACTTCCAGCGCGTGCCGATGGTCGACACCTCCAACCCCTTCATCGCGCGCAGCATCCCGACCGCCGACGAAAGCATGGTCGTGATCCGCTTCGCCAACCCCAAGGGCATCGACTTCCAGTACCTGCTGAACATGATCGACGGCTCGTGGATGTCGCGCGCCAACACCATCGTCGTGCCCGGCGGAAAGATGGACCTGGCGATGCAGCTCATCTTCACGCCCTTCATCTGGCGAATGATGGAGCGGCGCAAGGCGGCGCAGAACGCGCTCTGAACGAACGAGCCACCCAGGAGGCGAGAGACCATGAGTTCCGATTCCACCGCGCGCGTGCTGCGCCCCGACAACGGCCAGCGCAACGAGATGGCCAACGCCTTGCGCGCCCTGGCGATGGACGCCGTGCAGCAGGCCAACTCCGGCCACCCGGGTGCGCCGATGGGCATGGCCGAGATGGCGCTGGCGCTGTGGCACGGCCCCCTGCGCCACAACCCGGCGAACCCGGCCTGGCCCGAGCGCGACCGCTTCGTGCTCTCCAACGGCCATGCCTCGATGCTGCTGTACGCGCTGCTGCATCTGTCCGGCTACGACCTGGCGCTGGACGAGCTGAAGCGTTTTCGCCAGCTCCACAGCAAGACCCCGGGCCACCCCGAGACGGGCTTGACGCCGGGGGTCGAGACCACCACCGGCCCGCTCGGCCAGGGGCTGGCGAACGCGGTCGGATTCGCCCTCGCCGAAAAGCTGCTGGCCGACGCGTTCAACCGCCCCGGCCACGCCATCGTCGACCACCACACCTACGTCTTCGTCGGCGACGGCTGCCTGATGGAAGGCATCAGCCACGAGGCCTGTTCGCTCGCCGGGGCCTGGAAACTGGGCAAGCTGGTCGTGCTCTACGACGACAACGGCATCTCGATCGACGGCCCGGTCGCGGGCTGGTTCAACGACGACACCGCGGGGCGCTTTCGCGCCTATGGCTGGAACGTCGCCGATGCGGTCGACGGGCACGACGTCGCCGCCATCGGCGCTGCCCTTGCGCAGGCGCGCCAGGGCAGCGAGCGGCCGACCTTGATTCCCTGCCGCACCACCATCGGCCGCGGCTCGCCGGGCCGCGCCGGCACCGCGAAGGCGCATGGCGAGCCGCTCGGGACCGAGGAGATCCGCCACACCCGCGAAGCCCTGGGCTGGCCCCATGCGCCGTTCGAGATTCCGGCCGCGATCCGCGCGCGCTGGGACGCGCGCGCCAGCGGCGCCGCGCGCGAAGCCGAATGGAACCAGCGCTTCGCCGCCTACGCCGCCGAATACCCGGCGCTCGCGGCCGAATACCGCCGCCGCGTCGCGGGCGACCTGCCGGCCGACATCGGCCAGACCCTGGCCGCCGCGCTCGCCGAGTTCGGCCACGGCGGCGAGTCCCTGGCTTCGCGCAAGGCCTCGCAGAAGGTGCTGGCCCTGCTGGCGCCGCGCGTGCCCGAGCTGCTCGGCGGCAGCGCCGACCTGACCGGATCGAACCTCACCGACTTTCCCGGCTGCGGCGCGGTGCGCGGCGGCCAGCCCGGCGGGCGCCACATCCACTACGGCGTGCGCGAGTTCGGCATGGCGGCGGTGATGAACGGCATCGCCCTGCACCGCGGCTTCATTCCCTACGGCGGCACCTTCCTCACCTTCAGCGACTACAGCCGCAACGCGATCCGCATGGCGGCGCTGATGAGGCAGCGCGTGATCCACGTCTTCACCCACGACAGCATCGGCCTGGGCGAAGACGGGCCGACGCACCAGAGCGTGGAACACGCGGCGAGCCTGCGCCTGATTCCCAACCTCGAGGTCTGGCGCCCCTGCGACGCGGCCGAGACCGCGGTCGCCTGGAGCCTGGCGCTCGAAGCCGCCGACCACCCGAGCGCGCTGCTGCTGTCGCGCCAGAACCTGCCGCCGCAAGCGCGCACGGCGCAGCAGCTGGCCGAGGTGCGCCGGGGGGGCTATGTGCTGAGCGAGCGCGAAGGCGCGCAGGCGGTGATCCTGGCCACCGGCTCCGAAGTCGGCCTTGCGATGGCGGCGCAAGCCTTGCTCGACGCACGCGGCCTCGCGGCGCGCGTGGTCTCGCTTCCCTCGTCCACGCTGTTCGACCGCCAGGACAAGGCCTGGCGCGAAAGCGTGCTCGGCCACGGCCTGCCGCGTTTCGGCGTCGAAGCCGGCGTCACGCGCTGGTGGGGGCAGTACGGCTGCGTCGCCGCGCTCGGCGTCGACAGCTACGGCGAATCGGCACCGGCGGCGGCGGTGTTCCAGCATTTCGGGCTCACGGCCGAAGCCCTGGCCCGGCTCGTCGAGACGCATGTCCGCGGCGCCGTGCACGCGGCCGATTGAAATGGCCATCGATCTCATCAGCTTCGACCTCGACGGCACCCTGGTCGACACCGCGCCCGACATCGCCGAGGCCGCGAACCGCACGCTCGAGCAGTTCGGCGTCGCACGCCGGCCGGCGGCCGAGATCACGCGGCTCATCGGCAACGGCTCGCGCCAGCTCCTGCTCGGCCTGCTGGCGCGGGTCTTTCTCGAGCAACCGATGCTGGCCGATCGCGTCCACCCGGAAGAAGCGCTCCTGGCCTTCGAACACCATCTGGCCGAGACCATCGGCCATGCCGGACGGCCCTACCCCGGCGTGCGCGAAGCCCTGACGGCACTGCGCAAGGCCGGGCTGCGCCTGGCCTGCGTCTCGAACAAGGAATTGCGCAACGCCCAC
>JAGWTS010000185.1 GCA_028868875.1 Burkholderiales bacterium | reverse complement strand
ACGGCGTCGTCGTTGCCGCCGGCGGCGTACAGCGTGCTGCCGTCGGGCGAGAAGGCGAGGCCGACGTGGGCGTTCGGCTGCTGGATCACCTGCTTCAGGGCCGGCCTGGTCTTGTTCGCCCCCGAGATGTCGTAGAGGAACAGGTACTGCGTCGAGTTGGCGCCGTCGACGCTGCCATCAGCCTTGTAAAGCGAGTTCTGGCCCGCGCAGAGCACGGCGAGCGTGTTGCCGTCGGGGCTGACCTGCGAGCGTACGGCCTCGCCGGCGACGAAGTTCGGGTAGGCGGCCAGCCCCGGATTCAGGAATTGCTGGACCGCGCCCGGTACGTCCGTCGGCGTCACGGTCTGGCCCGTGGCCAGGCGTTGCGCGGCGACGGCTTCGTGGCGGCTGCCATCGGCGTGGGCCTGCAGGCAGAGAAGGGCGGCGGCAGCGGCGACGGCGCAAAGGCGGGTTCGGCGCGGCAAGGCGATCGGATTCATCGAAGGTTCTCCTGGAAGTTCGCCGCGGCACGCGGCGCATCGACGCATTGGAGTCAGATCCCATGTCAGCAGTAAGACAGCGCCGGGGCCTGGTTCGGCCCGACCCGCGAAGCGCCGGGCCACGGCCACGGCGCTGTCACGCGGCCACGCTACGGTCGCGTCTCGCGCCTGAACGAGAACCGGATGTGTAGATGACGATGCCGCGACCCTGCTCCCGCCCGAGACCCGCCGCACCGGCGATGCGCTTGGGCGCCGGCCTGCTGCTCGCCGGCGCTGCGGCCTGCGGCGGCGCGCAAGGCGTGGGCCCGGCCTCGCACCTGGATGCGATCCAGGTGACGGCAACCCGCCTTGCCGCGCCGATCCAGGAAGTGCCGCGCTCGGTCAGCATCGTCACCGGCGACGAGTTGCGCGAGCGCGGCGTGAGCGACCTGCGCGGCGCGCTCGCCGAATTCGCCGGCATCACGGTCGGCCCCGGCGGCGACGACGGCGCCGCCGGGGCCAGCCTGGGCCTGCTCGGAAGGCGCGAGAGCGACGACTTCCTGCTCGTCGTCGACGGCGTGCCCGCCGGCGGCGTCTTCGCACCCCCCTTCGCGACCCTGAACCTGCACGACGTCGACCGCATCGAGGTCGTGCGCGGCACGACCCCGGTCTATTTCGGCACGGTCGCCTTCGCCGGCACGGTGAGCGTGTTCCACCGCGCGGCCGGCGACCGCGCCCCCGGACCCCGCCTCGCCATCGGCAGCCGCGGTTCGCTCGACGTCGCGGCCGGATTCGCCCGCACTGCTGGCGGGCTGCGCCAGTCGCTGGGGTTGGACGCGACGCGCGAGCGCCTGGCCGACCCCCGCGCCGGCTTCGACCGCGTGCACGGCCTGTACCGGGCGGCGCGCAGCCTGGCCGGAGGCCGGGCGCGGCTCGACCTCGAGCTGACCCAGCTGCACGACCGCCCCGCGAGCCCGACGCCCTACGACGGCGCAGCCGCGCTGCTCGGACCCGACTTCAACCAGAACCCGGCCAACGGCCACGTCGACACGCGCCTGGCGCGCCTCAGCGCCGCCTACGACCGGGCGCTGGGCGCAGCGACGTGGAGCAGCCTGCTGTCCTTCACCCACACGCGCAGCGATTCGGTGCGCGGCTTTCTCGACCCGGAGTACGCCACCGAGACCGGCAGCAACGCCGCCGGCTTCGAGCAGTCGCGGCGCATCGACGACTGGTTCGTCGACAGCCACCTGAGCCGCCGGCTCGGCACGCAGCTCGAACTCAGCGCCGGCTTCAACCTGCTGCAGGGCCGGCTGCAGACCGACAGCCGCCTCTTCGACTACTTCGTGCCGCTCGACGGTTCGCCGCCCGCGGCCAGCGGCACTTCGGCCAGCACCGACAGCACCCATCTGAGCGACAGCCGGCGCTTCTTCGGCGCCTACCTGCAATCGCGCTGGAAGGTCTCCAGGAACCTGAGCCTGCTCGGCGGACTGCGCTGGAACCGCACGGGCGAATCGCGCGCCAGCCGCGCCGACGTCGAAGGCGCCGACCAGCGCTCGGCGCGCAGCGAGCGCCTGACGGGGTCGATCGGCGTCAACGCCTGGCTCTGGCGCGACCCCAGCGGCGATCTCGACGACCTTTCGGTGTACGCCCATCTCGGCAACGCGTTCCAGCCGCCCCAGGTCGACTTCGGCCCCGACGCGCAGACAAACCCGATCCTGGCGCCCGAATCCCTGCGCTCGGCCGAAATCGGCACCAAGGCCGACGCGCTCGACGGACGCCTGGACGCCGACCTTGCGGCATTTTTCGTGCGCTTCTTCAACCGCCCGCTCAACACGAGCGTCGACAACCAGCCGACCCAGGTGGCGGGCGGCGAGGAGCGGTTTCGCGGCTGGCAGCTCGAGCTGCACTACGAACTCGCCCCGCAGCTGAAGCTGGCCGCCGACTTCGCCGGCAACAACGCCAGCTACGGCGACTTCCCGACCCAGCTCGACGGCGCTTCGACGCCGGTGCAGCTCGCCGGCCGCCACCTCGAATTCGTTCCCGAGCGCGTGCTCGGCCTCGGCCTGGTCTGGGCCCCCGCGCAAGGCTGGCACGGCAGCCTGAACCTGAAGACGCTGGGGCGGCGCTGGCTCGACCCCTCGAACCAGGCTTCGGCGGGCGGCTTCACCACGGTCGACGTGAGCGCGGGCTACCGCTGGAAAGACTGGGAACTGAGCCTGGTTGGAGAAAACCTGGGCGACCGGCGCGACCCGGTGCTCGCGAGCGAACTCGGATCGGGGCAGGTCTACCGCATGGCGGGCCGGCGCCTGGCTCTGAGCGTGAGCGCGAAGTCGTTCTGAAACGCGCCATCCACCAGGAACCCGCCTTCGACCACCGAGCCCCAGCCGGCCGGCACGCCGTGCGGCACGGCCCCAGGGCCATCGCCTTGGCAGCCGCCTAGGTCGCCGTCTTGTTCGGCAGCAGGCGGCCGTATTCCTTCCTGACCACCGCGTAACACTCGCAGGTCCGCAACTCGAGCCCCGGACGATCCAGCACCTTGATACGGCCGCGCGCGTAGCGGATCAGGCCCGCGTTCTGCAGCTTGAGCGCGGCTTCGGTGACGCCCTCGCGGCGCACGCCCAGCATGTTGGCGATCAATTCCTGCGTCATCACCAGGTCGTTGCCCTGCAGCCGGTCCAGGCTCAGCAAGAGCCAGCGACACAGTTGCTGGTCCAGCGAGTGGTGGCGGTTGCACACGGCGGTCTGCGCCATCTGCGTGATCAACGCCTGCGTGTAGCGCAGCAGCAGGTGCATGACCGGCCCGAAGCGGTTGAATTCGTCCTTGATCGTCTGCGCCTTGAGCCGGAAGCCGCAGCCCGCGCTTTGCACGACCGCGCGGCTGGGGGTGGACTCGCCGCCCATGAACAGCGAGATGCCGACGACGCCCTCGCCGCCGACCACGGCAATTTCGGCCGAAGCGCCGTCTTCCATCACGTACAAAAGCGAAATGATGGCGTCGACGGGAAAATAGATATGGCTGAGTGTGCGTCCGGATTCGTACAGCACCTGGCCAAGCGGCATTTCGACGAATTCGAGTTGCGGCTGCCAGCGCAGCCATTCGGATTCCGGCAGCGCCTGAATCAACAGGTTGCGTCTCGGATCTGGCGTCGTAGACATCGCGGCGCTCCAGGTGGATCGATGCCACGACTATAGGCCTGCGAAACGGCCCCGTTTGTCCGATAGCGCACAGAGCGTGCGTCGGGGACCTGGCCGCTGCAGCCTGCGCTCGCCTCCCGTCGAGTGCCGTGCCTTGCGCCGGGTCCGGCAGCGGCCCTTCACCGGCCGCCCACGCTAGGCGCGGCGGCCCTGGATCACGCGGATCAGGAAGACGACGATCGCGAGCACCAGCAGCACGTGGATGAAGCCACCCAAGGTGGTCGAGGTGACGACGCCCAGGAGCCAGAGGACGAGCAGGACGACGGCGATGGTTTCGAGCATGATGATTTCTCCTGATGTCCCGCGGGACGGTGGCTAAAGCAGACGAACGGAGACGCTCCGGATGGGTCGACGAGCGGGGCGGTGGGGCGAGGCGGGCAGATTCATCGGCGGGGTCTCCTGGGGCGAGATTGCGCTCCCGCCCCGCACTGCTCTGTGCGCTCGCGCACGTGGCCGGTGCCTGTGCGCTGGGGTACAGACGCCGCGCGCACAGGCGACGTAGAAAGCTTGCAATCCATCAGAGGAGTCTCGTCATGACCCCATATCGGCATCACGTCCTGGGCTTCTTCGCGCTTCGCGACGACGCCACATCGGCGCTCGGGCAACTGGCCGACAGGGGAATTGCGAACGAGTGCCTGCACATAGTCCCCAGCGAGTCGTCCTCGCTCGCCCGCTTCGGCAAGGACGGCAGCGACGCTGCGCTGAAGGACATCCTCGTCGACGGCGCAATCGGCACGGCGGTGGGCGCCGGCGTCGGGGTGGCAGCCGAAGTCGCCCTGGTGGCGGCAAACGCCAGCCTGTTCATCGCCAGCCCGCTGCTCGCCCCGCTGGTGATGCTGGGTTGGGGCGCGGGCATCGGCGCAACCCTCGGCGCGATCGTCGGCGCCGAGAAGAAGAGCGGCTCGTTGAAGGCGCTGGTCCAGGACGCCGTGTCGACGGGCCAGTTCGTGCTCGTGGCGCAGACCCGCAGCAAGGCCGCTACCGCGATCGCGCAGGAGGTCATCCAGGCTGCGGTCGGCGTCGTGAAAGAAGCCAGCACCGTGTGAGCTTGCGGCGTCCAGGCGCGTGCCGGGCCGCGGCCGGCCGCCGCTGGATCGCCGCGGTCGCGCAGATCGCAACGGGCTCGCCGCCGAAACCGGCAAGTGTGGCGAACCGCGCTATTGCTGCCATAGCGAGAATTGCATTTGATACGGGCGCGCCCGGCCTCTAGACTGAGCCATGCGTTGGGCACATCCGACCACTGAAGGAGAACGCCATGTCAATCGAAACGAAATGCCCGTTCCCGGGCGGTGCTTCGAAGCACACCGTGGCTGGGGCCCCGACGAATGCGAGTTGGTGGCCCGATCAATTGAACCTGCGGATTCTTCACCAGCACTCCGCGCTGTCCGATCCGATGGGCGCGGAGTTCGTCTACGCCGAGGAGTTCGATAGCCTCGACCTCAACGCTGTCATTGCGGATCTCCATGCCTTGATGACGGATTCACAGGACTGGTGGCCGGCGGACTTCGGCCACTACGGCCCCTTGTTCGTCCGCATGGCATGGCACAGCGCCGGCACCTACCGCATCGGCGACGGTCGCGGTGGCGCGGGCAGCGGCAACCAGCGCTTCGCCCCCTTGAACAGTTGGCCGGACAACGTCAACCTCGACAAGGCGCGCAGGCTGCTCTGGCCGCTCAAGCAGAAGTACGGCCGGAAAATCTCGTGGGCCGACTTGATGATCCTCGCCGGCAACGTCGCTCTGGAATCGATGGGATTGAAGACATTCGGCTTCGCGGGGGGTCGTGAAGACATCTGGGAACCCGAAGAGGACATCTACTGGGGCTCTGAAGGGTCCTGGCTGGCTGACAAGCGCCATTCCGACAACCACGATCTCGAGAATCCGCTCGCTGCGGTGCAGATGGGTCTGATCTACGTCAATCCGGAAGGGCCGAACGGCAACCCGGATCCGATCGCCGCGGCACGCGATATTCGCGAGACCTTCGCTCGCATGGCGATGAACGACGAAGAAACGGTTGCCCTCATCGCCGGCGGTCACACCTTCGGCAAGACCCACGGCGCCGGCGATGCGGCCCTGCTGGGCCCGGTGCCTGAAGCTGCCGGCGTCGAAGAGCAAGGCCTTGGCTGGAAGAGCCGCTTTGGCACAGGCAAGGGGGGTGACACCATCAGCAGCGGACTGGAAGTGACCTGGTCCGGCACGCCGACGAAGTGGAGCGGCCACTTCTTCGACAATTTGTTCGGCGTCGAATGGGAGTTGACCAAGAGCCCTGCGGGTGCGCACCAGTGGAAGCCCAAGGGCGGAACGGGCGCCGAGACCGTGCCGGATGCCCACGATGCGGCGAAACGCCATGCGCCGGCCATGCTGACCACCGATCTCGCGTTGCGGTTCGATCCCGTGTACGAAAGGATCTCCCGGCATTTTCACGAGAATCCGGATCAGTTCGCAGACGCATTCGCGCGCGCATGGTTCAAGCTGACGCACCGCGATATGGGCCCGTTGTCGCGCTATCTCGGCCCGCTCGTTCCGAAGGAGCCGCTGCTGTGGCAGGACCCCATTCCCGCGCTGGATCACCAGTTGGTCGACGAGCAGGACATCGCCACCCTGAAGGCCGGGATCCTCGCCTGCGGCCTCTCCATCACCCAACTGGTCACGACCGCCTGGGCGTCTGCGGCAACGTTTCGCGGCAGCGACAAGCGCGGCGGCGCCAACGGCGCGCGCATCCGATTGCTGCCGCAGAAGAACTGGGAAGTGAACCAGCCCGCCGAGCTTGCGAAGGTTCTCCAGACGCTGGAGGCGATCCAGATCGACTTCAACGGCGCCCAGGCCGGTGGCAAGAAGCTGTCGCTGGCGGACCTGATCGTGCTGGGCGGGTGCGCGGCCGTCGAGAAGGCTGCGAAGAAGGCAGGATTCGACGTGAAGGTTCCCTTCTCGCCGGGACGCATGGACGCGTTGCAGGCGCAGACCGATGTGGACTCGTTCGCGCTGCTGGAGCCGGTTGCCGACGGGTTCCGCAACTGCGTCCGCAAGGGGCTCGAGGGCTCCGCGGCCGAACGGCTGGTGGACCGGGCGCAGTTGATGAAGCTGACCGCCCCCGAGATGACGGTCCTGGTCGGTGGCATGCGCGCCTTGGGCGCAAGCGTCGGGCCCTCCGCGCCGGGCGTCTTCACCGCTCGGCCCGGCACGTTGAGCAACGATTTCTTCGTGAATCTGCTCGACATGGGCGTGACGTGGCAGCGGTCCGACACAACGCAGGGCCTGTTCGAGGGGCGCGATCGGGCGACGGGCGAGCTCAGGTGGACGGGTACCGTCGTCGATCTCGTCTTCGGTTCGAATTCACAGCTTCGGGCCCTGGCGGAGGTCTATGCCTCCAGCGATGGGCAGCCCGTATTCGTGCGTGATTTCGTGGCGGCCTGGAACAAGGTGATGAACCTCGATCGCTTCGACCTGGGCTGATTCCAGGTCTACTGCGGCATGACAGTTCCTCCAGGTTGATCGCGAGCGCCGGGCCCGAAGAGGTCGCGGTTTGGTCAGCCGGTGGCGGGCAGGCTTGGACAAGAATCCGAAAGCAGCCCTGCGCGCAGACGCTCGGCATGATGCTGAATCACCGCTCGCGCTGCGGCCAGGGTGGCGGCCCCGATTCCCGGGCCCGGCGCGCTTTTCGTGGGGCTGGCGTCGGGAAAATGGCTCGCGGCCGATGAAGGTGTCTGCATCATGGAACTCCGATTGGCCGCATTCTCGGTCCGTTCGCGGGCAGCGTCTGTGCGCTTTCGAACCAAGGCGCTGCGCTGGTTCGTCAATGGCTGCCACGCCCGAACGGAAGTACAAAGCCGACGGAATACAAGTTGACCCCCGTGAGCCGATGCATGCCGTCGTCGAGGTTGTAGCGTTCGAATTGCGCGCGGATCGAGAATGAGGGGTTGACAGCATATTGCAGGCCGACTCCGAACTTCGTGCCCCATCGATTCGAATGCGAGGTCGGGTTCATGGCCGCAACCGCCCCGTTCCCCGCAAACGATTCTCGGGTACGGGCGTACTGAACCCCGATTCGGCCCGTCGCGGAGAAACGATTTCCGAGCGGCAGGGTTGCGACGAGATCGAGATTCGCACCGTATGCACGGTACTGACCTTGGATGGCTTCCTGATCGGCGAGCACGGACGTGAATTCCATGCTTCCCAAATCGAAGACGCCCGCCTCCAGGCCCCAGTGAGGACTTGCCTCGTATCCGGCAAAGAGAGCGAAGCCAGCGCCGCGATTGTTGTTCGCAATGCTGATTGTCTTGAGGCCCAGGCTCGCCAATGCGGCCAGGACATGCTGGTCGTCGTTCGTGGACAGCGACCTGCCGATCGAAAGCCCGCCGTAGAAGTCGCCGGCCTCCTGCGCCATCGCGTGCGGCGAAGCCAGTGCCTCGAGTGCGATCAGCGTCAACGAGCAGATGGCGAGTGCAATTTTCATGTGACCGCTCTGATTCCCCAGGTGCACGGCAGTGCAAAACACCCGCTTCGCACCAGTCCTGTCTTACGTCAGGGCAGGGCCCGCGTCTGTGTGATGGCGAACACCGCCATGCCTCGAGGCATCAAGGGGAGGAGGTCGGCATCCGCACTGATTTCTTGCTCGACGCCGTCATCGCGGGGGCAAGGCTCTGCGCGCAGGCCTGCGCCGCCTGGCGCACGGCCTCGCCTTGCGTGGGGTAGGCGTGGATGACCCGGGCCAGGCGGCGCAGGCCCATGCCGGCCACCATGGCGAGCGAGATGTTGTTGATCATCTCGCCGGCGCAACGGCCGACGATGGTGGCCCCCAGGATGCGGTCGGTGCCTTCACGCACGTGGATCTTGACGAAGCCTTCCTCTTCGCCATCGGTGATGGCGCGCACCACGTCGTGCATCGGCACGGTGTAGGTCTTGATCGGAACGGCCTGCGCGTTGGCTTGCCGCACGTACAGGCCGACGTGGGCCACCTGCGGGTCGGTGTAGGTGCACCAGGGCACGGTCAAGGCGCTCATTCGCAGGCGCCCTCGGAACAGCGCATTGCGCACGACGATCTGGCCCGAGGCCTCGGCCGTATTGGTGTAGGCATGCGCCAGGCACACATCGCCGGCCGCGAAGATGCGGGGGTTGCTGGTGCGAAGAAAGTCATCGACCCGGATGCCCGCTTCGTCGTCGTAGGCCACGCCGGCTGCTTCCAGATCGAGCCCCTGCACCGCCGGCCGGCGCCCGATGCCGGTGAGGATCTCGTCCACCACCGTTGTCGATGGGTTGCCGTCGATGATCATCGCGACCTGCTTGCGCCCGCCCTCCAGGCGGACGGAGACGATGTTGCAGTTCAGGTGGACCTCGACGCCGTCGCGCGCCAGGGCGTCGGAGACCATCTGCGCGGCGTCGCGTTCTTCCTTGGGCAGGAACAGCGGTTCGCTGTGGCAGATGAGGGTGCGGCTGCCCAGGCGCGCGAAGGCCTGGGCCAGTTCGCAGCCCAGCGGCCCGCCGCCGATGACCAGCAGGCTCGGTGGCAGCCGGGTCAGTTCGAAGACGGTTTCGTTGGTCAGGAAGCCGGCGCCGGACAGGCCCTCGATCTCGGGCAGGAGGGCGCGGGAGCCGGTGGCGACGAGGGCCTTCCCGAAGCGCAGGCGGGTACCGGCGACATCGATCGCGTCGACGCCGACGAAGCGGGCCCGGCCCCAGTGCAACTCGATGCCTTCGGCGCGCAGGCGGGCGGGCGAATCCACGCGCAGGATGCGCTCGCGCACGCGACGCATGCGCGCCATCACCGCCTCGAAGTCGACCGCGATCCCGGCCGGGGCGTCGACCCCGTAGTTCGGTGCATGGCGCAGTTCGGCCATCAACTGGGCGCTGCGGATGAGGGTCTTGGACGGAACGCAGCCTTCGTGCATGCAGTTGCCGCCGATGTGGTTCGACTCGATCAGCGCGACCCGCGCGCCGGCCGCGGCAGCGCCCCGGGCCGCGACCAGGCCGGCCGGACCGGCGCCGATGACGATCAGGTCGTACGCGGCGGCGTGGCTTCGGCAGCCTTGCCCTGTGGCGGCGAGCGCAGGAGCAGGCGGCGTCATCGTCATCGATGCCCTTCTTCGGCGAGCCAGCCCCCGCGAAAGCCTGCGCGCTGCAGGCCGGTGCGGATCGGTGCCGAGCCTCGGATCAGGCGCCAGACCAGGCCGGAGCGGAAGTTCTCGATCATGAGCACGATCATTCCCTGGTCCAGGCCGAACGTGCCTTCCGAGATCCAGCCCGCGGGGGTGGCTCCCGGCACGGTCTGGTTGTAGCCGCTGGCGCGCGCGCTGCGATCGTCGGGCGGCAAGCGGCGCGCCAGCAGCCGATGCAGGGCCGGCAGCACGATCTCGGGGGCAAAGGGCAGCGACGAGAGCACGCAGGGGCCGCAGATCGTGCCGTCGTCAGGGCCGTAGGGCACGCCGCGCGCGGCGTAGCCGTAGAACGACTGGCGCCGGCCGGCCACCGTCCGCGGGCGCGCCCCGGGGCCGTCGCCTGCCGACAGGCCCCATCCGTGCTCGTCGTAGCCTGCGAAGCTGCGCGGGTTGCGGATCGCGTACTCGCGCTGCACGTAGGTGGCACGGCGGCTGTTCTCGAAGTAGTCGCAGTGCTTCTCGCGCATGAAGCGGTCGCGGATGCCGCGGAAGTCGATCCAGGCGTGCGAGAACTGGTGGATGAACAGCGGCCCGGCGTAGAGGAAGTCGATGCCGTACAGGTTCTCCCACTGGTAGGTGCCGGTCCAGGCCGGGAAGCTGGCGTCGGTCAGGGCATGGGTTGGCGAGCCCAGCCCCAGTGCGTAGAGCAGCAGGGCTTCGCTGTAGCCTTCCCAGCCGTAGTTCAGGAAGCCGCTGCCGGGCTTCCAGCCGTGCACCACAGCCGCATCCCGGGGCTGCGCCCAGCACCAGTCGACGCGGCGGTACAGCGCGTCGGCGAGCGCACGCAACTCGGCCTCGTCCGCGCTGGCGGCCGTGAAGTAGGCGGCCGCCGTGAGCATGCCGGCCAGCAGCAGCGAAGTGTCGATGAGCGAGACCTCGCAGCGCCACGCGCGTTGACCGCTGTCCCGATGCAGGAAGTGGAAGTAGAAGCCGTGGTACCCGGTCGAATCGGGCGCGCCGCTTTGATCCTAAAAACAGCAGTTACCCGGTCGCCGCGAGCGCAGCTGGCGCTGGCGGCAGGCCAATCTGACCGACGATTCGTTGGCAGATGTAGGCCAGCAGTGCCCGCCATCGGTCGACCTTGGGCAACTGCTCCGCAAC
>JAGWTS010000184.1 GCA_028868875.1 Burkholderiales bacterium | reverse complement strand
GCGCACGAGACCCAAACAGAGCGCTATGCCAACGCCACGCTGAAGTGGCGCCGGGCGGGCCGGCCGCTGCGCTTCCTGTTCGAAGCCACGGGCCAGATCATCCGGTTCACCGATGGGCTGGACCCCTTGCCCCGCTCCCGCGAGTTGTTCCACTTCTTCCAGCCGCAGCAACTGGCGGAGTGGCTCGCGGCACCCAACACCCTTCGCGGCCGCCTCGCCAGCGCGATGCCGGCATTGCCAGAGGCAGGCCTGCGCGACTGCCAGGTCAGCGCGGTCACGGGCCTGGAGAAGTCGCTGGCCGAGAACCGTCCGCGCTCGCTGGTGCACATGGCCACCGGCGCTGGCAAGACCTTCACCGCCATCACCTCGGTCTACCGGCTGCTGAAGTTCGGCGGTGCCAAGCGCGTGCTGTTCCTGGTTGACACGCGCAACCTGGGCAAGCAGGCGCACCAGGAATTCATGGCCTATCAGCCGGCCGACGATGCGCGCAAGTTCACCGAGCTGTACGGTGTACAGCGGCTGGCCAGTCCTGCCATCGACCCGCATGCACAGGTGGTCATCAGCACCATCCAGCGCATGTATTCGGTGCTGTCGGGCGAGCCCATCGACGAGTCGGCCGAAGACACCTCACTCAACGAAGTGCAGCAGCGCGAGGCGCAGGCCAAGTTCGTGCGCTACAGCGCTGCCGTGCCCATCGAGACCTTCGACGTTATCGTCATCGACGAGTGCCACCGCAGCATCTACAACCTATGGAAGCAGGTGCTGGACTACTTCGACGCCTTCTTGGTCGGCCTGACGGCCACCCCGGACAAGCGCACCTTCGGCTTCTTCAACGAGAACATCGTGGCCGAGTATGTTAAGGGTTGTGGGATGCCTGCCCGGCGCACCGCCGCGCCACGAGGTCCAACGACCTGAGGGCAGGCGTCGCACAAGCCTCGGGGGAGGAAACCGCGGCGAATGCCGCTGCGGGCCGTTCAACGCGCCGAAGCTATGGGGATTCGACGGCGGTGCCGGTGGATGGCGCGATCGCTGCGCATGCGACTCGTAGTCGGTTGTCCGTGGAAGTCATTGGCGGTCGGCCATTCAATCGCCTGATGTGCAGTCGTGGCGGAGCGGTTCCGGCGCCACGGTAGATCCGAGCGCGTGTTGGCCCGGCCGGAGTCGACATCTTGTCGGCCGGCAGTCGAGTCGTGCAGTGGCATTCGTTGGCTCTCATGACGGTGGCGGGCCGCGGATAGCCACGCTGCGCTGCAGGATCCGCAGAACCGCCATCGCGTGGCCGCAATGGCTGCAGACGAAGGTCGGCCGCGGTGACGCCTCGGCGGCGTTGCCAGTGGCCTCACGCCGGGGCGGCTCGGCCTGCAGCAGGTCGCGAGCCAACGCCAGACTCGCCTTGCGACTGCCGTTGGCCAGCATCCCGTAGTGCCGGATTCGATGGAAGCCTCCGGGCAAGACGTGCAGCAGGAATCGGCGCATGAACTCCTGCGGCGTCAGCGTCATGGTCTTGTACCGGGTGCGCCCCTTGTCCCGGTAGTCCTTCCAGCGGAAGCTCACGCCGCGTTCATCCATCGCGAGCAGCCGGCTGTTGGAGATGGCGACACGGTGGGTATAGCGCGACAGATAGGCCAGCACCGCCTCAGGTCCGGCGAAGGGCCGCTTCGCGTAGACCACCCACTCGCATTTGCGCATCGGGGCAAGCCAGGCTATGAAGGCCCGCGCATCAGCAAGCGCAGCGTGTTCGCCGAAGAACTCGAGCAGTCCAGCGCGGTGCAGCCGCAGGAGCTCCTCGAGGAAGCGGCGCCGGAACAAGCGCGACAACACGCGCACCGGAAGGAAGAAGCCCGGTCGGCATGCGATCCAGGTCTTGCCGTCCGGCGCCAGCCCGCCGCCAGGCACGATGCCGTGGACGTGCGGATGATGCGTCAAGGCCGAACCCCAGGTGTGAAGAACGAGCGTGGCGCCGATGCGCGCGCCAAGATGCTTCGGATCGGCGGCGATGGTCTGCAAGACCTCGGCGGCCATGTCGAACAGCAGCCCATAGAGGCGGGCCTTGTTCTGGTACGCGATGTCCGCGATCGGCGCCGGCAGTGTGAAGACGACGTGGTAATACTCGACCGGCAGCAGGTCGGCCTGCCGGGCATCGAGCCAGCGCTTGGCCGCCGTGCTCTGGCACTTCGGGCAATGCCGGTTGCGGCAGGAGTTGTAGGAGACCTGGTCGGCCCCGCAGCCCTCGCAACGCAAGACATGTCCACCCAGCGCCGCGCTGCGGCACTGTTCGATGGCCGACATCACCTTTAGTTGGGCCAAGCTCAGGTGGCCGCGCTGGGACTCACGCCACGCGGGGCCGAAGGTGCGGAAGATGTCGGCGACCTCCAGGGCAGGCCGCCCCACGGCGCCGGCCTCAAGAGCGCGGCAATTCCTCCAGCGGACCGATCACCTCGCGCAACAGGTCGGTGGCCACGTGGGCGTAGATCGACGTCGTCTCCAACTTCTTGTGGCCCAGCAGCACCTGGATCACGCGGATGTCGACCTTGCGCTCGAGTAGGTGAGTTGCGAAGCTGTGTCTCAGCGTGTGCGTCGTCACTCGCTTATTGATGCCGGCGGCGGCAGCAGCATCGTGAACGGCGCGGTTGAGTTGCCGGGCCGTCACCGGATCCATGGGGTCCAGGCCCGGGAACAGCCAGCCTCCGGGCAGGATCTTGCCTTGGGCGTGTCCGATGCGCCACCAGGCGCGCAGACGCCGCAGGACCACCGGGCTGAGCATGGCGTAGCGATCCTTGGCCCCCTTGCCCTGCTCGACGCGCAGCGCCATGCGCTGGCTGTCGACGTCGCCGACCTTGAGCCTACAGACTTCGCTGGCGCGCAGGCCGGAGCCATAGGCGACCGACAGCGCCGCCTGATGCTTGATGTTGCGCGCCGCGGCGATCAGCCGCGCGGCTTCCTCGACGCTCAGGACGACTGGCACCGTGCGCGGCAGCTTGACCGGTTGCATCCTGGCCATGAGTTCGCCGCGCCCGAGCGTGGTGTCGAAGAAGAACTTCAGCCCGGTCAACGTTGCGTTGAGCGTGATGGGCGAGGTTCCGGCGTCAACCAGATGCAGTTGGAAGTTGCGCAGATCCTCCACCGAGGCGGTGTCGGGTGCGCGCCCGAGGAAGACGGTCAGCTTGCGAACGGCGCGAATGTAGGCTTCCTGGGTCCGGGCCTCCAGCTTGCGCATGCGCATGTCTTCGATCATGCGTTGACGCAGTGGTGAACCCGTGCGAGTCGTCGTGTCCATGGTTGCAGCTCCGTTGAAGACCGAGGCGGATTGCCTCGATCGACAACTTCGCAGAACCAGCGCGCCGACGAGCAGCACGGGCGTAGCCGGAGCGCCTACCGCGCGAGCGGTTTAGTCCTTCGGCCGATTGCCGAAGGAATAGGCGACGATGCTGTTGAGTTGCGCCGCGGGAAGCGTCGGCAGGCTCCAGGTGAAGCCGACGTCGACCTCGATAGGAGCCAGCGCTGCGGCCGTGGCCCGGTCGTGCAGCTGCGATGTCAGCTCGTTCTCGACGAGGCGCTGGAAATCGGCGTCGGCCGGCGCGCCGCTGTCGGCAAACGCCCCGAAAGCGGGCAGCGCGGCCGCGGTCGCGCCGGTCTGAAGAATCTGTCTTCTCGTGAACATGTCGTCCTCACTGGATGGAATCAACCGGGCCGGGATGGCCCGCGTCGCGGCAGCATTGCCGGACGGCGTCAGGTTAACTCTTGGTGTTAGCGCTTGTCGACGGCGAATTGAACGCCGCCAGCGCAGCACGCGATTCTGGACAGCTCACGTGAACCGCGGATGACAGCGCCGCGGTACGCAGTGGCACCGCCCAGCCGCCGACCTCGCTTCAGAACAGTTCGGCCTGGCCGCCGCCTCCGCCGGGCGGACGAAATTGCGACAGATCGAGTTCGACCCGTTCACGTCCGTAGCCGAGGCGGCGGCGCGCCTTGTCCAAGCGCTGGCGCAGCAACTCGGCCCAGACGCCCTCGCCTTTCATGCGGCTGCCGAAACGGGAATCGTTGTCGCGGCCGCCGCGCATCTCCTGCACGCGCGCCATCACGCGTGGCGCCCGATCCGGGAAATGCTGGTCGAGCCATTGGCGAAACAGCGGCGCCACTTCCCAGGGCAGGCGCAGCACGATACTGAAGGCGCGCGTGGCGCCGGCTTCGCGCGCGGCTTCGAGAACGCGCTCGAGTTCGGGTTCGTTGATGAAGGGAATCACCGGCGAGACGCTCACCCCCACCGGCACGCCGGCCTCAGCGAGCCGCCGAATGGTCTGCAGGCGCCGATGCGGCGCCGCAGCGCGCGGCTCGAGAATGCGCGCCAGGACCGGGTCGAGCGTGGTAAGCGAGACGTAGACGGCGGCGAGCCGGGCGGCTGCCATCGGCGCGATGAGATCGAGGTCGCGCTCGACCCCGCTCGACTTGGTGACCAGCGAAAAAGCGTGGCGCGCCTCGGACAAGACCTCGATCACGCCGCGCGTGATGCGCAATCGGCGTTCGACCGGCTGGTAGGCGTCGGTGGCCGAGCCGATGTTCAGGTGCAGCGGCCGGTAGCCGCGGGCGCGCAAGGCTTCGCGCAGTCTTTGCGCCGCGTTGACCTTGGCGACAATGCGCGTTTCGAAATCGAGGCCCGGCGACAGGTTCAGGTAGCTGTGCGTGGGGCGGGCATAGCAGTAGATGCAGCCGTGTTCGCAGCCGCGGTAGGGGTTGATCGAGAGGTCGAAGCCGATGTCGGGTGAATCGTTGCGCGTGAGGATGCTGCGCACGTTCTCTTCGAAAACCCGGGTGTCGGGCGCGAGCTGCTCTTCGATCGCCGCCTGCTCCAGCGTGCCCCAGCCGTCGTCGAACTCGGCGCGCGAATCGCGGCTGAAGCGGTTCTCGATGGCCCAGACCGTGCCGCGGCCCTTGAGGGCGCCCAGCGGCGCGAACCTCAGCGTGGCGGGCGGTGGCGCAGATGGCATGCTGTAAATATATACAGCTGCCGATGCCTGCGCAAGACCAGGCCGGATCAGTAGTCGGAACTCATCCCCGGCGCGAGGTTGTCGAACTTGGTCAAGGGCTTCAGGAAGGTCAGCTTGACCGTGCCCACGGGGCCGTTGCGCTGCTTGGCGATGACGATCTCGGCCACGCCCGGCTCCTTGCTGTCCTTGTTGTAGTACTCGTCACGGTAGATGAACATGATGACGTCGGCGTCCTGCTCGATCGCGCCCGATTCGCGCAGGTCGCTCATCATCGGCCGCTTGTCGTTGCGCGACTCGACGCTGCGGTTGAGCTGCGACAGCGCGATCACCGGGCACTGCAGCTCCTTGGCCAGCGCCTTCAGGCCGCGCGAGATCTCGCCGATCTCGGTGGCGCGGTTCTCGTCGCCGCTGCCCGATCCGCTCATCAGCTGCAGGTAGTCGATGACGATCAAGCCCAATGTGCCGCCGAACTGGCGCGCCATGCGCCGGGCGCGGGCGCGCAGCTCGGACGAGGTCAGCGCCGGGGTTTCGTCGATGTAGAGGTTCGAGGGCTTGAGCTTGTCCACCGCCTCGGCCAGGCGCTCCCATTCGTCGTTCTTCAGCGCGCCGGTGCGCAGGCGCTGCTGGTCGATGCGGCCGATCGAGCCGACGAGGCGCAAGGCAAGCTGCGAGGCGCCCATTTCCATCGAGAACACCAGCACCGGCAGGCCTTCGGAGACGGTGACGTGCTCGGCGATGTTGAGCGCAAAGGCGGTCTTGCCCATCGAGGGCCGGGCCGCGAGCACGATCAGGTCGCCCTTTTGCATGCCTGCGGTCATGCGGTCGAGGTCGTAGAAGCCCGAGCGCACGCCCGTCACTTCCTCGGCGCCGTTGTCGTGCAGTTCGTTGACGCGGTCGAGCAAGGCGACGACGAGCTTGTCGATGCCCTGGAAGCCCTGGCGCTGGCGCGAGCCCTCCTCGCCGATCTTGAAGATCTTGCCTTCGGCCTCGTCGAGGATCTGCGTCACCGCCCGGCCCTGCGGATTGAAGGCGTTGGTCGCGATCTCGTCCGAGGCGGCGATGAGCTTGCGCAGGATCGCGCGCTCGCGCACGATCTCGGCGTAGCGGCGGATGTTGGCCGCGCTCGGCACGCTTTGCGCCAGCGCGTTCAGGTAGGCCAACCCGCCGCCGTCCTCGGCCCGGCCCACGCTTTGCAGTTGTTCGAAGACCGTGATCACGTCGGCCGGCTTGCTCGCATTCACGAGCGCACCGACGGCGCTGAAGATCAGCCGGTGTTCGTGGCGGTAGAAGTCGCTGTCGGTCAGCAAGTCGACGCAGCGGTCCCAGGCCAGGTTGTCGAGCAGCAGGCCGCCGAGCACGCTTTGCTCGGCCTCGACCGAATGCGGCGGCACGCGCAGGCGCGCCACTTCGTCGTCGCGCTGCGAAGGTTCCGGGGGTTCGAACAGGGTTGCCATGGTGCTTCGCGGGGTGCGGGTCGGGATCTGGGCCTGTGGTCAAGTCTGTGGACAGCCGGGGATCAACGCGGGACAACTATGCGCCCTGAAACGACGAAGGCCGGCTGACGCCGGCCTTCTCGAATCGAGTTCGCGCAGTCTAACCCAACAGCCCAAGCGGACGCCGCGGATCCGGCTTTGCCGGGCCGCTGGCGTCGCCCCCCTGGGCCACGAAGGGGCCCTTGGTGGCCCTTGGGGGAGCGCCGCAGGCGCTTCGGGGGGGAGCCAACTTAGTCCGCTTGAGGAACGACCTGCACCGTGACCTCGACCGCGACGTCGCCATGGGGCGCGACGCCGACCGGGTGCTCGCCGACGGTCTTGAGCGGACCGTTCGGCAGGCGCACCTGCGACTTCTGGACCGCGAGGCCCATCTTCGTCAGGGCTTCGGCGATGTCCTGGTTCGTCACCGACCCGAACAGGCGGCCGTCGACGCCGGCCTTCTGGCTGATGCGAACCGTCTTGCCGGCGAGCTGCTCGCCCAGGGCCTGGGCGGCGGCGAGCTTGGCGGCGGCGGCCTTCTCGAGCTCGGCACGGCGCGTCGCGAATTCGGCGATGGCGGCCTCGGTGGCGCGGCGCGCCTGCTTCGTCGGGATCAGGTAATTGCGGGCATAGCCGTCCTTGACCTTGACCACGTCGCCGAGGTTGCCGAGCTTGCCGATCTTTTCCAACAGGATCACTTGCATGGCTTGCCTCGCGTCAGACCTTGTGTTGATCGGTGTACGGCAGCAGGGCCAGGAAACGGGCGCGCTTGATCGCGGTCGTCAACTGGCGCTGGTAGAACGCACGGGTGCCGGTCAGGCGGGCGGGCGTGATCTTGCCGTTCTCGCCGATGAAATCGCGCAAGGTGTCGATTTCCTTGTAATCGATTTCCTGGACGTTGGCGACCGTGAAGCGGCAGAACCGCTTGCGGCGGAACAGCAGCGACTGGGTGTTGCGCTTCGGGCGCTTGTCCTTGGAGAAGCGGCCTTTACCACGGGGTGGGGGCATGTTGGGCTCCTGGTATGAATTCGTTGACGGTTGAACGGGGTGTCAGCTCTTGGCGTCGACCGAGGTGATGTGAAAGCGCAGGCCACGTCCGTTGCGCGCCGCCGCCAGAAAGCCGCCGAAATCGGCCGAGCTTCCCAGCGCCAGCGCCGCGAGCACCCTGGTCACGTCCCCGATCGCGACGGCCCGCATTTCGAGCGTGACCTTGCGCGGCTGGCCGTCTTCGCTTTGCTCGGACTCGTGCTTGAGCACGAAGTCCAGCGCAGGCAATCCGGCCGGGGTGTAACGCTGGGCGCCGCGTTCCGCGATCTGCGCCGAAAGAACCAGGCGGTTCATCGGCGAGTTGCGCGGGCGCAGGCCGGGCTCGACCTCAGGCGGCGGCCTCCTGCTGGTTGGCGGCCTTGCGCGATTCCTCGCGCTCGACGGCCTTCATCATGATCGAAGGCGTGGTCTCGGCCTTGCTCTTGCTGACCGTCATGTGGCGCAGCACGGCGTCGTTGAAACGAAAGCCCGTTTCGAGCTCGGTCAGCACGGCGTTGCTGCACTCGATGTTCAGGCACAGGTAGTGCGCCTTGGCGAGCTTCTGGATCATGTAGGCCAGCTGGCGCCGACCCCAGTCCTCGACCCGGTGGACCTTGCCGCCGCCGGCGGCGACCAGGGTCTTGTAGCGCTCCAGCATGGCCGGAACCTGTTCGCTCTGATCCGGATGGATCAAGAGCACGATTTCATAGTGACGCATCGAATCTCCTTGTGGATTCCCCTGCCGGAGCGGCAGGAGGGAAGCCGCCCCGAAGCGTCAGCAAGAACCGGGTGCGGCAAGGGAAAAGCTTTCGAGTATACCGCGTGAAGCTAGGGGCGGTTCGGCCGTGGGTCGCGCAGGCGCTCGACGAGGGCGTCGGAGGCGGCCGCGGGGCGCGGCGTCGCCAGGCTCACCGCAACCATCACGACGAAGGCCGCCGGAACGCCGAAGACGCCGGCGGCGATCGGATCGATGCCGAACCAGCTGCAGTCGGCCACCGGCGCGGCCACGCCGAAGAGGCCACGCAGCCAGGGCTGGGTCGTCGCCATGTACCAGCCCGTGACGGCGAGTCCGGCGAGCATGCCGGAGACGCAGCCCCAGCGGTTGGCGCGCTTCCAGAAGATGCCCAGCACCAGCGCCGGGAAGAAGCTGGCGGCGGCGAACGAGAACGCCGCCGAGACCAGGAACAGGATGTCGGCGATCTTCATCGAGGCGACATAGGCCGCGGCCAGCGCCACCACCAGCAGCAGCACCTTGGACACCGCGACCCGGCGCGAGCTCGTGCGCTCGGGGCGGATGAGGCGGAAGTACAGGTCGTGCGAGAGCGCATTCGAGATCGTCAGCAGCAGGCCGTCGGCCGTGGACAGTGCGGCGGCGAGCCCGCCCGCGGCGACCAGGGCCGAAATCACGTAAGGCAGGCCGCCGATCTCGGGCGCGGCGAGGACGACGATGTCGGCGCCGATGTGGATCTCGCCGAGCTGGACGATGCCGTCGTGGTTGACGTCTGCCACCTGCAGCAGCGAAGGGTCGACCTTGGACCAGACGCCGATCCAGGCCGGCAGGTGGTCGAAGCGCGTGCCGACGAGCGAATCGAAGACCTGGTGCTTGACCAGCAGCGCCAGCGCCGGCGCGCTCAGGTACAGCGCGCTGATGAACAGCAGGGTCCAGGCCACCGACTGGCGCGCCTCGCGCACGGAAGGCGTCGTGTAGTAGCGCGAAAGGATGTGCGGCAGCGCCGCCGTGCCCAGCGTCAGGCAGAAGACGAGGGCGAGGAAATTGCGGCGCGAAGCCCCGTCGCCCGAACCGGCATCGCCCATGCTCGCCGGGCGGTCGGCGAAAGGCTCGGCGTGGCGGCCCATGCCGGCCAGCGGCTGGGCCCAGGCGCGGTCCTGTTCGAGTTGGCCGGCATACAGCCGCCGCGCCTCGTCTTCGCTACGCGGCAGCCGGGCGACGGCACGGCGCGCCGCCTGCACGTCGGCCAGCGGCGCCGCGCTCGCCCCGAGCTCGCTTGCGCGGCGCTCGGCCGCCGCACGGTCGGAGGCCATCGCCGCCGGCACGTCGCGCAGCTTGGCTTCGGCGCGCTCGGCGCGGGCGCGGTAGATGTCGATCACCTGCTGCTCGCGCGGGTCGGCGATGATCTGGTTCTCGCGCGCGCTCACCTCGGCCAGCACGCGCCCGAGCGTGACCTGGGGCACCGGGTCGCCCGTGACCTTGTACGACAGCCAGGCCACCGGTACGAGGTAGGCGATGACGAGGATCACGCATTGCGCCACCTGGGTCCAGGTGACGGCGCGCATGCCGCCGAGGAAGGAGCAGACCAGAACGCCGCCCAGGCCGACGAAGATGCCGATCTCGAAGCCGAAGCCGGTGAAGCGGGCGATGATCAGGCCGACGCCGTAGATCTGCGCCACGAGGTAGACGAAGGAGACGAGCACGGTCGCGCTCAGGCCCACGAGCCGCGGCAGGTCGCCGCCATAGCGCGCGCCGAGGAAGTCGGGAATCGTGTACTCGCCGAACTTGCGCAGATAGGGCGCGAGCAGCAGCGCCACCAGGCAGTAGCCGCCGGTCCAGCCGAGCACGAAGGCCAGGCCGTTGTAGCCACCCAGGTACAGCGTGCCGGCCAGGCCGATGAACGAGGCCGCGCTCATCCAGTCGGCCGCGGTTGCCATGCCGTTGTACAGCGCGGGCACGCGGCGCCCGGCGACGTAGTACTCGCTCGCGTCGGAAGTGCGGCAGCGCAGCCCGATCGCGGCATAGAGCACGACCGTGGCCAGCAGCATCGTCAGGCCGATGAGGTTGCGCCCCATGCCCCAGTGCTCGAGCAGCGCCAGGAACAGGATGAAGCCGACGAGGCCGAGCGCGAACAGCAGGTAGGCCCGGTCGAGCCGGCGCCGGAAAGTGCGCCCCGCCGGATCAGTGCTCACGCGCTTCGAGCTCGGCGTCGAGCGCGTCCATGCGCCAGTTGTAGACGACGACGATCAGCAGGTAGACGACGAGCGCGCCTTGCGACGCGACCCAGAAGCTGAAGGGCGCGCCGAAGAAGTCGAAGTCCAGCTCGCGCGCGAAGAAGGCGACGCCGAAGGTCACGCCGAACCAGACCGCCAGCAGCGCGCCGATCAGCCTGCCGTTGCGCCGCCAGTAGCCCACCTCGCGCGCGCCTTCGGCTTCAGTTCGCGGCCAGCCGCTGCCAGGTGTCGACCACGGTGTCGGGGTTCAGCGAGATCGAGACGATGCCCTCGCCCGCGAGCCAGTCGGCGAAGTCGGGATGGTCGCTCGGCCCCTGGCCGCAGATGCCGATGTACTTGCCGGTCGCGCGGCAGGCGGCGATGGCGCGCGAGATCATCGCCTTCACGGCCGGGTCGCGCTCGTCGAAATCGCCGGCGAGCTGCTCGAGGCCGGAATCGCGATCCAGCCCGAGCGTGAGCTGGGTCAGGTCGTTCGAGCCGATCGACATGCCGTCGAAATGCTGCAGGAACTGGTCGGCCAGGAT
>JAGWTS010000183.1 GCA_028868875.1 Burkholderiales bacterium | reverse complement strand
TGCGCGCCGAGATGACGATGATCGTCGCGCGCGAGAACAACCCGCTGAAGTTCTCGCCCACCGTCGAGGTCGCGCTGAACCACCTGCTGGGCCCGGCGACGCCGGGCTTCATGGCCGCGGCACCGGCGCTGCGCGACGCCTTCGACGACCTGCGCGCGCACCAGATCGCGGTCATGGCGGGCATGAAGGCGGCGCTCGACGGCGTGCTCCAGCGCTTCGATCCGAAGCAGCTCGAGGCCAAGCTCACGCGCCGCTCCGCCCTCGACAGCCTGATCCCTGCCGGCCGCAAGGCGCGCCTGTGGGAGCTCTTCCAGGAGCTGTTCGGCCAGCTCTCGTCCGAGGCGCAGGACGATTTCGAGGAACTGTTCGGCAAGGCCTTCGTGCGCGCCTACGAGGCCCAGCTCGACCTTCTCCACGGTGAACCCGGTCCGAGGTGAACTCCATGCTTGCACTCGAAGTCGCCTTGTTGTCGGACCCCGGCGGTCGCAAGTACAACGAGGACGCGTGCGGCCACTGGCATTCGGAGAACCAGCTCTGCTGCGTGCTCGCCGACGGCGCCGGCGGCCACGGCGGGGGCGATGTCGCCTCGCGCCTGACGGTGCAGGAGCTCATCGGTCGCTTTGCGAGCCGGCCCACGGCCGACGGCGCCGCGCTCGGCCGCCTCCTGCGCGAGACCAACGAGGCCTTGATCGACCAGCGCGAGCCCGGCACCGCGCGTGCCGACATGCACAGCACCGTGGTCTGCCTCGTCATCGACTTCGTCGGCCATCGCGTCCACTGGGCCCATGCCGGCGACTCGCGCATGTACTGGTTCCGCGGCCGCCGGCTGCACAATCGCACCCGCGACCACAGCCTCGTGCAGTCGCTCGTCGACGCCGGCATGCTGGCCGAGGGCGAGGTGCGCCAGCACCCCAAGCGCAGCGAATTGCGCTCGGCGCTGGGACTGGCTCCCGAGATGCTCGAGGTCAGCAGCGGCGACGGCGGCGACGGCGTCGACCCGGGCGACATCTTCCTGCTCTGCACCGACGGGCTCTGGGAATACGTCGACGACTCCACGCTCGAGGCCACGCTCGCCGAGTCGTCGACGCCGCGCGAATGGCTCGACGCCCTGGCCTCCCAGGTGCTGCGCGCGGCGGCCCACAAGAGCAGCCACGACAACTTCAGCGCGCTCGTGGTCTGGACCGACCAGGCCTGATTCCGGAGGGACCAGCGATGGGCATTCACGTCTGCACCGGCGCCATGATGATGTGCAGCTTCGGCGTGGCGCCGTCCACGTTCTCGGCGACGCCGAAGATGATCGTCACCAGCAACCAGCCCGCGGGCAACATCATGGACAACGTGCCGATGTTGAACATCCCGCCCTTCGGCATGTGCATGAGCCTGGCGAACCCCCAGGTGGCGGCCGCGACCGCAGCGGCGCTCGGCGTCCTGACCCCGATGCCCTGCGTGCCCGTCATTCCGGCGCCCTGGGTGCCGGGGTCGCCGACGGTCATGGTCGCGAATCAGCCCGGCCTCAACAACAGCTCGACCCTCAACTGCGCCTGGGCCGGCGTGATCACGATCAGCTTCCCCGGCCAGGTCACCGAGATGATTCCCTAAAAGCGTGGCGCAGCGCTTCAGGACGTCGGCAAGCGGCGCCCGATCTGCTTCTCGGCAGCCGCGCGAACTCCCCGGCATGCGCCACGATCGGCATTAATGCCGCAACGGATGACGGCATGGATGGGGCCGTGTATCGTTCGTCGCTCTCCTGGCGCGCCGAGCTCGCCCGTCGAAGAAGATCCAGCACGAGAGCGACACCGATGACCTGGCACAACAAGGTGATGTGGACCGAAGGCATGTTCCTTCAGCCGCAGCATTTCCAGCAACAAGACCGCTTCGTTGCGCGCCAGCTCGAGTCGCGGCTCGCCGCCGCCGTGCCTTGGCCCTGGGGCTTCTTCTCGCTGCAGCTCGACGAGGCGGCCTTGTTGCAAGGCAAGCTCGCGCTCTCTTCGGCGCGCGGCGTGCTGCCCGACGGCACCGCGTTTTCCGTTCCCGGAGACGACCCCGCGCCGGCCGCGCTCGAGGTGCCGGCCGATGCGCGCGACGAGATCGTCGTCATCGCGGTGCCGCTGGCGCGCCCGGGTGTCGCCGAAAGCGATGTCGAGGCCGGCGCCGGTTCGATGCCGCCGCGCTTTCGCGCCGCCGATGTCGATGTCGCGGACAGCCATGCGACGAGCCTGCGCGAAGCGCCGCTGCAGATCGGGCGCCTGAACCTGCGCCTGATGCTGGCCCGTGATGCCAACGAAGGCTATACCGCGATCGGCGTGGCCCGCGTCGTCGAGCGCCGCGCCGATGGCCGCGTGACGCTGGACACGGGCTACGTCGCGCCGATGCTGCATGCCCCGGCGCAAACGGTGCTCGACGGCTGGCTGCGCGAAGTCCACGGCATGCTGCACCAGCGCGGCGAGGCCCTTGCCGCACGCCTGGCCCAGCCCGGGCGCGCCGGAGTCGGCGAGATCGCCGACTTCCTGCTGCTGCAGGTGGTCAACCGCCACGCGCCGATGTTCGCGCACCTGCAGCGCCTGCCGCTGCTGCACCCCGAGCGCCTGTACGACCTGTGCCTGGGGCTGGCGGGCGAACTCTCCACCTTCCGCGATCCACGCCGCCCGCCGGCCTATCCGGAATACCGCCACGATGATCTTGCCGGCTGCTTTCGCCCGCTCATCGCCGACCTGCGGCAGTCGCTCTCGGCGGTGCTCGAACAGACGGCGGTGCCGATCGAGCTGCAGGAGCGCAAGCACGGCGTGCGCATCGCCCTCATCGGCGACGTGGAACTGCTGCGCAGCGCCGCCTTCGTGCTCGCCGTCAACGCCCAGATGCCGGGCGATGCCTTGCGCGCGCGCTTCCCGACCCAGGTCAAGATCGGCCCGGCCGAGCGATTGCGCGACCTCGTCAGCCTGCAACTTCCGGGGGTCACGCTGCGCGCCTTGCCGGTGGCGCCGCGCCAGATTCCGTTCCACGCCGGATTCACCTATTTCGAGCTCGAGACGCGCGGCAACGAGTTGTGGAAGCAGCTCGAAACCTCGGGCGGCCTGGCGATGCACATCGCCGGCGACTTCCCGGGCCTGGCGCTCGAGTTCTGGGCCATCCGCGGTTAAAGGCGATCCATGAGCGATCAAGACCCGAAGCCCGACCCCTTCGCTGCTTTCGAATCCGACCGCACCGTCATCAAGCCCAGTGCCGGGCGCGGCCCGCGCGCGCCGGCTGCCCCAGCCGCTCCTGCAGCGGCGGCTTCGGGCTGGGCCCCTGCGGCCGATGCCGGGGTCGGCGATTTGCCCGCCTATGCGAGCCTGAACCCGCTGGTGCAAGCCGCGGCGCCGCTGCTCGCCGCCGCGCCGCGGCTGCGGGCGATGGTCCGGCACCCGAACCCGCAAGCCCTGCGCGCCTCGCTCGCCGAATCGGTGCGCCGCTTCGAGGCCGCCGCGCGGGCGCAGAACCTGCCCAACGAGCAGGTCGTCGCGGCGCGCTACATCCTGTGCACGCTGCTCGACGAATCGGCTTCGAGCACGCCCTGGGGCGGCTCCGGCGCCTGGTCGTCGCAAAGCCTGCTCGTCCAGTACCACAACGAGGCCTGGGGCGGCGAGAAGGTGTTCCAGCTCCTGAGCCGCCTGGCCGAGAACCCGGCCCAGAACCGCAACCTGCTCGAGCTCGTGTGGGTCGCGCTCTCGCTCGGCTTCGAAGGCCGCTACCGCGTGCTCGACAACGGCCGCCAGCAACTCGACAGCGTGCGCGAGCGCCTGGCGCAGATGCTGCGCCAGCAGTCGGGGCCGAGCGACAAGACGCTCTCGACCCAATGGCAGGGCGTGGCCGCGGCGCCGCAGCGCCTGCGCGACGGCGTGCCGATGTGGGTGCTGGCCGCGGCCGCGGCGCTGCTGCTGATGCTCGTCTTCATCGGCCTGCGCATCGCCACCAACGTCCAGACCGATGCCACCTTCAGCGCCTTGCAGACGCTGGACGCGAAGGCTGCGGTCGCGCCGCCGGCGCCGCCGCCCGCAGTACCGGCGCCGGCCCCGCCGCCGCGCCTGGCGCAGTTGCTGAAGACCGACATCGGCGCCGGCTCGGTCCAGGTGCGCGACCTGGCGGACAGCTCGATCGTCACCCTGCACGGCGATTCGCTGTTCGACCCCGGCAGCGCCCAGGTCGCGGCGCGCGCGGTGCCGCTGTTCCAGCGCATCGCCGCGGCGCTGAACCAGGTTCCTGGCAAGGTGCTGATCAGCGGCCACACCGACAACGTGCCGATCCGCACGCTGCGCTTCCCGTCGAACTGGCATTTGTCGAAGGCGCGCGCCGAGGCCGTGCGCGACCTGCTTGCGGCCACCGTCAAGCCGGACCGGCTTACCGCCGAAGGCCGCGCCGACACCGAGCCGGTGGCCGACAACGCCACGCCCGAGGGCCGAGCCAAGAACCGCCGCGTGGAGATCACGCTGTCGGTCGCAGCCGCGAAATGAAGAAGTCCGAGCGATGAAACGATTTCTCCAATGGCTGCTGAGCCCGGCCGTGCTCGGCACGATCGGCCTGCTGGCCCTGTCGGCCCTCGTCTGGTGGATCGGCCCCTTGATCGCCATCGGCAAGCTGCGCCCGCTCGAAGGCTTGTGGATGCGCATCGCCGTGCTGGCCCTGCTGTGGCTCGTGTGGATCGGCAGCCTGGCGTGGAAGGCCTGGAAGCGGCGCAAGACCAACGCCGCCTTGCTCGCCGGCATGGCCGCCGGCCCCTCGGCCAGCGACAAGGAAGCCCAGGTGCTGGCGCAGCGCTTCGAGGCCGCGCTGCAGCGCCTGAAGGCCAGCGGCGGGCGGTCCTGGTTCGGCGGTGGCCAGTTCGTCTACGAGCTGCCCTGGTACATCTTCGTCGGCGCCCCGGGCTCGGGCAAGACCACGGCCTTGATGCACGCCGGGCTGCAGTTCCTCCTCGGCGACGGCGCCAAGGCCGCGGTGCAAGGCGTGGGCGGCACGCGCAATTGCGACTGGTGGTTCACGAAGGACGCGGTGCTGATCGACACCGCCGGGCGCTACGCCACGCAGGAAAGCGACCGCGAGGTCGACGCCAGCGCCTGGGACCGGTTCCTGGCCCTGCTCAAGTCGACGCGCCCGCGCCAGCCGATCAACGGCGTGCTGCTCACGGTCAATGTGCAGGACCTGCTGCAGCAAGGCCCGGCCGAGCGCCAGGAGCATGCGGCCAAGCTGCGCGCGCGGCTGCAGGAGCTGCAGGCCAAGCTCGGCCTGCGCGCGCCGGTCTACGTGCTCGTGACCAAGGCCGACCTGATCGGCGGCTTCAACGAGAGCTTCGAGGCGCTCAACAAGGACGAGCGCGACCAGGTCTGGGGCTTCACCTTCGCCCTCGACACCCCGGCCGACGAGCCGCTGCGCGATTTCGCGGCGCTCTACCAGGGCCTGCAGAAGCGCCTCGTCGAGCAACTCGTCGAGCGCATGGAAGCCGAGCGCGACGTGCAAAAGCGCGCCGCGATGTTCGCCTTCCCGCAGGAGTTCGCCGCGCTGCAATCGCTGCTCGGCGACTTTCTCCAGCAGGTCTTCGGCGGCGGGGGCCAGGTCGAGAACACGCCCCAGGTGCGCGGCGTCTACTTCACCAGCGGCACCCAGGAAGGCTCGCCGATCGACCGCGTGATGGGCGCGCTCGGGCGCTCGTTCGGCATCGACCCGCGCGCGGCGGCGATTCCCGGCGGGCGCGGCAAGAGCTTCTTCCTGCACCGCCTGCTCGCCGACGTGGTGTTCGCCGAACGCGGCCTGGGCGTCATCGACCCCGCGGCGGAGCGGCGCCGGCGCACGCTGCGCGCGGCGACGGCCGGCGCCATCGGCCTGGCCAGCGTGGTCGTGCTCGCCGGCTGGGCCGTGAGCCGCGCGCGCAACCTCGATTACGCGGCCCAGGTGCAGGCGCGGATTCCGGCGCTGCAGGACGCGGTGAACGCGCTGCCGCCGCCCACCACCGCCGACGTGGCGCCGCTGCCCGCGGTGCTCAGCCAGGTGCGCGACGCGGCCAGGACCGACGCCTTCGACCTCGCCCGGCCACCCTTGCTGAACGGCCTCGGGCTGTACCAGGGCGACAAGCTCGACGCCGCGGCGCACCTGGCCTACGAGCGGCTGCTGCAAAAGGCGCTGGCGCCGCGCATCGAGCGCCGGCTCGAAGAGCGGCTGCGCGCGGCCAACAAGGACAACCTCGAGAACGCCTACGAGGCGCTCAAGACCTACCTGATGCTGCACGACCCGGAGCAGTTCGACGCCGCCACGCTGCGCGCCTGGATCACCCTCGACTGGGACCGAAACTACCCGAACATGGCGCCCGACCAGCGCAGCCAGCTCGACTCGCATCTCGACGCCTTGCTGGCGCAGGGCGCGCCGCCCACCGCGCTGGCGCAGGACAACGCCCTCGTCGCCAGCGTGCGCGACATGCTCGTCTCCTACCCGCTGGAATACCGCGTCTACAGCCGCATCCGGCGCCAGTACCGGGCCGGCGAGGAGCCCGAATTCACGGTCGCCGGCGCGGCCGGTCCGAACGCCCAGCAGGTCTTCGTGCGCGCCAGCGGCGAGCCCATGACCAAGGGCATCTCGGGCTTCTATACGAAGGCGGGCTACGAGAAGAGCTTCGAGCCCGCGGTGCAGAAGGCCGCGCTGCAGCTCGGGCGCGAGGAATCCTGGGTGCTGGGGCTGAAGTCGGACCCGGCGCAGCTGAAGGACATCGCGGTCGGCCGCGATCTCACCGACAAGGTCAAGCGCCTGTATTTCGCCGACTACATCAAGACCTGGGACAAGTACCTGGCCGACGTCCAGCTCGTCCAGCTCGGCGGTCTCGACCGCAGCATCGAGGTCGCGCGCATCGTCTCGTCGCCGGCGGATTCCCCGCTCGCCGCCTGGCTGCGCGCGGTGACGGCCGAGACCACGCTCGTGCCCGCGCCCGGTGCGGCGAATGCGCTCGACAAGCTCGCCGACAAGGCCAAGGCCGATGCCGCCGCACTCGCCGGCGCGGCCCCGGCGCCGGCCGGCGGGGGCGGGCCGATCGAGTCCGTCGTCGACGACCATTTCGCGGCGCTGCATCGCCAGGTCGCGGGCCAGCCGGCGCCGATCGAGGACACGCTGAAGATGTTCGGCGAGGTCTACAACCAGCTCGCCGCGGTGAAGCAGGCCCAGGCCACGCATTCGCCGCCGCCGCCGGGTGGCGCGGCCGACAAGATCAAGGCCGCAGCGGCCCAGCAGCCCGAACCGGTGCGCACGATGCTCGCGACCCTGGCCGACGCCGGCACGAACCAGGCGCGCAACGCCGACCGCGCGAGCATGACCGACGAGCTCAAGCCCATCACCGACGCCTGCAACCGCGCCATCACCGGGCGCTACCCCTTCGCCAGCGGGTCGCGCGCCGATGTCCTGCCCGACGACCTGGGCAGCCTCTTCGGCGTCGGCGGCCTGCTCGACGACTTCTTCCAGCGCCGCCTCGCGCCGATCGTCGACACCTCGGGCCCGACCTGGACCTACAAGCCCCTGGGCGACGGCAGCCGCCCGGTCGCGCCCGCGGCGCTCGCCGACTTCCAGCGCGCGGCGCGCATACGTGACGCCTTTTTCCGCGGCGGCGGCAAGGTGCCCGCAATCCGCATCGAGATGAAGCTCGCGGAGATCGAGCCGAGCCTGAAGGAGCTCGACCTCGACATCGACGGCCAGGTCCAGAAGCTCACCAGCGGCGGCCCTTCGATCACGGTCAACTGGCCGAGCCAGCGCCTGGCTTCGCAGGTCAAGCTCAGCACCGGGCTCGGCAACGCCGGGCCGCTCGCGATGTTCGACGGCCCCTGGGCCTTGTTCCGCCTGTTCGACCGCTTCGAGGTCCAGCCTTCGGGCGTGCCCGAGAAGTTCAGCGTCGTGCTGAACCTGGACGGCAAGCGCGCGCGCATCGACGTCATCCTGTCGAGCGTGTTCAACCCGTTCCAGATGAAGGAAATAAAGCAGTTCCGCTGCCCCGCTTCGCTGTGAGCGCCGACGCTGCCGTCCCCGGCTGGCACGGCAAGCTGCCGTCGCTGGGCGACTTCGCCTCGCGCCGGCTCGACGCCGGCTTCATCGAGCCCTGGGACGGCTGGCTCGCCGCCGGCCTGCTCGCGCTGCGCGAGGGCGACGCCGACGGCTGGCTCGACGCCTATCTCGCGAGCCCGAGCTGGCGCTTCCTGCTCATGCCCGGCGTGCTCCCGGGCGCGGCCGGGCAGGGCGCCTGGGCCGGGGTGTTGATGCCTTCGGTCGACCGGGTCGGGCGCTACTTTCCGTTCACGCTGGCCTTGCCGCTCGGGGATCGCCCGGCCACGACCGGGCAGATGCAGTCGCTCTGGCATTGGCTGGCGCGGCTCGACGACCTGGCGGCCGACGCCTTGCTCGAGGACTGGGCGCTCGATCGCCTCGAAGCCGAGCTCGCGCGCATGGCCGGCCCCGAACTCGACGCGGTGGCCGAGGCCCCCGCGCTGCCGTCGGCGTCGGGCGCGGTGGCGGTCTGGGCGCAGGCGCCGGGGCTCGATGCCGGCGCCGCGATCGGCGCGGAAGCGCAGGCGCTGTGGCGCGAGCGCGCGGCCGGGCGCGCCTACTGGTTCGCCAGCACCGAACTCGGCGGCCGGCGCCTGCTCGTGTCGCGCGGCCTGCCCGCCGCCGCGGCGATCGGCAACCTCCTTGGCGCGACAATCTGACCATGGCTGCCGATTCCGATCGCGATCCCGACGACGACGACGACCGCACGGTCATCCGCTCCCCTCAGTCTGCCCAGCCTGCAGCGGCTGCGGCGCCTTCCGACGAACGCACCGTCCTCGGCGAGCCCGGCGCGGACACCGCGGCCGCAGGGCTCGCCGGGGCGCCGTCCGGGTTCGAGTCCGAGCACGGCAACGGCCTGCCCATCGGCACCTACCTGGGCGAGTTCGAGATCACCTCCGAGATCGGCGAGGGCGGCTTCGGCATCGTCTACATGGCCTACGACCATTCGCTCCAGCGCAAGGTGGCGCTCAAGGAGTACATGCCTTCGTCGCTCTCGTCGCGCAGCACGCAAAGCCGGGTCCAGGTCAAGTCGGAGCGCCACCGCGAGACCTTCGAGGCGGGCCTCAAGAGCTTCATCAACGAAGCGCGCCTGCTCGCGAGCTTCGACCATCCGTCGCTGGTCAAGGTCTACCGCTTCTGGGAAGCCAACGGCACAGCCTACATGGTGATGCCGCTGCTCGACGGCATCACGCTGAAGGACCGGCTGCGCGAACTCGGCGCCGCGCCGGACGAGGCCTGGCTGCTCGCCTTGCTCGATCCGCTGACCGAGGCGCTCGAGGTCATCCACGCCCAGCAGTGCTACCACCGAGACATCGCGCCCGACAACGTGATGCTGCTCGCGGCCAACCAGCGCTGGCTGCTGCTCGACTTCGGCGCCGCGCGCCGCGTCATCGGCGACATGACGCAGGCGCTGACCGTGATCCTGAAGCCGGGCTACGCGCCGGTGGAACAGTACGCCGAGATCCCGGGAATGAAGCAGGGCGCCTGGACCGATGTCTATGCGCTGGCAGCGGTGGTCTATTACGCGATCACCGGCAAGACCCCGCCGCCTTCGGTCGGGCGGCTGCTCAACGACACCTACGTGCCGCTCGTCGAGTGCGCGGCCGGGCGCTACAGCGAACGCTTTCTCGCGGCGATCGACCGCGCGCTCATCGTCCGGCCCGAGGGGCGCACCCAGAGCATCGCCGAGTTGCGCGCCGACCTGGGCCTCACCGCCGGCGCGACGCCAACGGCGCCGGCCCGGTCGCCCTCGGCGCCTGCTGCTCCACTTCCGCGTGTGGCGGCTGCCGTGCCGAATGCGCAAGGAGCGCCTGCGGCTTTGCAAGCGGCGGCTGGGCCGGCTGCAGCGGCGCGATCGAACGGGCCGATGCTCGCGATCGGCGGCGGTGCGGTCGTCGTCGCAGCGCTCGCTTTCGGCGCCTACAAGATGCTGGCGCCGGCGCCACACGCAGTCGCGGCGCCGCCGGTGGCGATTGCCCCGCCAACGGCGACCCCCGCGACGCCGGCTCCGGCACCCACGCCCACGCCGGCACCCGAGCCCGCACCCGCCGTAGCGCCAGCGCAGGCTCCGAGTGCCGCCGCCCCGGCGCCCGCGCCGCCGGCCGGCCTCGATCCGCTGCACGAGTTCGACCGCCTCCTCGCCGCCCAGGCGCCCGAATACGCGCTGCAGCTGAAGGTACGGCGCAACACGCTGCGCATCGGCAAGGACGAACTCGCCTTCGACCTCCAGTCGGCCCGCGAGGGCTACCTCTACGTCTTCGTCTACGACGGCAGCGGCGGGCTGCTGCAACTGCTGCCGAACACGGTCTCGGGGACGATCAAGCTGCGTGCCGGCCAGCGCTACCGTTTCCCGAGCGGCGACGGCGTTTACCTGCAGGCCTCCGAGCCCCCGGGCGCGGGCGCGATGCTGGCCCTGGTCACGGCGCGCCAGCGCGACTACAGCGGGCTCGAGCCGACCAAGGCGGGCGCGATGCGGGCCCTGCCCAACGGTGCCGACGCCGCGAAGATCATGGCCGCGTACAAGGGCAGCCAGCCCATTCTCGCGGGCCGCACGATCTGCCCGAGCAGCGGCGCCTGCGACGAGAGCTTCGGCGCGGCAGAAGCGAAGATCGACGTGGTGAAGTGACCCCGCCGACCTTTTTCCCCGGCGAGCGCGCGCGATGAGCAAGGCCTTCACCCGGGAGTCCGACGCCGAAGACGACGACGAGGACGGCGCCGCCGGCCTGCCGCCGCTACCGGCCGGCGCGCGCAACTACATGACGCCGGCGGGCTGGCGCCGCCTGCGCGAGGAGCTGATGACGCTGCTCGACGTCGAGCGCCCCAAGGTCGTCGAGGCCGTGTCGTGGGCCGCCAAGAACGGCGACCGCAGCGAGAACGGCGACTACATCTACGGCAAGCGCCGGCTGCGCGAGATCGACCGCCGCATCCGCTT
>JAGWTS010000546.1 GCA_028868875.1 Burkholderiales bacterium | reverse complement strand
AGCTCAGCTACAAGGAACAGCGCGAACTCGAGGCCCTGCCCGCGCGCATCGAGGCGCTCGAAACCGAGCAGAAGCAGATCGCCGAGCGCCTGGCCGGCGCCGAGGTCTACGTCAGCGAGCCGCAGCGCGTGGGCGAACTCCAGGCCCGCCACGACACGATCGAAGACGAGTTGATGCAGGCCCTCGAGCGCTGGGAGGCTCTCAGCGCGAGCCGCTGAACCAGCCTTCGTTGGTCGCGGCCGGGTGGGTGCGGGTGACGATCAGCCCCGCCTGAAGATACAGCGCATTGAGCAGCCGCATCGCGCGCGCGCGGTCGAAGCCCGGCCATTCGGAGATTTCGCGCAGATTCGTCGTCGTCTTCTGCAGGCGCTGCACCGCGGCGGCGAGCGTGCCGCCGTACGCCAGCCCGCGCAACTCCATCGCCGGCGAGATGCGGTAGGCGGCCGAGCCGGCGATCTGCGGCAGCAGTTCCTCGCGACCGCCGCGCAAGGCCAGCTCCCAGAGCAGGGGGCCGATCGGGGTGTAGCGCTCGAGTTCGCCGACGAGCGCCGGGTCGGCATGGCCGGGCGGGCGCAGCAAGGCCGGCTCGACGTGGATCACCGCCAGGTCGAGCAGCCGGCCGGCCAGGAACTGTTCCATCGGCACCGGGTTGTGAACGAGGCCCGCGATCGGGAATACGGTGAGCGGCACCACGCGTTCGCCGTCCTCCAGGTGCAGCAGCAGGCTGCTCGAGTGGCGCACGCAGGCGGCCAGCACCTCGAGCACGTCGAACCCGTCCGTGGGCGGCCGCACCGATTCGAAGCGCATCAAGTCCTGCGCCAGCGACGGGCTGAGGCTGGACAGGCCGCTGATGCGGCCCGCAGTCTCGCCGGTGCGGACCGATTCTTCGACGCCGCGCCTGAAATCGCTGGTGCGCAGCAATTCAGGGGCCCCGAAGGGCAAGGTGGATTCGAAGATCAAGGCGATGTCGCTCCGATGCGTGGACGGCTCGTTTGCATCCGCAACGTGAATGGTACGCGGCCGCTTCAGGCGCCGCGGGCGCTGCGCAGGGCGCGCCAGAAGCGCAGGTCCTGCGAGGTCGCGAAATTGATGCGCATCAGCGAGGTCGGGCGCGGCGTGGCGTGGAAGAGCGCGCCGGGCGCGGTGAGCCAGCCTTCGTCGAGCAGGGTCTGCGCCAGGCGCTCGGTGTCGACTCCGGTGTCGATCCAGCCGAACAGGCCGCGCGGCGGCGTCACGAAACGGCAGCCGGCCTCGTGCGCGAGGCGCTCGGTGCGCGAGCGCGCGGCGGCCAGGCGCTGCAGCACGCGCTCGGCGTGGCGCCGCAGCAGGCCCTGGTCGAGGCAGACCGCGACCGCCTGCTCGAGCGGGCCCGGGGTGGTCAGCGTCGAGAGCAGCTTGGTGTCGACGATGCGCTCGACCAGCGCCGCCGGTGCCGCCAGGTAGCCGACGCGCCATTGCGGCGTCAGGATCTTCGAGAAGCCCGAAACGTAGACCGTGCGGCGCAGCCCGTCGAGCTGGGCCAGCCGGGTGGCGTGCGGCGGCGCCATCCACGAATAGGTGTCGTCCTCGACGATCGTCAGGTCGTAGGCCTCGGCCAGCCGCAGCACCTGGTGCGCGGCCGCGGGCGAGAGCGAGCAGCCGGTGGGGTTGTGGAGCACCGAGACCGTGGCATACAGCCGCGGCCGGTGCGCGCGCAGCAGGGCTTCGAGCACCTCGAGATCGGGGCCGTCGGCGCCGCGCGGCACCGGCAGCAGGCGCATGCCGGCGTGCGAAAGGCGGGCGAACTCGATCGCCCAGCCCGGCTCGTCGACGAGCACCGCATCGCCCGGGCGCAGCAGGCTGCGCGAGACGATGTCCAGCGCATGGGTCGCGCCCACCGTGGTCACGATCTGCGCCGCCGGCACGCCGATGCCGAGGTCGGCAAGCCGCCTCGAAAGCGCCTGGCGCAGGCCGATGTCGCCCGCCGGGTCGCCATAGCGCAGCCAGCCCGCCGCCGCCTCGGCACCGCTGACACGGCGCAGCGCGCGCTGCAGCAGGGAGGCGTCGAGCCAGTCGGCCGGCAGCATGCCGCCGCCCGGCGCCGGGCGCCCGCCTTGCGCCTGGAACATGCTGCGGATGAGCGCCGTGGCGTCGACCGGCGCCGCGAGCAGCGCGGCGG
>JAGWTS010000182.1 GCA_028868875.1 Burkholderiales bacterium | reverse complement strand
CTTCGACTTCACCGACGTGAACCGCTCCGTCGCGAGCGGCCTGGCGATCGACGGCGCGCGCTGGAAACGCGCCGGCGACATCCTCGGCCTGGCGCTGGTACGCAACGCCCTGCAGGGCCCGGGGCGCGCGTATCTCGCGGCCGGCGGGCTCGGCCTGTTGGTCGGCGACGGCCGGCTGCCGCGCTACGCCGACGAGCGCATCGTCGAGGCCTACTACGCCTTCCAGCTCGGCCCCGGCGTCAGCGTCACGGCCGACTTCCAGCGCGTGAACAACCCCGGCTACAACCCCGAGCGCGGGCCGGTGGACGTCTACGGCCTGCGCCTGCACGCCGCCTTCTGAAGCAGCCGGGGCGACACCGATGATGCAGGCGCTGCACAACTTCAACCTCGCCTCCCTGGTCGATACCGGCGTGAGCCTGGCCACGGCCTTTGCGCTCGGCGGGCTCATCGGCCTCGAGCGCCAGATCCGCCAGCGCACTGCCGGGCTGCGCACGAACACGCTGGTGGCGGTGGGGGCCGCGGTCTTCGTCCACGTGGGCGCGCGGATGCAGGAGATCTCGGGCGGCAGCCAGGGCGCGGTCCAGGTGATGGCCTACGTGGTCTCGGGCATCGGCTTCCTGGGCGCGGGCGCCATCATGAAGGAAGGCGCCAACATCACCGGCCTGAACACCGCGGCCACGCTCTGGGGCTCGGCCGCGGTGGGTTGCTGCGCCGGCGCCGACCTGATCGGCGAAGCCGTGATGGCGGCCTTGTTCGTGCTGGCTGCGAACACCTTGCTGCGGCCCGTGGTCAACCGCATCAACCGCCAACCGATGCGCGAGGCGCTGGCCGAGGCCACCTACCGTGTCGTGCTGGTCTGCGAGCGCGAGCGCCAGGCCGATTTGCGCGAGAAGCTCGAGCAATTGCTCGAAGCCGCGAAATACCCGGTACGCGATGTCGATCAGCACGCCTTCGGCGACGAGGACGTGGAGATCGAGTTCACGCTCTACGCCACCAGCGTGCAGGCCGAGGAACTGGACCGGGTGATGGCGCAGATCGAGAGCGAGGAAGGGGTGCGGCAGGCGGCCTGGAATGCGGCTTCGGAGGAATAGTTCAGCCTGAGGCACGCGAACTCGGCGCAAGCGAAGCCGCGTCGCGCACCGCCTGGGCGCCAGCGCGCGCAGGTCTGCCGAAAGCCCGCGCTGATGCGCGCATTGCCGCCGGCGCGGCCCCAGAAGTGAATGGCGGCCGCGGCGGCCTGCTGCCGGATCTCGCGCCCCGCGGATGTGCAAGACCCGGCGATCACCCCGGCGGCCGAGCCTGGCAGGGCACCGCAATCGGCCCGCGCACGAGCGGATCTGGCCAACACTCGGCGCCCAGCGCCCGGCGCCCGGCGCCTGGCGAATCATGCGCGGCGCAGAACTCGACGATGACAATCACAGGCTGGCGCTCGGCCTCGCGCAAGTTCGTCGACACCGACGCGATTCCGGACCCGCATCGCCTCGCTCTGCCAAGCGGATTCGGCTACCGTTTCGTGCCCTGAAGGCCGGCGCCGCCGGCCTCCGCACCCGAAAGATGCCGATGCCTGCTGTCACCCTGGCCCACGACGGTTTCGTCAGCACCATCACGCTGCACCGCCCCGAATGCCGCAATGCGGTCGACGGCCCCACCGCCGAGGCCCTGCGCGCGGCTTTTGAGGAATTCGAGGCCAACCCCGGACGCCGGGTCGCGGTGCTGCACGGCGGCGGCGGCCATTTCTGCGCCGGCGCCGACCTCGCCGCGATGGCCGAGCCGGCGCGCCGCAACCGCGTCAGCGCCGACGGCAGCGGCGCCGGCCCGATGGGGCCGACGCGCATGGCCTTCGCCAAGCCGGTGATCGCCGCGGTCGAAGGCTATGCCGTGGCCGGCGGGCTCGAGCTGGCGCTGATGTGCGACCTTCGCGTCGCCGCGCGCAGCGCCGTCTTCGGCGTCTTCTGCCGGCGCTGGGGCGTGCCCTTGATCGACGGCGGCACGGTGCGCCTGCCGCGCCTCGTCGGCATGGGGCGGGCGCTGGACATGATCCTCACCGGGCGCGCGGTCGCCGCCGACGAGGCGCTTGCGATCGGGTTGGCCAACCGCGTCGTCGACGACGGCCGCGCGCTCGACACCGCGTTGATGCTTGCGCAGCAGATTGCGGGGTTTCCGCAGGCCTGCCTGAGCGCCGACCGGGACTCGGCCTTCGGCCAATGGGACCTGCCGCTGGCCGAGGCCTTGCGGCGCGAAGGCGCGGCCGGCCACGATGTCGTGCACGCAGAAGGGCTGCAAGGCGCCGCGCAGTTCGCAGCCGGCGCCGGGCGCCACGGCGCCTGAGATTCAGCCGGCGCGGGAGAAGGTGCCCGGGCCATCCAGCGCGGTCGCGATTCTGGGCAAGGCCTCGGCCGGTGCCCAATGGGTGCCCGGGCGCACGGCCTCCGCTGCGACCAGCCGGACCCAGCCGAACGCCTCGAAACGACGCTTCAGGGCCGCGGCAGGGGCGCCGGCGCCGCGAGCGCGTCGGTGCTAAGCCCGCGCTCGCGCAGCAGGGCTTCGAGCGCCGGCAGCAAGGGGCCGAGGCGTTCTTCGAGGGTGTCGCGCACGGTGTCGACGAAGACCTGGGTCGAGCGCTCGATCTCGACGTTGATCGCCGCACCCTCGCCCTTGTCGCCGAAGGTCGTCATGCGCAGCGTCTCGGGGATGAGCCAGACCTCGAACCAGCCGGCGCGGCGGTCGGCCTCGGCCACCGTCAGGCTCGCGCCGTTGAGCGCGATGTAGCCCTTGGCGAAGACGTAGCGCATCCAGCGCTCGGGCAGCGTCAGGCGCAGCACGTGGTTGTTCTCGGGGCGGCGGATCGCGGCGATCGTGGCCAGCGCGTCGACGTGGCCCGACAGCGGATGGCCGCCGATCTCGGCGCCGTCGCGCGCCGCGCGCTCGACGTTGACGCGGCTGCCGGCCTCGAGCGCGGCCAGGGTCGTGAGTCCCAGGGTCTGCTGCATCACGTCGAAGCGGGCGCGGTCGGCGCCTTCGAGCGCGGTCACGGTCAGGCACACGCCGTCGACCGCGACGCTCGCGCCGATGGCCAGCCCCTGGCCGAAGCCGGGCGGGAAGCCGAGGCTGAAACTGCGCAGCCCGGGCCGGTCGGCGAGGGCTTCGACGCGGGCCACGCCCTGGACGATTCCGGTGAACATGGGCCCGGAGCTTAGCAGCGCGGCGCGGCGCTATTCCTTGTAGTAGACGAGCTGGTGGCTGCTCGCGAGCAAATGGCCGTCGTCGCTCCAGAGCTCGGCGCTCTGGTCGAAGAAGCCCTGGTTGAAGCGCCGGCCCTGGGCCACCGCGAGCAGCGGCCGCGCGCCCTGGGCCGCGAGCGCCGCCGCATCGGCGTGGAAATAGGTGGTCAGGGTCACCGTGCCCGCGGGCACGGCGCGCTGGCGGCGGCGGAACACGCGCGGGTAGAAGATGTCGGCGATCGCCGCCAGGGACTGGAAATCCAGCGCCCGCGGCGGCTCGTCGCGCACCCAGAGCAGGCTGCGCGATTCGGGCAGTTCCTGCGGCCGGCGGAAGTCGGGCCAGCCCCCGGCGACGAAGCGGAACTCGTAGCGCGCGGGCCAGGCCACCGGCGGGCGCCGGGTCTCGGCCGGCACGTCGGCCGCGGGCGGCACCGCGGGCATCGCGAGCTCGGGTGCGGCCCAGGTCGGGCGTCGCAGCGCGAACACGGCCGTGGCGCTGGTGCAGACCGCGCCGCCCTGGCGCAGCGTCATCGACCAGTGCTGGGTGCTGCGGTTGGTGCGCAGCGGCAGCGCCTCGATCTCGAACTCCTCCTCGGCCACCGGGCCGGCGTAGTTGACGGTCAGCGCCACCGGCTCGCCGAGGCGGCGCGGGTCGATCCAGGCCGCGTGCAGCAGTTGCGCCGCGGTGATGCCACCGAAAGGGCCGACCATGTTGGCCCAGTCGGGCCGGGTGCGGCCGAGGCGGCGGTCGCCTCCCAGAGCTTGCAGGTCCAGCGCGGCGTCGAGGGGGTGGATGTCCATGGACCCGATTATTCCTGCCCGACCCGCGGATGCGCTGCGCCCGGAACATCCCCGTCGCTCGGTAACATGCAAGGAATCATGACCAAGAACCCGCGCATTCCCGGCCGCCGCCTGCTCCATTCACCCGGGCCGACCCATGTGCCCGATGAAGTCGTGCACGCGATGTCGCGCCAGCCCACCGACCTCGCCGACCCGCGCGTGGCCCAACTCATCGACGCCTGCGAGAGCGGCATGAAGCGCCTGCTCGACGGCGCGCAGGCGGAGGTTTTCTTCTACGCCGCCAACGGCCACGGCGGCTGGGAGGCGGTGATCGCCAACCTCGTCGCCCCGGGCGCCCAGGTGCTGGTGCCGGGCTGCGGCCATTTCTCGAACAGCTGGGCCGAGCAGGTCGAGGCCTTCGGTGGCCAGGCCTTGCGCACGCCCTGGGTCGAAGGCCATGCGATCGACCCGGCCGCGGTCGAGGACGTCCTGCGGCGCGACAGCGGCCACCGCATCGGCGCCGTCTTCGCGGTCCACACCGACACCGCGAGCGGGATCACGAGCGACCTCGGCGCGATCCGCGCCGCGATCGATGCCGCGCGCCATCCGGCGCTCTTCGTCGTCGACGTCGTCGCCTCGCTCGCCGCGGCGCCGTTCTCGATGGACGCGATCGGCGCCGACTGCGTGATGGGCGCTTCGCAAAAAGGCCTGATGACGCAACCCGGCCTGGCCTTCGTCGGCGCCAGGCCGCGCGCCCTCGAAGCCGCGCGCCACAACCCGCAGCCGCGCTTTTATTTCGACTGGGAACGGCGCCGCTCCGGGCACCAGTACCGCAAGTTCTGCGGCACGCCGCCGCTGGCCCACCTGGCCGGGCTCGAGGCGGCGCTGGCGCTGATCGAGCTCGAAGGGCTGGACCAGGTCCACCGGCGCCATCGCCGCCTCGCCGGCGCGGTACACGCCGCGGTCGAGCGCTGGGGCGAGGCCGGAGCGCTGCGGCTGTTCGCGCGCGAGGCTCCGGCGCGCTCGGTCTCGGTCACGGCGATCGAGGTCGGCCCCGGCATCGATCCCGAGGCCTTGCGCACGGTCGCGCGCGAGCGCTTCCAGGTCTCGATCGCCGGCGGGCTCGGGCCGCTGGCCGGGCGCGTCTTTCGCATCGGCCACCTCGGCGACATGAACGAGGCGATGATCCTGGGCTGCCTCGCCGGGGTCGAAGCCGCGCTCCAGGTGCAGGGCGTGCCGCACCAGCGCGGCGGCGTCGTGGCCGCAATCGACCATCTGGCGCGCAGCGAAGGGGATTGAATTGGCCGGCCCGTTCGAGTTCGACCTCGCGCGGCCGCCGGCCGGCTTCGTCGACGACCCCTACCCGTTCTATGCCGAACTGCGCGCGCGCAGCCCCGTGCACGAACTCGGGCCGAACCAGTTGCTGCTGACGCGCCATGCCGATCTGCTCGCGGTCTACCGCAGCCCGCTGGCCAGCTCCGACAAGCAGCGCGAGTTCGGTCCCAAGTTCGGGCCCACGCCGCTGTTCGAGCACCACACGACCAGCCTCGTCTTCTCCGATCCGCCCCTGCACACGCGGGTGCGGCGCATCCTGATGGGCGCGCTCAATGCGCGCGCGATCGCGCGCATGGAAGCGGGTCTCGTCGACCTCGTCGATGGCCTGCTCGAGCGTCTGGCCGGGATCGAGGCGCCCGACCTCGTCGAAGACTACGCGGCGCAGATCCCGATCGAGGTCATCGGCAACCTGCTCGACGTGCCGCGCGCCGAACGCGGGCCGCTGCGCGCATGGTCGCTGGCGATTCTCTCGGCGCTCGAACCGGCGCCCTCAGCCGCCCTGCTGGATCGCGGCAATGCCGCGGTGCGCGAGTTCCTGGCCTATCTGCGCGGCCTCGTCGACGCGCGCCGGCGCCGGCCCGGCGACCCCGAGCTCGACGTGCTGACGCGGCTGCTGCGGGGCGACGCCGAAGGCTGCCTGAGCGAAGCCGAGCTGCTGCACAACTGCATCTTCCTGCTCAACGCCGGCCACGAGACCACGACCAACCTGATCGGCAACGGCCTGCTCGCGCTGATGCGCGATCGCAAGGCGTTGGAGCATCTGGGCGCGAACCCAGCCCTGCTGCCGAGCGCGGTCGAGGAGTTGCTTCGCTGCGAAAGCCCGGTCCAGTTCGGCAACCGCCTGAGCCTGGCCCCGATCGAGATCAGCGACCGCACGCTGCCCGCAGGCTGCTTCCTCACGCTGGCCATCGGCGCCGCGAACCGCGACCCCGCCGAGTTCCCGGACCCCGATCGCCTCGATCTCGAACGCAAGCCCAACAACCACCTCGCCTTTGCCCATGGGGCCCATGCCTGCTCGGGCATGAACCTGGCGCGGCTCGAAGGGCGCATCGCGATCGGCCGGCTCATCGCGCGCTACTCGCGCATCGAACTGGCCGGCGCGCCGGAGCGCGATCCGCGGCTGCGTTTTCGGGGCTTGCGCCGCCTGCCGGTGCGGCTGTGAAGCGCGGCCCGATGCGCCGCCGTGCAGCCGTACCGCGGCCCCGAGGCGGCGCGGTGAGCGCTTAACGCGCGGCCCAGCGCTCGGCGTCGAAGCCCACGGTCAACTCACCGTCGTCCCATTCGACGACCGGCCGCTTGATCACGCTCGGCTGCTCGATCATCAAGGCGCGCGCCGTCGCCGCGTCGAGCACGGCGGCGCGCCGGGCATCGTCCAGCTTTCGCCACGTCGTGCCCTTGCGGTTGAGCAAGGTCTCCCACCCGGCGCGCGCGAGCCAATCGTCGAGCCGCGCCTCGGGCACGCCCGCCTTCTTGAAGTCGTGGAAGGCGTAGGCCCGGCCGTGCTCGTCGAGCCAGGCGCGGGCGCGCTTGACGGTGTCGCAGTTCGGGATGCCGTAGAGCTTCATCTCAACGGTCCCTCACGGTCGGCGGGTCGCAACGCGGGTCGATCGTGTAAATGCCGTCGCGCACGAGCCCGTCGTCGCCGATCGAGACCTGGAACCACAGGCAGTTGTTCGTCGGGTAGCGCCAGGACCAGACCTCGCCGCCCTGCCAGCCGCCATTGCGCCGTTCGCCGGGCCGGCCCAGGCGCAGCAGCAGGTCCTGGCGCGACATGCCGGCGGCATGCTTCTGGAACTCGGCGAAATTGAGTTCGTTGAGCACCTGGTTGGCGTCGATCACCCGGCCCTTGGCGTCGACGTCGATCATCCAGGTCACGCGGCCATAGGGGCCGCTGGCGTACTCGAGCCGGGTGGCGCCACCTTCGAGCGCGTAGCGGTCGGTGGGCGGGCCCATGCGCTGGAGCACCTGGGCCTCGCTCTGCCCCGGCACGGCCGGCGGCCCGAAGCCGGCGCAGGCAGCGAGCGCCAAAGCCGAAAACGCGGTGAGGAAGGACTTGATCGAACTCATCGGGTGAAGCATCTGCGCCGCAAGATCGGACTCGTCCGAGCATACTGCGCCCGCCCTGCCCCTTGGTTGCGCGAGTCTTCGCGCGCCGAAAGACGCGGCGCGGCAGGCGCACAATGGCGCTCCCCCGGACCCCCGGCGCGAGCCCGAACATGCCGCATCTGGTCATCCTCTACACCCCGCAGCTCGACGCCGAGACCGACATGGGCGCGCTGTGCCGCAAGCTCGCCGACACCATGCTGGCAGCGCGCGACGACGCCGGCCAGGCGGTGTTCCCAACCGGCGGCGTGCGCGTGCTGGCCTACCCGGCGGCGCATTCGGCGGTGGCCGACGGGCGGCGCGACTATGCCTTTGCCTACCTCAACCTGCGCATGGCGCGCGGCCGGCCTTCGCTGGTGCAGCGCCGCGTCGGCGAGGCGCTGAGCGCCACGGCGCGCGCGCATTTCGCGCCGCTGCTCGAAAAGCGCTACATCGGCATCACGCTGCAGATCGACGAAGGACCCGAGGTCTACGACTCGAAGAACAGCACGATCCATCCGCTGTTCAAGAAGGACTGAACCCGTCTCGCGGGGGCTTCACTTCAGCGCGAGCACGAAGACCCCCAGGCCGACGAGCAGGATGCCGGCCCATTCGCGCAGCGTCGGCCGCTCGCCGAGGAAGGTGAAGGCGAACACGGTGACGAGCAGCACGCTCAGCTTGTCCACCGGCGCCACCTGGGAGGCCTCGCCGATCTTGAGGGCGCGGAAGTAGCACACCCAGGACGCGCCGGTGGCGAGCGCCGAGAGCACGAGAAAGAGCCAGGTCCGCCCCGAGAGCTGGAACGGGTCCGACCACTTGCCGGTGAACACGACGAAGGCCGCGAGCACGAACAGGATGACGACGGTTCGGATCAGCGTTGCGAGGTCCGAATCCACTCCGGCGATGCCGATCTTGGCGAAGATCGCGGTGAGCGCGGCGAACACCGCCGAACCCAGCGCCCAGACGAACCAGCCCGATGAGGCCATCATGGCCCGGGCCTCAGCCGGCCTTGCCACTGCCGTTGCCCACGATGCCCATCTGCAGCGGCAGGCGAATGTAGAACAGCGCCAGTTCCTCGCCCGCGAGGTGGGCCAGAAAGGCGTCGGCCTCGGCCGTGCCGAGTGCGAAGCCCACCTCCACCGGCAGGTCGCCCGCGAGTTCGATGAAGTGCTCTTCGTGGAGCCGGCCGTGGCGGCCGAATCCGGCCAGCGCACGGAAGGCCGAGCCGCCATGCAGGCCGCATTTGCGCGCCTCCTCGAGCAGCCATTCGTAGGCCAGGATGCCGTGGTGGCGCCGCTTTTCGGCGACGTAGAACTTCAGATACACGCCGTCTTGCATGGAAGGCCTCATCGGGGGTCGAAGCGCGGCTCAGGAGCGCATCAGCAGGGCATTGGCGAGCACGATGCCGAGAGCGGTCAAGGCCAGCGAGCCCAGCAGGTGCACGCCCACCGCGCCCAACGCCCAGAGGTATTCCTGGCGCGAGATCAGGCCCACGACCTCGGCCGAGAAGGTCGAGAAGGTGGTCAGGCCGCCGAGGAAACCGGTGATCACGAACAGCCGCCACTCGGGCGCGAGCGCCGTGTGGTGGCCGAGGTAGGCGCTGGACAGGCCGATGAGCAGCCCGCCCGTCAGGTTCGCCGCCAGCGTGCCCAGCGGCAGCGTCGGGTAGACCGGGTTGAGCCAGAGGCCGAAGACCCAGCGCAGGCAGGCGCCGATGCCGGCACCGATGAAGACCGCGATGAAACCGAATCCGCTCATGGCGCGGGGCAGTATAGCGACGCCCTCGCCCCGCGGCGGACCCGGCAAGGCATTCGCCGGTAGCATCGCCCCTCCCGGAAAAAGTGGAGTGCTTGCTCGATGGATGCATGGATCACCGCCTGCGCCGGCTTCGGCGTCGGCGCGATCGTCGGCGTGACCGGAGTCGGCGGCGGCTCGCTGATGGCGCCGATCCTGGTGCTGCTGTTCGGCGTCGCGCCGGTGGCGGCGGTCGGCACCGATCTCTGGTTCGCGGCCATCACCAAGCTCGTTGGCGGCTGGGTCCACCACCAGCGCGGAGGCGTCGACACCCGGGTGTTGCGGCTGCTGTGCATGGGCAGCCTGCCGACTTCGATCGCGACCCTGGTCTGGCTGCACCTGGCCCATGTAGGCCGCATGCAGAACGGCCTGCTCATGGCCGCGCTCGGCGCCGTGCTACTGCTCACCGCGCTGGCCATGGTGTTCAAGAGCCAGGCCCACGAGATCGGCCGGCGCCTGCGCTCGACCGCGCCCGACGCCTTCAAGCGCGCCCAGCCCGCGCTCACGGTCGTGGCCGGCGCCATTCTCGGGCTGCTGGTCACGCTCACCTCGATCGGCGCCGGCGCCCTCGGCAGCGTGATGCTGGTCTATCTCTACCCGTACCGGATGACGCCTTCGCGCCTCGTCGGCACCGACATCGTGCACGCGATTCCGCTCACGATCATCGCCGGCACCGGCCATCTGCTGATGGGCAATGTCGACCTGAAGCTGCTCGGAACGCTGCTGCTGGGCTCGATACCGGGCATCGTGATCGGCTCGATGCTGATGGGCAAGCTGCCCGAGCGCGCGCTGCGACTGGCCATCGCCGCGGTGCTCACCGTCTCCGGCATCAAGCTGCTCGGCTGAGGAACATCTGCTGCAGGTCGGAGAGGAAATCGAAGCCGCGCGCGCTCGGCGCAAGGTGCCGACCCTCGCGCACCAGCAGGCCGCGTGAGACGGCGCGCTCGATCGCCGGCTCCAGCCGCTGCAGCGGCAGGCCGCAGCGCTCGGCGAAGAGGCCGAGGTCGAAGCCTTCTTTCAAGCGCAGGGCGTTGAGCATGAACTCGAACGGCAGGTCGCCCGCCGTGACCTCGGTCTCGTTCGACACGGCGCGGCCTTCGAGCGCGTTCGCCATGTAGGTCTCGGGCTCGCGCCAGCGCACCTGGCGCACGATGCGCGTCGGGAACGAGAGCTTGCCGTGGGCCCCGGCCCCGAGGCCGAGGTAGTCGCCGAAATGCCAGTAGTTGAGGTTGTGGACGCAGCGATGGCCCGGCCGCGCGAAGGCCGAGACCTCGTAGCGCGCCAGGCCGGCCGCGGCGCTGCGCTCGACGATGCGGTCGAGCATCTCGCTCGCGCTGTCGTCGTCGGGCAGTTCCGGCGGCGCGTTCGCGAAGCGGGTGTTGGGCTCGATCGTGAGCTGGTAGATCGACAGATGCGGCGGCGCGAAGGCCAGCGCCGCGTCGAGGTCGCGATCGAGGCCGGCCAGGGTCTGGCCCGGCAGCGCGTACATCAGGTCGATGTTGAAGGTCTCGAAAGCCTGCGCCGCCTCGGCCACAGCGGCCCGCGCCTGGGCCGCGTCGTGGACCCGGCCGAGCGCGTGCAGGCTGGCGTCGTCGAAGCTTTGCACGCCCACCGACAGGCGCGTGACGCCGGCGGCGCGATAGGCGCGAAAACGCTCGCGCTCGAAGGTGCCGGGGTTGGCTTCGAGCGTGATCTCGCAGCCGGCCTCGAGCGGCAGCCGCGCCCGCACCGCGGCGAGCAGACGGTCGATGGCTTCGGGCTCGAACAGGCTGGGCGTGCCGCCGCCGATGAAGACGCTGAACACCGGCCGGCCCCAGATCAGCGGCAGCGCCGATTCGAG
>JAGWTS010000181.1 GCA_028868875.1 Burkholderiales bacterium | reverse complement strand
TCGCGGTGCTCGACCTCGCCTTCGTAGACGATGGTCACGGTCTCGAAGCCGCGATGCGGGTGCTGGCCCACGCCGCGCCGCGTCGTGGTCGGCTCGAAGCGCGTCGGCGCCGCGTAGTCCAGCAGCAGGAAGGGGCTGCGCCCGGCCGCGCCCTGGTCGTAGCCGAACAGGCCGTGAACGGGGAAACCATCGCCCACCCAGTGGCGACCGGGGGCACTGCGCGTCGAGAGGATCTTCTTCATGGGGGCTCCGTCGGTTCGGGCGGACGACGAGATGCGTTCCGCACCCGGGATCGAGATGGAGGCGGGGCGAGGCTCGCCCAAGTCGGAGGATTTGAATGCAGCGTTCAGCCGTCGCGTTCTATTGGCGATTCCTGAAGCAGCCCTGAATCAGCCCGCGGCGTCGAGCAGCGCGCCCATCATCTTGTCGCTCGCCTTGAAGACCGCCAGGTTCGCGAGGAATGCGTTCTTCGCGACGAGTTGACCCACTACATCCGTCTCCGGCGCATTTCCAGATTGAGGCGCCTGGCGCAGCGTCGTCGACACCGCGCCGCCTGCCGTCGTGCTCGGATCGGCCTGCAGGCGTCGATATCCCGGCGTCGACAGGTTGGCGAGGTTCGAGGCCGAGGCATCGAGCGCGGCTTGAGCCGCGTTCATGCCGCTCAGGCTCACTGCGGACAGGTTGGACATGGAGGAAGGCTGGGGCGGACAGGCTGCCGGATTTTCTCGCGCGGCGCTGCCGCCGCGCGCGAGTTCCCGACAGCGCAGCAGCGCGACCCGTCGAGTTCTTCACGATGCCACCGCGGCACCGTCAACCCGCCCGGCGATAGCGCAGCACCACCGATTCGGCCACGCAGGCCGGCTTGGCCACGCCTTCGATCTCGAAGCTCACCGTGAAGGCGAGCTGGATGCCGTCGGGCACGTCCTTCGCCCGCGCCAGCACCAGGTGCGCGCGCACCCGGGCGCCTGACTTCACCGGCTGGGTGAAGCGCACGCGGTCGAGGCCGTAGTTGACGCCGCGGTCGCAGAAGGGCATGGCCGCGCTCAGGTAGTCCTCGTAGAACTTGCCCAGCAGCGAGAGCGTGAGAAAGCCGTGGGCGATGGTGCCGCCGTAAGGCGATTCGGCGCGGGCGCGCGCCACGTCGACGTGGATCCACTGGAAGTCGCCCGTCGCCTTGGCGAAGGTGTCGATGCGCTCCTGGTCGACCGTGAGCCAGTCGCTCACGCACACCTCCTGGCCAACGGCGGCGTGGACCGCGGCGAAATCGGGAAAGACGAGGGCTTGGCTCATGAAGGCTCCGTTCGAGGGTTTGTACGGTGTCGGGTATTTACCGGTCCACCATTTCAATGGTCTGACCATAATGAGCTTAAGCAAAGTGCTTCCCCCCTCCAACAGGCTTTTCCCTCAGTCCCGCCTCCCATGCTCGAGCTCAAGCCGATCACCGTGCCCAAGGCCGCCGATGTACTGGCCGACACGCTGCGCGAGAAGATCCTGAAGAACGAACTCGCCGAAGGCGCCGAGCTGCCTTCGGAGCGCGACCTGTGCGAGCGCGCGGGCTTGTCGCGGGCGACGGTGCGCGAAGCCTTGCGCATCCTCGAATCCGAAGGCCTCATCGCCACCCGCCTCGGCCGCTACGGCGGCTCCACCGTGGCGCGGCCCAGCGCCGCGGCGATCGAGCGCTCGGTCGGCATCTTCATCCGCGGCCAGCGCATCCGCTTCGAAGCCGTGCTCGAGACGCGGGCCGCGATCGAGCCGCCTTCGGCGCGCTTCGGTGCCCTGCACCGCACCGAGGCCGACCTCGAGGAGATGGAGGCCTGCCACGCCCGCCTCGTCGCGGCCTCGGAAGCCGACGACCTCCCCGGGTACGTGCGCGCCAACCTCGACTGGCATGTGCAGGTCGTGCGCTCGAGCCACAACGAACTGCTCATCGCCTTCATGCAGGCGGTGGCGCAATCGGTCTACCTCGCGACCGACCTGGACGGCTTCAATTCGGTCGCCGTGCGCAAGGCCGTGATCCAGGCCCACCGCCGCGTCATCGACGCCATCCGCGCGGGCGACGGCGACGCCGCCGCGCGCCGCATGGAGCGCCACGTCGGCGCCTACATCGACGGCGTGCGCACGACCACGGCCGCAGCGGCCAAATAACCCGGCAGTAAAGGAATTCCGCATGACTGGCCTCGTCGGCATCGACGTCGGTGGCACCTTCACCGACCTTTTCTTCGGCGGCAGCCCGAGCCGTCCGCACCGCATCCTGAAGGTGCCGACGACGCCGGCCGACCCCTCGGTCGGGCTGCTCGACGCGCTGAAGGCGGCGCAGCTCGAACCCGGCGAGCTCGACGCCATCCTGCACGGCACGACGATCGCCACCAACGCCGTGATCGAACGCCGCGGCGCGCGCTGCGCCTTGATCACGACGCGGGGTTTTCGCGATCTGCTCGAACTCGGCCGGCGCGACCGCCCCGACATGTACGGCCTCGAAGGCACGCACGAGCCGCTGGTGCCGCGCGACCTGCGCTTCGAGGTCGACGAACGCCTCGACCACGAAGGCCAGGTGCTGCGGCCGCTGGACGAGGCCGGGCTGCGCGAGATCGGCGCGCTGCTGAAGACGCTGCAGGTCGAGTCGGTCGTGATCGCCTTCCTGCACGCCTACGCCAACACCGCGCACGAAGACCGGGCGCGCGAGATCCTGGCCGCCATCGAGCCGGGCTGGGAACTCGTCACCGCGACCTCGGTGGTGCGCGAGTACTACGAGTTCGAGCGCACCAGCACCGCGGTCGTGCAGGCCTTTCTGCAGCCGCTGGTGGCGCGCTATGCCCGCAACCTCGCGGCCAAGCTGAACGGCTGGGGCTACACCGGCGAGGTCGCGATCATGCAGTCCAACGGCGGCGTCGCGCCGCTGCGCCAGCTCGGCCAGCGCTCGGCCTACATCGTGCGTTCGGGGCCGGCGGCCGGCGTCATCGCGGCGGCGCGCATCGCCGCCGAGGCTGGCTTCAGCCACGTCATCACCGGCGACATGGGCGGCACGAGCTTCGACGTGGCAGTGGTCATCGACGGCGAGCCCAAGGTCGCCGAGCTGACCAACCTCGACTTCCGCATTCCGCTGCGGCTGCCGATGATCGACGTCCACACCATCGGCGCCGGCGGCGGCAGCATCGCCCACCTCGATCGCGGCGGCATGCTGCTGGTCGGCCCGCGCAGCGCCGGCGCCGTGCCGGGCCCGGTGGCCTACCGCCGCGGCGGCACCGAGCCCACCGTCACCGACGCCAACGTCGTGCTCGGCCGCATCAACCCCGAGAGCACGATGAACGGCCAGGGCACGACCCTGGACGCCGAAGGCGCGCGCCACGCCATGCGCGAATTCGGCAAGACCCTGGGCCTGGGCATGGAGGAGACGGCCGAGGCCATCCTCGCCGTCGTCAACCAGCGCATGGCCGGGCGCATCCGCCTGATGTCGATCGAACGCGGGCTCGATCCGCGCGACTTCGCCTTCGTCGCCTTCGGCGGCGCCGGCCCGTTGCACGGCGGCGCGCTGATCCGCGAAGTGGGCGTGAGCACGATGCTCGTGCCGCTGTACCCGGGCGTGCTCTGCGCCCTGGGCTGCGTCTACGCCGACCTGCGCTACGACTTGTCGCAGACGGTGGAAAAGCGCCTCGACCGGCTCGACGCCGGCGAACTCGCCGCCATCGTCGAGAGCCAGCGCCGGCGCGGCCAGCGCCAGCTCGAGGAAAGCCAGGTGCCGGTCGACCGCCATTCGATCACGCACGCCGCCGACATGGCGTATTCGGGCCAGATCCACGCCTTGCGCGTGCCCATCGAGGCCGGCTGGGGCCCGGCGCGGCTGGAGCAGGCCTTCACCGAGGCCTATCGCGCCAAGTTCGGCAATTCGCTCTCGGGCATGGCGGTCGTGATCGTGAACCTGCGCACCATCGTCGTCGGCACCCGCGCCGGCAGCGCCCTGCCCCACAGCGACAACCGCGGCGCCGGCCGGCCCGAGCCGGTGTCGCGCCGGCCGGTGTATTTCGGCGGCTGGCACGACACGCCGGTGTTCGCGCGCAGCGCCTTTGCGCCGGGCATGACGCTGGACGGCCCGGCCATCATCGAACAGAGCGACACCACCACCGTCGTCGAGCCCGACATGGCGCTCACGGTGGATGCCCAGGGCAACCTCCTCGTGAAGGTGAAGTGATGAGCCAGATCGACCCCGTCACCCTCGCCGTCGTGCGCGGCAGCCTCGAGCAGATCGCCGACGAGATGGATCTGCACCTGATCCACGCCGCGATCTCGCCCATCATCTCCGAGACCAACGACTGCGCCAACGGCATCTTCCACCCCACCAGCGGCGAGACCATCGCCCAGGGGCGCTACGGCCTGCCGGTGTTCCTGGCCTACATGCAGTTCACGGTGCAGAAGGTCATCGAGCTCGCGCAAGCCGAAGGCGGCTTCCAGCCCGGCGACATGTGGATCATGAACGACCCCTACCTGGGCGGCAGCCACCTCCAGGACGTGCAGCTCATCGCCCCGGTCTTCGCCGACGGCGAGCTGTTCGCGGTGATGGCCACCACCGGCCACTGGATGGACATGGGCGGCAACGTGCCCGGCGGCTGGGCCCCGCGCGCGACCGAGATCCACCAGGAAGGCATCCTCATCCCGCCGGTCAAGCTCTACGAAGGCGGCAAGCTCAACCGCGCCCTGGTCTCGATGTTCCGCGCCAACGTGCGCCTGCCCAACGAGATCGCGGGCGACCTCGCGGCCATGTCCAACGTGTTCTCGGTCGGCACGCGCGGCATCGAGGCCCTGGTCAAGCGCTACGGGCGCGAGCTGCTCGGCGCCTGCCTGAACGAGATGATCGCCTACAGCGAGCGCCAGATGCGCTCGTACATCGCCGACATTCCCGACGGCCGCTACACCTTCGAGGACTTCGTCGACAACGACGGCATCGTCGACGAGCCGATCCCGGTCCAACTCGCGATCACGGTCCAGGGCGAGACCATGCACTTCGACTTCAACGGCACGGGCCCGAAGTCGCGCGGGCCGCTCAACATGTCGCGCAACACGACGCTGTCTTCGGTGTTCGTCGCGATCAAGCACATCTTCCCCGACGTGCCGGTCAACGGCGGCACCTTCCGCCCGATCACGATCGACGTGCCCGCCGGCACCCTGCTCGCGGCCGAATACCCGTCGCCTTGCGGCGGCTACCTCGACCCGATGGGGCGCGTCATCGACGTCGTCTTCGGCGCCTTGTCCAAGGCCTTGCCGGCGAAGGCACCGGCCGCCTTCTTCGGCACCATCGGCGTCGTCGCCATCAGCGGCACGCACCCGCGCAGCGGCAACTACTACGTCGGCGTCTTTCCCTATCCGGGCGGCTACGGCGCCACGCGCGCCAGCGACGGCCTCGTCAACGGCACGCCGCCGCAGTCGATGGCCAACTTCATGTCGCTCGAGATGTCCGAGCACCGCTACCCGATCCGCTTCGACCATTTCCGGCTGCGCGAAGACTCGGGCGGCGCCGGCTGGCACCGCGGCGGCTGCGGCACCGAATACGGCTTCACGGCCTGCGCCGACACCCTCGTCTCGGTCCTCGGCGACCGCGTCGACCACGCGCCTTTCGGCATCTGCGGCGGCGGACCGGCGGCGCCAAACAAGGTGGAGTTCACGACCGGCGGCAAGACCTGGAAGCCGGCGCTGCGCAGCAAGCAGGAGAAGGAGCCCTTCGTCGCCGGCGACAAGCTCAGCGTCGGCTCGCCCGGCGGCGGCGGCTACGGCCATGCGCTCGAACGCGATCTGGCCGCCGTGGAACGCGACCTCAACCGCGGCTACATCAGCCGCGCCACCGCCGAGCAGGCCTACGGCGTCGTCATCGCCGAGGCCGAGCCGCTGGTCGCCGGCCACACCCGCTACCGCCTGGACGCGAAGGCCAGCGCCGAACGCCGGGCCGCGCTGGCCCGAGGCTGAAGACCACCATGGACATGAAAACCGACGACAGCGGAAGCTGGGAGCTGCCGCAGGAACTGCGGATGCTGCGCGACACCATCCGCCGCTTCATGCAGGAAGAGGTCAAGCCGGTCGAAGACCGCCTGCCGCACGACGCCTACACCCCCGAGGCGCCCGAACTCGAAGCCTTGCAGCGCAAGGCGCGCGCGCTCGGCCTGTGGTGCTTCGAGACGCCGGCCGAGCACGGCGGCGCGGGCCTGAGCCTGCTCGCCCAATGCGTGGCCGCCGAAGAAACCGCGAAGTGCCGCATGGGCGCCTACATCGCCGGCTGCGGCGCCTTCGGCTTCGACCCGCCGAACGTGATCTGGAAAGGCACGCCCGAGCAACAGCGCTTCGCGCGCGCCGACGTCGAAGCCGGCACCAAGGCCTTCGTCGCGATCAGCGAGCCCAGCGGCGGTTCCGACCCCGGGCGCGCGATCCAGACCCGGGCCGAACGCAAAGGCGACCGCTACGTCATCAACGGCAGCAAGATCTGGATCTCGGGCGCCGGCCAGGCGAAATGGGGCATCGTCTTCGCCCGCGTCGGCGACGTGAAGGGGCGCGGCGGCATCACCAGCTTCGTCGTCGACAAGAGCCGGCCCGGCATCAGCCTCTCGAAGATCCCGGTCATCCGCTCTTATTCGCCTTACGAAGTCCATTTCACCGATTACGAGGTGCCGGTCGAAGACCGCCTGGGCGAAGAAGGCAAGGGATTCGCGTTCGCCGAGGAATGGCTGATCCACGCGCGCCCGCCTTATGCGGCGGCGACCATCGGCATCGCCCAGGCCGCGCTCGAAATCGCGATCGACTGGGCGCGCCAGCGCCAGACCTTCGGCGGCCACCTGGCCGACAAGCAGGCCATCCAATGGATGATCGCCGACTCCGAGGTCGAGCTGCGCGCCGCGCGCCTGCTCGTCTACCAGGCCGCGTGGAACGCCGACATGGGGCGCGACATCAAGGTCGACGCCTCGATCGCCAAGGTCTTCGGCACCGAGACCGCGGGCCGCGTCGTCGACCGCTGCATCCAGATCCTGGGCGGCATGGGCGTGGCGCAGGAACTGCCGCTCGAGCGCTGGTACCGCGAGATGCGCATCAAGCGCATCGGCGAAGGCCCGTCCGAAGTCCACCGCATGGTGATCGCGCGCGACCTGCTCGGTGCGCGCCGCAACGCAGGCTGAAGCGCCATGGCCATCGATTTCGAAGTCTCCGCCGAAGGCATCGCCCGCATCACGATCAACCGCCCCGAGCGGCTGAACGCGATGGACGCCGAGCATTACCGCTCGCTGTCGCAGGCCTGGTGCACGGTGCGCGACGACCCGGCGATCCGCGTCGCCATCGTCACCGGCGCGGGCGAGCGCTCGTTCACGACCGGCGCCGACATCAAGAGTTTTCTCACCGCGCCGGCCGACCTGTCCGAGATGTGGCTGACCCAGCGCGACCTGCTGCTCAACCGCGGCCTCGAGGTCTGGAAGCCGGTGGTCGCGGCCGTCAACGGCTATTGCCTGGGCGGCGGCATGACGCTGTTGATGGCGACCGACCTCCGCGTCGCCGCGCCGCACGCCACGTTCAGCCTGGCCGAAGTCAAGCGCGGCATCGTCGCCGGCAACGGCGGCACCCAGCGTGCGCTCGACCAGCTGCCGTATGCGATCGCGATGGAGATGCTGCTCACCGGCGAGGCCATCGACGCCGAGACCGCGGCGCGCTGGGGCCTGGTCAACAAGGTGGTGCCGGCCGATCAACTGCTCGACGCGGCCTACGCCTACGCCCGCAAGATCGCCGCCAATGCGCCGCTGGCGGTGCAGGCGGCGAAAGAACTGGCGGTGCGCAGCCGCGAGATGGACCGCGTGACGGGGCTGCGCTTCGAGGCCGTGATCAACCGCATGCTCTCGATGACCGAAGACGCCAAGGAAGGCCCGGCCGCCTTCGCCGCCAAGCGCGCGCCCGACTTCAAGGGACGATGAGATGAGCGCCGGCTATCCGCTGCAAGGCCTCACCGTCGTCGATCTCGGGCAGATCTACAACGGCCCCTACTGCACCTTCCTGATGGCGATGGCCGGGGCCACGATCATCAAGATCGAAGCCAAGGGCGGCGAGAACCTGCGCCGGCGCAGCGTCGTCGGCGGCGCGGCGCTGCCGTTCGCGATGCTCAATTCGAACAAGCGCTTCGCGACGCTGGACCTGAAGAAGCCGCGCGGGCGCGAACTGCTCGAGCAAATGGTGCGGCGCGCCGACGTGCTGGTCGAGAACTTCGCCCCCGGCGCGATGGAGCGCCTGGGCGTCGGCTACGAGGCCTTGAAGGCGATCAATCCGCGCCTGGTCTACGGCTCGGGCTCGGGCTACGGATTGAGCGGGCCGAACAAGAACTACCCGGCAATGGACCTCACGGTGCAGGCCATGGCCGGCATCATGAACGTCACCGGCTACCCCGATCGGCCGCCGGTGAAGGCGGGCCCGGCGCTGTGCGACTTCTTCGGCGGCGTGCACTTGTACGGCGCCATCGTCACCGCGCTCTACGAACGCGAGAAGACCGGCGTCGGGCGCCGGGTCGAGGTCTCGATGCAGGAAGCGGTCTACGCCTCGCTCGCCTCCAACCTGGGCCTGCATTTCAGCGCCGGCAACGGCGTGCCGCCGCGCACCGGCAACCGCCACGGCGGGCTGGCCGAGTCGCCCTACAACGTCTACCCGACGGCCGACGGCTATCTCGCCATCATCTGCGTCAACGAGACGCACTGGCACTCGCTGCTGAAGGCGATGGAGCGCGAAGACCTCGCCGCCGACCCGCGCTATGCCGACCTGAAGAGCCGGGTCGAACACATGGACGAGATCGACGAGCTGGTCGGCGCCTTCACCTCCCGCCACGACAAGCAGGCCTTGTTCGACCTGCTGATGAGGCACCGCGTGCCCTGCGCCCCGGTGCGCGACCTCGACGAGGTCATCAACGACCGCCACATGCACGCGCGGCGCGCTCTCGAGTGGGTCGAGCACCCGATGTACGGCCGGGTCTGCCTGCCGAATTCGCCGCTGCGCTTCGACGGCGTCGAGCCGATGCAGATCCAGCCCAGCGGCGAACTCGGGCGCGACAACCGCGCCGTCTACGGCGACTGGCTCGGGCTGGCCGAAGACGAAATGGCCCGCCTCGTCAACGACGGAGTCATCTGAACATGCAAGGCAAGGTCGTCATCGCCGGCATCGGCCACACCGCGTTCGGCAAGCTTCCCGGGCGCGGCACGGTCTCGCTCAACATCGAGGCCATCCGCAAGGCCCTGGCCGACGCCGGGGTCGAGAAGGACGAGGTCGACGGCCTGTTCGTCAAATGCCCGACCTCGCGCTTCGAGATGATGTACGCCCAGAAGCTGGCCGAGGCGATGGCCCTGGTGCCGCGCATCGGCGGCGTCTGGGACCAGGGCGGGGCCAGTTCGATCAGCATGATCGGCCAGGCCGTGATGGCGATCGAGGCCGGCCAATGCGAGGTCGCCGTCGTCGCCCTGGCCGACAACCCCGCCACCGGCTCGCGCCAGGCCTACGAGAAGGCCTGGGGCGACGACAGCGTCCACGGCTGGTTCGGCACCCCCGCCGGCTACGCGATGATCGCCCAGCGCCACATGGGCGAGTTCGGCACGACGAGCGACCAGCTGGGCGCGATCGCGGTGGCCTGCCGCAAACACGGCGCCGCGAACCCGAACGCCCAGTTGCGCAAGCCGCTGACGCTCGAGCAGTACCGCGAATCGCGCCTGATCGTCGAGCCGCTGCGGCGCGACGACTGCTGCCTGGTTTCGGACGGCGCCGCCGCGGTCGTGCTGATGAGCGCGCGCCGCGCCGCCGCGGCGAAGGTGGCCAAGCCGATTCCGGTGCTGGGCTTCGGCCAGGGCCAGACCTCCTGGGAAGTGGCGTTGCGCCCGGATCTCACGAGCACCGCGGCCAAGGTCTCGGCCGAGACCGCGTTCGCGATGGCCGGCTTGCGGCCCGCCGACATCGACGTCGCCCAGCTCTACGACTGCTTCACGATCACGGTGTTGATGACGCTCGAGGACTACGGCTTCTGCGGCAAGGGCGAAGGCGGACGCTTCGTCGAAGGCGGACGCATCGAGATCGGCGGCGAGCTGCCGGTGAACACCGCGGGCGGCCTGCTGTCGGAGACCGGCATGCCGGGGCTGCAACTCGTGATCGAAGGCGTGCGCCAGATGCGCGGCGAATCGGTCAACCAGGTGCAGGGCGCGCGCCACGGCATCGTCAGCAACCAGGGCGGAATCATGCACACGCATTCGACGCTGATCCTCGGCCGGTGATGAAGGAGCCGACGATGAACGACACCACCGAGCTCGAAGTCCCGCTGCCCGAGATGACCGACCTGAGCCGCCCGTTCTGGGAACGGCTGGCGCAAGGGGTCTTGAGCTTCCAGCGCTGCAAGGGCTGCGGCCACGCCTGGCTGCCGGCGCGCAGCGAATGCCCCGAATGCCTGGGCGCCGACTGGCAGCGCGAAGACGCCGCCGGCGGCGCCACGCTGGTGAGCTGGGTCGTCTACCGCCACGCCTACCACCCGGCTTTCGCGCAGCGCCTGCCCTACACGGTGGCCGTGGTGCGACTCGACGAAGGGCCGCGCATGATCAGCAACGTGATCGGCGACGCGGCGGGGCTGAAGATCGACCAGCGCCTGAAGCTCGTCATCGAAGCCGAAGGCGCCGTCTCGGTGGCGCGCTTCGCGCCGGCCTGACCCGGAGCCAGCGCCTTGAACCCGACCGCTGTCGCCCCGGAAATGGCTGCCGCCGCCGCGCAGTCCGGCTCCTGGCGCGGCCGCTCGGCGGTGGTCAGCGGCGGTGCGCGCGGCCAGGGCGCGGCGCTGGTGCGCCTGCTGCTGCAGGCCGGGGCCGAGGTCCACGTGCTCGACACCCTGGACCCCGCCGCTGCCGAATGGCAGGACTTGCGCGGCGCGGCCGAGGCCGCCGGCGCGCGCCTTGTCTGCCACCGCGACGACGTCGCCGACCCCGCTGCCTGGGAGCGCCTGGCCGCCGAGCTGGGCGCCGGCGGCCTGCCGCTGGCCGGGCTCGTCAACAACGCCGGCCTCACCGGGCCGCGCCACACCGTCACCGCCACCGTGCTCGAAGACTGGGACCGCGTGATGGCGGTCAACCTGCGCGGC
>JAGWTS010000180.1 GCA_028868875.1 Burkholderiales bacterium | reverse complement strand
GGCTCGAGCGGCAGCGTGATCCCGAAGTTCAAGGAGCAGATCGCCAAGGGCGGCCCGGTGACCGTGACGCACCCGGACATCATTCGCTACTTCATGACCATCCCCGAGGCGGCGCGGCTGGTGCTGCAGGCGGCGGCCATCGGCGAGAGCGGGCAGGTGCTGGTGCTGGACATGGGCGAGCCGGTGAAGATCGTCGACCTGGCGCGCGACCTGATCCGGCTCGCCGGGCATACGCCGCAAGAGATCGCGATCGAGTTCACGGGGTTGCGGCCGGGCGAGAAGCTCTACGAGGAGTTGCTGGCGGATGCCGACGACACCTTGCCGACGCCGGTGCCGCGGTTGCGCATTGCGCAGCTGAGCGAGGAGCCGGGCGGCATCCGGGCCTTGCTGGCCTGGGCCGGCGAGACCTCGGGGGCGGAGGAGCTGCAGGTGCGGGAGCGGCTGGCGCAGACGGTGGCGGAGTACCGGCCGCGGCGGGCGGGGGCGATGAGCCCTGATATTCAGTAGCCCTGGAACAGGAAGTCCAGCGCGGACGTGATGGCTGCCTGCTCGTTGGCGAGCGAGGCCACCGGGTTCTTCAAGATGTGCTGTGGGACCGCTCCCATCTTGGGTGTTTCCAGCAGGAAATCCCGGCCTTCGATCGTCAACACCGGCGTCAGTCGCGTGGGGAGCTTGACCTTGGCAAAGTGCTCCAGGCCGCGCAGCGGAATCACCATGCGGCTGTCCAGTCCGTCGAGCAGATCGCTCTGAACGTCCAGCAAGTAGGGCGTGGTGGCTGCGCGGCTACCCGGATTGACGTAGACGTCGAAGCGGGCCATCAGAAGCTTCTCCACTCGTCCAGCGGCAAGCCCTCGGACTCGATGCCGGCGTTGTACGCGGCGATGAAATCGGCGTGCTCTTCGCGCCAGCGGCGCTCCTGCTCGCGGCGGACGAAGCCGCGCAGGAAGCTGTCGCAGGCCTGCGAAATGTTGATGTCCAACCGCTTGGCGGCATCCAGCACGTCGGCACTCAAGCTGAGGTTGGTGGCGCGTTTGCCGGAGGCTGCCGATCGGCTTCGAGTTGCAGGCAACTTGGGTGTATCGGGCACCGTACTCTCCATGTGCATAAAGTATGCGCATATTTTAATGCGCATGCTCCTTTGGCATCGGCCTTCTCCATGAGGGCCCCACCTGGCCGGCGCGGAGCGCGCCAAAGGCCTGCGCAACCCGCCCTTGCCGGCCGGATTGCTCGACGCCCCCGGCAGGCGGACTCGGCTCGGCGCGCCGACAGCAATCCTTTTGGAGTGAGTCACGACCTTGCTGAGGCCCGGAACCGGGGCCAGGCCGCGATGGCGGAAGGGCCCAGCCCGTACATTGCTTGCGATGCGCCTGAGCCCTGAACAATCGCAAGCCATCGTGCGAGCCACCGCGGAACTGGCGGGTGCGGACGCGCGGGTGCGCCTGTTCGGGTCGCGGCTGCACGACGAATTGCGCGGCGGCGACATCGATCTGCTCGTCGAATGTCCGGGCAAGGTGACGTTCCCGGTCGGGCTGGCGACGCGCATCACGGCCAGGCTGCAGCGCGTGCTCGGCGAGCGCAGGATCGATGTGCTGGTGATCGATCCCGAGACGGCGCTGGAGCCGGTGCATGAGGTGGCGCGCGCCGAAGGCGTGCTGCTGACACCGTGATGGACGCCGCGCGCGCCAAGGGCCTGCGCGACCAGCCCTTGCTGGCCGAGCGGGTGGTCGCTTTCAGCGCCCGCTATGCGAAGGTGTAGGACACGGCGGGCGACAAGTTGCTGCCGGCGCTTCTGGAAAGGCTGGGCGAGCCGGTCGGCAGCGCGCTCGACAACCTGGATCGCGCGGCGCGCCTCGGCTTGCTCGATGGCTCGGCCGAGGACTGGCTTGCGGCGCGCGCGCTTCGCAACCGGCTGATTCACGAATACATACGCAATCCGGCGTTATTGGCCGAGGCGCTGACACAGGCTCATCTTGCGGTGCCGATGTTGGTGGCTTTCGTGAGCGCTTGCTTGGAGTACGCTGCGGCGCGCAAACTCGATTGACGCCGGGCTTACGAAAAGGCCCAGCCTCGTACAGTCACCACCATGCGATTGACACCCCGGCAGCTGACCGCCCTGCGCAACGCGCTGCGTCGCAGCTTCGGCCCGGACGCGCACCTCTGGCTCTTCGGATCGCGCACCGACGACCGGGCCCGCGGGGGTGACTACGACTTGATGGTGCAGACCGATGAAGGGGATGCGAGCCGCCTGGTCGATGCGCGGCTGGCCTTCCTGGCCGATCTGCACGCGACGCCGGCTTTCGAGGACGAGCGCATCGACGTCGTGCTGTACTCGACGGCGCTGGATCCGCAGCCGCGGCCGATCCGGCGCGCGGCGCTGGCGCAAGGCGTTGAGCTGACATGATCGATTCGGCCCGCGCCAAGTTCGATGCGGCGCTCGCGGAATGCGAACTGCACTCGGCGGTTCTGTCGGAGGCCGCATCGTTGCTTCCGACTTCGTTCACGGCGGAGCAGGCGAAGACCATCGACTCTCAGCAGCGTCGTCTGCTGGATCAGGCGGCGTACCGGTTCATGAAGCTTCAGGACAGCCTGGGCGAAAAGGTGCTGCCCGGTCTGCTCGAGCTGACCCTCGATCCGCTGCCGCCGCAGGCGACGTTCAATGAAAAGCTGCAAAGGCTCGAGCGCCTCGGCGCGGTGAACTCTGCCGACACTTGGCGCCTGCTGCGCGAGGTGCGCAATTCGCTCGCGCTCGAGTACTCGGAGAACCCGGCCCTGCAGGCCGCGGCAGTGACACGCAGGGTCGGCGGGATCGCGCAGCTGCTCACGCTGTGGGCCGGCGTGCGGCGCTTCACCGCCGAGCGTCTGAGCTGAATCGGCAGCGTCCCGCGGATCAAGCCGCGTGCTTCGCTGCAAACTCTGCGTACGCCACCCGCAACCCGTCTTCCAGCTGCGTGCTCGCCCGCCACCCGGCGCCATTCAGCAGCCCCACGTCCATGAGCTTTCGCGGGGTGCCGTCGGGCTTGCTGCGGTCGTACTCGATGCGGCCCTCGTAGCCCACCACGCGCTGCACGGCGGCGGCCAGCTCGGCGATCGTCACGTCGCTGCCGACCCCGATGTTCACCAGCGGCGGCTCGAATCTCCCGCTCACGCTCTCGTCGCTGCCCAGCAGCGCTCCCCAGCGCTCCTCGGGCAGGTTCATCAGGAAGACGCAGGCGTCGGCCATGTCGTCGCTGTAGAGGAATTCGCGCCGCGGCGCTCCGCTGCCCCAGACCGTCACCGCGGCGTCGCCGCGCAGCTTTGCTTCGTGGAACTTGCGCAGCAGCGCCGGAATGACGTGGCTGTTCGTCGGGTGGTAGTTGTCGCCCGGGCCGTAGAGGTTGGTGGGCATCGCCGCCAGGTACTGCGTGCCGTATTGGCGGTTGTAGCTCCAGCACATCTCGATGCCGGCGATCTTGGCCAGCGCGTAAGGCCGGTTGGTGGGCTCGAGCGGGCCGGTGAGCAGATCGCGCTCCTTCATCGGCTGCGGCGCGAGCTTGGGGTAGATGCAGCTCGAACCCAGGAACAACAGGCGGCGCACGCCGGCGCGCCAGGCGGCGTCGATCACGCTGGTCTGGATCGCCAGGTTGTCGTGGATGAACTCGGCCGGATAGCGGTTGTTGGCGACGATGCCGCCGACCTTGGCGGCGGCCAGGAACACGTACTCCGGCCGCTCGCGCTCGTAGAACTCGCGCGTGGCGCGGGCGTCGCCGAGGTCGAGCTCGGCATGCGTGCGCAGCAGCAGGTTCGTGTGGCCGGCCGCTTGCAGGCGGCGCACGATGGCGCTGCCCACCAGGCCGCGGTGGCCGGCGACGTGGATGCGGGAATCGGACTGCATCCGCGTCACTCGTGGTAGTCGTAGGCCTGGAACCCTGCCAGCTTGACCAGGCTGTCGCGCTTGGCGGCGGTGTAGTCGGCTTCGACCATCTCCTTCACCAGTTCCTGCAAGCTGGTCTTGGGCGTCCAGCCGAGCAGGGTCTTGGCCTTGCCCGGGTCGCCGAGCAGGGTCTCGACTTCGGTCGGGCGGAAATAGCGCGGGTCGACGCGCACGACCACGTCGCCCGGCTTGCACTTGGCGAGCTTGCCCTCGACCTGCTTCACCCGCGCCGTCTCGAGCTCGCCCTCGCCCGAGAATTCGAGCGTGATGCCCAACTCGCGCGCCGCGAACTCGACGAACTGGCGCACGCTGTATTGCACGCCGGTGGCGATGACGAAGTCTTCGGGCCGCTCCTGCTGCAGCATCAGCCACTGCATCTCGACGTAGTCGCGCGCATGGCCCCAGTCGCGCAGGGCGCTCAGGTTGCCCAGGTACAGGCAGTCCTGCAGCCCGAGGGCGATGCGCGCGATGGCGCGCGTGATCTTGCGCGTCACAAAGGTCTCGCCGCGCACGGGGCTCTCGTGGTTGAACAGGATGCCGTTGCAGGCGTACAGGCCGTAGGCCTCGCGGTAGTTCACCGTGATCCAGTAGGCGTAGAGCTTGGCCACCGCGTAGGGGCTGCGCGGGTAGAAGGGCGTGGTTTCCTTCTGCGGCGTCTCTTGCACCAGGCCGTAGAGCTCGCTCGTGCTGGCCTGGTAGAAGCGCGTCTTGTGGGTGAGCCCGAGGATGCGGATCGCCTCCAGCAGCCGCAGGGTGCCGATGCCGTCGACGTTGGCCGTGTATTCCGGCTCCTCGAAGCTGACCTGCACATGGCTCATCGCCGCGAGGTTGTAGATCTCGTCGGGCTGCACCTGCTGGATGATGCGGATCAGGTTCGTGCTGTCGCTCAAGTCGCCGTAATGAAGCTTGAAGCGCGGGTGCTCGACGTGCGGATCCTGGTACAGGTGGTCGATGCGGTCGGTGTTGAACGACGACGAACGGCGCTTGATGCCGTGCACCTGGTAGCCCTTGTCGAGCAGCAACTCGGCGAGGTAGGCGCCGTCCTGGCCGGTGACGCCGGTGATGAGTGCGATCTTGGGGGGCATGCTTGCTTTCCTGCTACCAAAAGAACGATAGCACCAGGCCTTCGAAGTAACCTTGCCCCTGGATCCGTTCTCCAAAGCCGAGTCACGAATTGGCGTGCTCGGCGTGAGCCGCGTGTCAGCGTTGCTCGAACTGCATCGGGATGACCTAGGCTAGCGTTGGGGCGCGGGTCTCAGCTGCCGTCGATAGTCGTCAATTTCCGGTACAGCGTTAGGACGGCTTGGGTCGATCGTTCGAGGGTGAAATGATCTTCGTAGCGCTTGCGGGCGCCTTGTCCCATGCGTTCTCGCAACCCGGAATCGCGAAGCAGGCAGTCGATCGCCTGGGCGAGCGCTTCGGGCTGACCCGGTTCGACGTTGATTCCGGTTTCGCCATCTGAATTCACCCACGGAACGCCCGAGCCCGGGATCCGGGTCGCGACTACCGCGAGTCCTCGTGCAAGCGCCTCGACCAGGGCAACGCCGAAGGCCTCCGAGCGCTCAATCGAAGGCATGCAGAACAGGCTGGCCTGCCTCAGAAGTACCGCCAGGGTCGCTTCGTCCACCCGGCCAGCTAGCATCACGCGCTGGTCGACACCCGCGGCTTCAATGCGCCGGTGTAGTTCTGCTTGCATCGGTCCACCGCCGACTATGACGACGGCGGCATCAGTCTCGAGGCGTGCCGCAGCATCAATCAGGACTGCAAATCCCTTGTACGGCACGAGGCGGCCCACTGCCAGCACAAGCGGTCGCCCTTCAAGGTGCGATTGCAGGCGCGTCGGCAAGCCCGACGGCGTCACCGCAGCGCCGTTTCGCACAGGCGCTTCCGGTTCAGCCACGCCGATCGGGACTACGACCACCTTGGCGGCAAACGGCCTGAGCGGTAGAGACGCGTCAGCATAAGCCTGCGAGGTGCAGATCACTTTGTCCGCGCGGCGCAACATTGCGCGTTCGAGTGGCCGGCTCAGGTGCGCCAGAACGCCCTTGCCCACGACGTCGCTGTGCCAGTGCAGGACCACGCGCGGGCCGGCGCCGATTTGGGTCACGGCCCATGCCGCGAGCATGTTGGGCAGGTGCACATGCACAATGTCGGCTTCGCGCGCCAGCCGGGTCGCTTGGCGCAGGTAGGCGTGACACAGCGGCTGTGAAGCGATTTTGATCGCGCGCACGCGCCGCACCGTCACTGGACCGTCCTGCGCATCGCCGCGCCCGAGCTCTTCGAAGCACAGAACTGTTGTCGCCATTCCCGCCGCGGCGGCGCCGCGGGCGAGCGCTGCCGTCACCGATTCGATACCCCCATTGTCGGGTGGATAGAACTTGCCGAGATGCAGCACGCGCAGCATGGCCCGCTGCCTCAGCTGAAGGTGGTGGCCAGCACCACCATCGCCACGTAAGCGCAGGCTGCGCGCGCCCAAACGCGGTTGAGCCGAATGCCGCAGGCGGCCATCGCCGCGGACTGGACGCCGTAGAAGAGCAGCATCAGCAAGCCGTGCGCGAATACGAAGTGTTCGAGCGTCGCTCCGATTCTGTGCAGCGAAAACCAGCCCACGCCGAACTCCAGGCCCAGGAATCCGGCGCTCATCGGCAGGATGCGCGGCATCACCTGATGGCGCACGATCACCAGGTCGTTGAGCGCGATGGCAGACCAAAGCACAGCTTGGGCGGCGATCCAGGCGCCCTGCATCGGGTGCGCCGACCATGATTGGACGAAGGCCGGCCCGAGCAGCCGACCCAGCCAGGGTGCGAGCAGGCAGAAAGCGAAGGCACTCGCAGCGACGAGCATGACGATGTGCGCTGCGGCACGCTCGACCTCCGCATTCGGCAGTGTGAAGAGGTTGCGAAAGCGTGCCACTAGGATCAACTGGTGGGCGACGATGGGCAGCGCAGCGGCGCGCGAGAGTACGGCATAGTCGGCGGCCACCAGAGGGCCGGCAAGCAAGCCCATGCCGAGCCGACCGGAGGTCGTTGCCAGAAGCGTGACGACCCCGCCCAGCATCAGGGGGAGGCCGAGGCCGATCGCGGCACGCCACTGGCCGAAGCTGTTGCGTGGCAAGCGTGCGAGCAGGAGTAGGTAGGCCGTCCCGAGTAGCGTGACGTAGATCAGCGCCGCACCTACCACCCAAGGCATGGCGCGGTCTGCGCCTGCGAAATGGGCGACCCCTGCAGCCAGCGCCATCAGTCCAAAATGTCCGGCATCGAGAAGCACCGATGCCTCGCTGCGCCCTTGGGTCTTGAGATGGGTACTTCCCAACGACTGCATCGCAGTCACGGCGCAGAACAGCGCCGCCAGGCCCCAGCTGTGGGCAGCGCCGGCGAAGACCGCCGCGATGCCCACCGCTGCGCATGCTCCAAGCAGCGCCAGGTGGTGCGTGACGATTCCCGCCATCGTCGCCGTGCGGGTGTGATCCAGCAGGACCAGGGGCACGACACTCGCCGTGCCAAAAACCGCCACGTTGGCGAGCAGTGAGGCTGCGGCCTGCGCGGTCTCTAGCAGGCCGTAGTCGGAGCTGGTGAGCAGGTTGGCCAGCAGCAGTGGCGCCGCGAAGAGCGCGCCGCGTGCCAATGCGAAGCTGATGATATAGGCGGCGAGCCGGCCCAGACGGGTCAGCGTCATCTCGCGCTGCGTCGTTTGATGAAGACCGGCTCGCATAGGCGCGGATCCTGAACCCGCTGGAGGTCGGCCCGAATTTCCGGAGCGGGCGGCCTATCGAGCTGGCGCAGTGCCGCCGACACATACATCGCCGGGCCTTCCAGGCTGCGCGCGATCGTCGCACCTGCGCCGACGATGACACCGTCGGCGATATGCACCCCTGCGGTGACGATGCAGGAGCTACCGATGTACACGTTGCTGCCGATAGTCACGCGTCCGTCGAGGCGGTAGCGGCCAGCCCCTGCGGTGTCGTGGATATAGCCGTGGGTCCAGATCTCGCAGCCGACGCCAGCGACTGTGGTGAAGTCGCCGAGGCGCACGCTAGCGGTGCAATCGATGCGGTGGTCTGCGGTGAATGAAGACAGCTCGCCTAGGCGAAGCAGCGCAGGCCCGACAGTCACTTCGCCGAGCGGGCCACGAACGATCTTGTTCCGGTTGCCGATGATCGAACGCGGCCCGAGCGCGATCGACAGCGGCCCGCGGATCAGGTTGCGGCGTCCGAAATGCGAGCCGCTGCGCATCGCGAGGCGCCGAATGTGCATCACATTGAAGTGCCCGATCCATGAGCCCCGCTCCATCGCGATGCGTTCGACGAGTAGCAGCGACAGCCCGATGCGGGCGCCAGCGGCGATGCGGTGCCCCAGCGCGTTCAGGGCCCAGCGCGCCAGCGGCCCCGGCAGCAGGGCGGCGATCGCGGTGGCGCCGAGGCGGAGCTTGCGTGCGTTCAACGGCTCAGATACAGCCGGTTGATCCACGGGTCGGGGCGGCTGCCATCGGGCAGCCTGACCTCGTCGATCCGGGCGACCGCGGATTTCGGCCCGTAGGGCAGCGCAAACATGCTGTAGACGGCCTGGAAGATGAGGCGCCTGCCGCTGGCCACCGGCTGCCCCTTGTGCATGCCGAAGGTGTCTTCCATGAATCCTTCGCCGGCGCGTGCCGTCAGTTCGAGGACATTGTCGCGGCCGAAGGCCTGCACCACCTCGGCGTCGTCATAGCGCCGGATCCGGCGCAGCGCCGGGCTGCTGGCGGATCGGCTGACGTAGATGTGCGGGCCGTTGTCGGCGGCCACGTCGGTGAGGTAGACGAACAGCTTGACGAACCGCCAATCGTCGACGTCGCGATGAAAGTGCTCGGCCTGCTGGGCGCCGAGCCGGGTCGGGTAGCTCCACCAACTCGCGAGGTAGCCCAAGGTGGGCTTGCAACCCAGGAAGTCGGCCGCGACCGCGAGGATGTCGGGCCGGTTGGCGAGCCCGAACAGGTGGGGCGCCCGGATGATGTCGAGCGCGTCGTGGTGTGCGATGTGGCTGTCGGGATGGCGCTCGGCGCTGTCGGGCAGGAATCTTCGCGACGCATCGCGATAGGGGTCGTGCACCGGCTTGCCGAGGAAGTAGCGCTGCAGCTCGCCGGCCTGCGCGTCGCTGAGCAAGGGCCCGAAATGGCTGATCCCGGTGGCGCGCAGCTCGCGCGCGCGGGGGTTTCCAGCCGCAGCCGCCGAGGCGTGCGGGCGCAGGCGCCCGGCGACGACGCCGGCCATGCGATCGCGCGTGCCCGGCGCCATGACGCGGCGCTGCAGGTAGAACGGCCACCAGCGGGTGTCGGTCATCACGCGACCGAGCTGGGCGACTTTGTTCGAAAGACTCAAGCTGTCGGCTCCTGGTTGACGGGTGGCAGCGACCGGATCACGCGGGCGGGAATGCCGCCGACGACGGTCCGGGCCGGAACGTCGCGCGTGACGATGCTGCCGGCCGCGACGACCGCATGGGCGCCGATCCGCACGCCGCCCAGGACCATCGCCCTCTGCCCGATCCACGCACCGTCCTCGATCACGATGGGTTTGGAAACATGGGGAAACGGGGGCGCACCGGATGCGAAGTCCAGCCCTGCAGTCTCGATCATCACCTCGCGCGAGATGCGGACCCGGTTCCCCAGACGGATGCTACTGTGGGCGCCCAGGCTGGCATTCACGCCGATCACGACGCCTTCACCGAGATGGATGTTGGCGGGGTATTTCAGGTCGACTTGCCAATGGCAGACGCAACCTGGACCGCGGTCGCGAACCAGGGCGGCGAAGCGCAGCCGTCCCCAGACCCAGAGGATGCGCCCGAGCACGACCGCGGGCAGCACAAGCGCCCAGCGGACCGGCGGGATTGCCGTGAATGCGGACTCGGCCCGCAATGCCGCGCTTTTCAGCCTTTGCTTGCCGGATCGCATTTTGATCAGACCGGGCCTTTCTCATGCGAAGACATCGGAGCGGGCACTGTGCCCAAGACGGCCGGCAAGGCGCGCCGCGCGGACCGACCGGGTCGTCCTGCACGCTGTCTGCCAGCTTGTTCGAATCGAGGCCGGCTTAACGTGGCGATCACGTACATCCAGAACAGCACCGAAGACGACAGTGACTGGACGAACGGAAATATGTTCATCAGCGCGATAACCGTCAACGCTATGAACAATCCTTCTCGATCACCCCGTCGGAACGCCCGGCCGATCAGAGCCCCGATCGCAGCGATGTAGATTCCGAAGCCCACGACTCCGCAGTCTAGCAACAGTCTCAGGAAGTCGCTCTCGCTCCCTCCTTCCTGGTGCAGGATGAAGCCGAAATTTCCAAATATCAGATGGAGAGGTGAATATGATAGAAAGTAGGTAAGTGCGGCAAGCCAGAATTCGAAGCGCGATTGGTTCTGGCTGTTGCCAAGGTCCAGGGCCGTCGAGATGAAGTAAAGGCGATCGGCGTCAGCGCTCGCAAACAGTGCAGCGGCCCCGAGGGCGATGACGACGAAAGCGAGAAGCAGCGACTTGGTCGAAGCTCCGCGCCCGCCGCCAAGCATTCGGACCGCGATGAGCGCGCACGCCGTGAGCATGCCGAGACGGCCGCTTGCCAGGAAGGCACACAGGAACAATGCCCCTGCCGCGACCATGCTCCCGCGTGACAGAAATGCCATCCAATAGGCGAATGCAACCGCGCTGAGCGGGCCCTGAAAAAGGCCTTTGGCGCGGAAGACGCCCAGGCCACCGCCGAACAATTCTTCGTTGAGTTGCGTCCCGTCGCTTGCTTGATATACGAAGAAATATTGCCCCGAGGCATATTCGAAAAACTGGATCGTGATCGTGAGAACCAAGTGAACCAGCAGGACCTTGAAAAAGGCGCTTGGATTGGTATTCACAATCACGAAGGCGCAAGGAATTGCAAGGTAGTAGCTGCTTAAGTTGGCAGTATCCGTCGTCGCCAAGGTCAAGCACCAGGCTACGACAAATGCCAGGAGCGCGGCGAGAGAGGCGGGCTGCAGGGATCGCAGCGGGTTCGAACGAATCGCGATGCTGCCGAAGCCGATCGCGAGGCCGGCGACGAGCACCCCGAGGGCGAGCGAGCTGCTCATCCAGCCCGACGCCCAGTCCTTCAGGTAGATCGCAACATAAATCAGGCACAGCGACAGCGTTCCGCCCATCGACAGCCTGAAGCGCCGATACGCAAATGGCGAGTAAATGCCGATGGCGTTCAAGGCGTCACCATGTCGTGGTGCGGCTGCGCAC
>JAGWTS010000545.1 GCA_028868875.1 Burkholderiales bacterium | reverse complement strand
CGGGCGAGCGCGACGAGGAAATCGAGTAGCCGGTGTTCGACCGCCTCGTCGACGAAGCCGCGGCAGACCGCGCCCTTGCGCGGCTGAAGGCCGACGGCGTCGTGCGCGGCGCCATCGTCGCCTGGCTCGGGCCGAACAGCTGGGACATGATCGCCGACCTCGTCGCCTGCGAGCGCCTGGGCGCGGTGCTGCTGCCGCTGAACGGCCGCCTGGCCTTGCCCGAGCTGGCGCAGATCGCAAGGCACGCCGGCGCAGGCCACCTCGTCGCGGCGCCCGAGGTGCGGCAGCCCGCCGAGGCCTTGCGCGCCGCGCTGGACTGGCGCCCGGGCCCGGCCGCAGGCGTCGAGGCCGGCGACCTGCTGCTGGTCTACACCTCGGGCACGACCGGCCAGCCCAAGGGGGCGATGCACACCCGCGCCGGCATGCTGGCCAACGCCGCCGCGGCGATCGCGACCCAGGGCCTGGACGCGGCCACGCGCACGCTCGCGATCCTGCCCCTGTTCCACGTCGGCGGCCTGTGCATCCAGACCCTGCCGACGCTCGCCGCCGGCGGCCGGGTGAAGCTGCCGCCGCGCTTCGAGCCCGGGGCCTGGTTCGATGAGGTCGAGCAATGGCGGCCGACGACGAGCCTGCTCGTTCCCGCGGTGATGCGCGCCTTGATCGGCCATCCGCGTTGGGCCGGCGCCGACCTCTCGTCGCTGGCCTTCGTCAGCGCCGGCTCGCAGATCGTGCCGCGGCCTCTCATCGACGCCTTCCACGCCCGCGGCATCCCGGTGGCCCAGGTCTACGGCTGCACCGAGTCGGGGCCGGTGTCGATCGTGCTGGGCCCGCAAGACGCCGTGGCCCACGCCGGCATGGCCGGCACGCCGGCTCCAGGCGTGCGGGTGCGGCTCGCGGCCGACGGCGAGGTGCTGCTCCAGGGCCCGAACCTGATGCGCGGCTACCACCGCAGTGCCGAGACCGGCTTCGACGCCGAGGGCTGGTTCCACAGCGGCGACCTCGCGCGCTGCCACGAAAACGGCCTGTACGAACTGGTCGGGCGCTCGAAGGAGCTCATCATCTCGGGCGGCGAGAACATCCACCCGGCCGAGATCGAGAACCTCGTCGCCGAGCGCCCCGAAGTGGCCGAATGCGCCGTCGTCGGCCTGCCCGACGCGCGCTGGGGCGAGGTGCCGGTGCTGGCCGTCGTCGCCCGCCCCGGCGCTGCGCTCGACGCGGCCGCACTGCTGGCCTCGCTCGAAGGCCGCATCGCGCGCTTCAAGCAGCCGCAGCGCGTGGTCGAGCTCGAGGCGTTCCCGAAGACCGCGCTCGGCAAGGTCCAGCGCGCGGAACTCGTCCTCGTATTGAGCGAGCGCAAGCCGCCGCAGGCTTGAAACGCCGAGCCTGCGCCCCACTTCTCTCGCATTCGGAGGTTCTCAATGCGATTCGAAAAATTCACGACCGCCTTCCAGCAAGCCATCGGCGACGCCCAAAGCCTGGCCGTGGCCCGCGACAACCCGTACATCGAGCCGGCGCATCTGCTGGCGGCGATGCTGGCCCAGCCCGACGGCCCGCGGGCCTTGCTCGACCGTGCCGGCGCCAATACCGCGGCGCTCGCCACCGCCATGGAAACGGCGATGCGCAACTGCCCGCAGGTGCAGGGCCAGGGCCAGACGGTCCAGCCCGGGCGCGACCTGCTCTCGCTGCTGCAGGCGGCCGAGAAGGAAGCCGGCAAGCACGGCGACCAGTTCGTCGCCAGCGAGATGTTCCTGCTCGCGCTGGCCGACGCCAAGAGCGACATCGGCGGCATCGTGCGCGGCCACGGCCTCTCGCGCAAGGCGCTGGAAGCGGCCATCGAAGCCGTGCGCGGCGGCCAGAAGGTCGATTCGGCCGAGGCCGAAGGCCAGCGCGAGGCCCTGAAGAAGTACACCCTCGACCTCACCGAGCGTGCGCGCCAGGGCAAGCTCGACCCCGTGATCGGCCGCGACGACGAGATTCGCCGCGCCATCCAGGTGCTGCAACGGCGCAGCAAGAACAACCCGGTGCTGATCGGCGAGCCCGGCGTCGGCAAGACGGCGATCGTCGAAGGCCTGGCGCAACGCATCGTCAACGGCGAGGTGCCCGATTCGCTCAAGAACAAGCGGGTTCTGGTGCTCGACATGGCGGGCCTGCTCGCCGGCGCCAAGTACCGCGGCGAGTTCGAGGAGCG
>JAGWTS010000179.1 GCA_028868875.1 Burkholderiales bacterium | reverse complement strand
CTGGCGCGCGACGCGCGCGTGCGCTGGCTTTTCCTGACCACGGCTTCGGTGGCCGAGCTGCTGCCGTTGCTGCGCGGCTTTGGCCAGGACGTGAGCGTCGAACCCCGGCCAGGACCCGCGGCTGCGCGGCCTCGCCCTCGCCGAAGGCGAGCGCGCCGCGATGCTCGCGTTCCTGCGTTCGCTGAGCTCGCCGGCGGCGGCCGAATTGAAGCGCGAAGGGCGGGCGGGCGCGATCGGACCCTGAGGGCTTGCGCCTGGCGCTCGGGTCTTCAGGAAGGGCTCGAAGCCGGCTTCGATCAGCCGCCGCCGAGGCGGCGATGGCGGTCGGGCCCCTCGATCGCCCCGGATTCGAGCCGGCGCGCCCGCGACGGCTCATCGCGATGCCGCAGGCGCTCGAATCCCCGGCGCGCCGGCGCCCTCGACCCTGGGGCAAACGCTGTCGCAGATCGAGGCATCCCGCTCGCGGGGCGGGCGGGCCCAGGCGTCCGATCGTGCGACACACCGGCCTCCACGCGGCCCCGGGGTAAGCCCCTGGCCCGGACGTTTTGTGCCGTGAAATCAAGGACTTGAAGAAGCACGAGCGCAAGCGCCGAAGGCGGCACGGGGGTTGCAACAGGAAAGGACCGTGGCGCCGGAAGCGGCGCTGCACCACCCACCCCTCGAGCCCCAGGAGCCTTTCATGAAAGCCGCCGTTCTTCATCAGTACAACGAGACCCTCAGCGGCGACAGCTTTGTGCGCTACGAAGACGTTCCCGATCCGAGGATCGAGAGCCCGACCGACGTCATCGTGCGCATCGGCGGCGCCGGCGTCTGCCGCACCGACCTGCACGTGGTCGAAGGCATCTGGCGCAGCAAGGTCGAGGTCGAGCTGCCGTACATCATGGGCCACGAGAACGCCGGTTGGGTCGAGGCCATGGGCGCCGCGGTGACCGGGTTGAAGATCGGCGACCCGGTGATCTGCCATCCGCTGGTGACGAGCGGCCATTGCCTGGCCTGCCGGCGCGGCGACGACATGCACGCCGAGGAAAGCCGCTTCCCCGGCATCAATGCCGACGGCGGCTACGCCCAATACCTGCGCACGGGCCAGCGCTCGCTCATCAAGCTGCCCAAGTCGCTCGCACCGAAGGACGTGGCGCCCTACACCGACGCCGGCCTCACGGCCTACCGCGCGGCGAAGAAGGCCTCGCGCCACCTGCTGCCGGGAGAGTACGCGGTCGTCATCGGGGCCGGCGGCCTCGGCCACATCGGCATCCAGGTGCTCTCGGTGCTCTGCGCCGCCGAGATCATCATCGTCGACCGCTCCGACGCTGCCCTGCAGCTCGCCAAGGAATGCGGCGCCCACCACCTGGTCAAGGCCGACGGCAATGAAGTGGAGCGCGTGCTCGAACTCACCCGCGGCAAGGGCGCCGAAGCGGTGATCGATTTCGTCGGCGAAGGCGATGCCATCGCCAAGGGCCTGGCCATGACGCGCAACGCCGGCAGCTACTACATCGTCGGCTACGGCGGCAAGATCGACCTGCCGACGATCGACATGATCACGACCGAGAAGAGCATCGTCGGCAACCTCGTGGGCACCTACCCGGAACTGGTGGAGCTGATGTCGCTCGCCGACCGCGGCCTCGTGCGCCTGACAACGCGCGAATACAAGCTCGCCGACGCCAACCAGGCCTTGCTCGACCTGCACCACGGCAAGATCAAGGGCCGCGCCGTTCTCGTTCCCTGACACAAGAAGCGATTCGGACCTTCGTTGGGCAGGGGAGGGCAGTAGGCATGGCACGCATACCGGTGACGGTGTTGACGGGATTTCTCGGCGCCGGCAAGACGACGCTGCTCAACCGCGTGCTGCGCGGTGCGGGCGCGCGGCGCTGGGCCGTCATCGTGAACGAATTCGGCGAACTCGGCATCGACGGCGACCTCGTCGTCGGTGCCGACGAAGAGGTCTATGAACTCAACAACGGCTGCGTCTGCTGCAAGCTGCGCGGCGACCTCCTGCGCATCGCGACGAGCCTGGTGCGCCGGCCCGAACGCCTGGACGGCATCCTGATCGAGACCAGCGGCCTCGCCGATCCGGCGCCGGTGGTCCAGACCTTCGCGCTCGACGACCTGCTGCGCCAGCACACCCGGCTCGACAGCATCGTCTGCGTCGCCGACGCGCGCCATCTGGCGTCGCAGCTGCGCGACTATCCCGAGGCCGCGGGCCAGGTCGCGCAGGCCGACCTGGTGCTGCTGAACAAGGCCGACCTCGCCGACGCGGCGGCCCTCGCCGAAGCCGAGGCGGCGCTGCGCGCGCTCAACCCGGACGCCGAGACGCGGCCCACGGTGCGGGGCGACTTCCCGATCGACCTGCTGCTGGAGCGGCACGCCTTCGACAACAGCCGTCTGCGGCTGCCGCCGCTGCGCCTGGGCGCGGCAGCAGGGCGGCCGGGCGCTTACGTCAGGGTGGGGCAGGGCAGCCACAGCGCTGGCGTCGGCAGCGTCTCGCTCGCCTTCGAGCGCCCGCTCGAGCGCAGTCGCTTCATGCCCTGGTTGCAGCGCCTGGTGGTCGAGCGCGGCGCCGATCTGCTGCGCGCCAAAGGCATCGTCGCCTTCGAGGCCGAGGCGCGGCGCTTCGTCTTCCAGGCCGTGCACATGACGGTCGACAGCGGCTTCGAGCGCCCATGGGCCGGCGACGAGGCGCGTGAATCGCGACTCGTCTTCATCGGTCGCGGGCTCGACGCCGACGAGTTGCGCGCCGAACTCGAACTCTGCCTGGCCGAGCCTTGCGAGGCGGAGAGCGCGATGAGCCCGGAGCTTGCCCCATGAGCGCGCCGGGCCGCTCCCAAGCGCTCATCCCGGAGCGCGCAGCGCGGAGGGCAGTCCCGTGAGCGCGCCCGAGTTGATCGAATTGCTGGGCGCACGCTGGCCGGGCGCGGCGCCAGTCGTCGGTCTGGCCTGGGACGCAGCGGGCGAGACGGTCGCCTACGCGCTGGGCGACGGCAGCCTGCAGCTCGTCGACACGCGCTGGCGCCGCGGCCCGCGGCTGGAGCGCCATCCGCGCGGCGCCGGCCTGGCGGTGATCCAGGCCGAGGCCGAGGCCCCGGCGCCGCGGCGCGCGCAGCCGCATCCCGTGACCTGCCTGTGCATCGCGGCCCAGTCCGCGGGCGGCTTCCTGAGCGGCGGCGACGACGGCCGCGTCGTGCAGACCGGCGCCGGCGGCGACACCGAGGTGCTGGCCCTCGTCGGCGAGCACTGGATCACGGCCGTGGCCTGCGGCCGCGACGGCAGACGCGCCTGGGCGAGCCGACGCCGCATCGAACGCATCGTCGACGGCCGCGCGGCCGCGCTCGAATTGCCGGCCGCTGCCACGGCCCTGGCCTTCAGCCCCGACGGCGCCTGCCTGGCGGCGGCACACAGCGGCGGCGTCACGCTCTGGCCCGACGAAGGCGAGGCGCGGCCCCTGGTCTGGCGCGGCTACCACCGCGCCCTGGCCTGGAGCCCCGACGGGCGCTATCTCGTGAGCGCGATGCAGGAAAACGCCTTGCACGGCTGGCGCATCGCCGATGGCGGCGACATCGAGATGGGCGGCTATCCGGGCCAGCCGCTTTCGCTCGCGTTCGCCGGCGACGGGAGTTACCTCGCCACCAGCGGCGGCCAGCGCGCGGTCTGCTGGCGCTTCGACCCGCCCGACGAAAGGCCGCCCTTCGAATGCGGCCCCGCGGCCAAGACACCGGTCACCGCGGTGGCCTGCCATCCGCGGCAATCGCTGATCGCCGTCGGCGCCCACAACGGGGCCTTGATGCTCGCCCAACCGGGCAGCGAACAGGCCTTGTTCGTCAAGGGCGCAGGCGGCGGGGCGCTCAACGCCATCGCCTGGTCGGCGCACGGCGAGCGCCTGGCCTATGGAACCCAGGACGGCGAGATCGGCTGGCTCAGCCTACCCGACGTCTTGTTCAACCGGCGCGCGAGCGCGCCCCAACCCTCGAGCGAGACGACGACATGAACGACGACGAACAGCAAAGCAAGGACGACTTCTTCCAGCAGGTGGCGCAATTGTCGAACGCGATGATCGCGGCCCACGGCAAGGACTTCACGATGGGCACGCTGATCCTGGCGGCGCGATTCATCGCCGAAGGCCAGGCCCCGGCTGCGGCGGCGTCAGAACCCGAGTCGAAATTGATCGTGGCCGCCGCCTGAATCGGCGCGCCGCATTCGTCCCCGCGCTTTCTCGACCTCCCCTTCCACAGCCGCCCGCATCGGGCGGCTTCGGGCGCCGAAACGGCGGGCCACGGCTCGCCGCGTCGGCGCCTTTTCGCGTGGCTGCCCCTTCGCGCCGCGCCCGCCTTCGGCGCGGCGGCCGGAGCCGGCGCAGGGTCTGGTTGCCCCTCGTTTCACGATCGGACGTGATGCATTGCGCCAATGTCCCAGAACACGACGCGAGTGCAAATGAATGGAAAACGAAAAGCCCGAATTGCCTGGGAAAAGCCGGTCTGTCTAGGGAATTGGAGCAATGGCACGGCAATCGCATAAGAAGACACCGGGGCGCGAGCCCGGGCCGATCCCGGCCGCTCGACGCGCCGGTGCAACAGGACACTTAAGGAGATATCCATGTCTGTGGGTTTGACACTCAACAAGATCACCTCTCAGAAGGGGATCAGCATTGCGGAAGCCGCGCGGCGGATCGCCGACCTCGGCTGGCAGCCGAGCTATGTGAAGGAGGCGATGACCTTCCCGACCGACTACAAGATCCGCAAGGCCCCGCGTGATCCGATGAAGCAGGTCCTGCGTTCGTATTTCCCGATGCAGGAAGAAAAGGACAACCGCGTCTACGGCGCGCTCGACGCCGCCCTGCGCGGCGACATGTTCCGCAACACCCAGCCGCGCTGGGTCGAGTGGATGAAGCTGTTCCTGGCCATCATCCCCTTCCCGGAAATTTCGGCCGCGCGCTCGATGTCGATGCTCGGCAGCCTCGCCCCGGGCGAGGAGCTGCGCACCGGCTTCACGATGCAGATGGTCGACGAATTCCGCCATTCCACGATTCAGATGAACCTGAAGAAGTGGTACATGGAGAACTACATCGACCCGGCCGGCTTCGACATCACCGAAGCGGCCTTCGGCAAGTGCTACGCCACGACCATCGGGCGCCAGTTCGCCGAAGGCTTCCTCACCGGCGACGCCCTCACCGCCGGCAACATCTACCTGCAGGTCGTGGCCGAGACCGGGTTCACGAACACGCTGTTCGTCGCCATGCCGTCGGAAGCCGCGCGCAACGGCGACTACGCCTTGTCGTCGGTGTTCCTGTCGGTGCAGTCGGACGAGTCGCGCCACATCGGCAATGGCCACTCGCTGCTGATGTCGGTCGTCAACGACCCCGACAACCACCTGCTGCTCGAGCGCGACATCCGCTACGCGTTCTGGCAGAACCACGCCATCGTCGACGCCGCGATCGGCACCATCATCGAATACGGCTCGACCGACCGCAGCAAGAACAAGGAGTCCTACGTCGAGCTCTGGCACCGCTGGATCTACGAGGACTACTACCGCACCTACATGCTGCCGCTCGAGAAGTACGGCGTGAAGATCCACCACGACGACGTGAGCGAGGCCTGGGACCGCCTGGTCAAGAAGAACTACGTGCACAAGGTGGCGCAGTTCTTCGCGGTCGGCTGGCCGGTGGCCTTCTGGCGCATCGAGGCCCAGACCGACAAGGACTTCGAGTGGTTCGAGCACAAGTACCCGGGCTGGTACGCCGAGTTCGGCGACTTCTGGAAGTGGTACGCCAAGAAGAGCGTTCCGGGCCAGACCAACATGCTGTTCGACCAGGAGAGCGGCTACGTCTACCCGCACCGCTGCTGGAGCTGCATGGTGCCCTGCCTGATCCGCGAGGACATCCAGGTCGACGAGGTCGACGGCAAGATCTACACCTATTGCTCCGAGGTCTGCCGCTGGACCCACAAGGTGGCCTTCTCCGAGGAATACGAAGGCCGCGCCACCCCGGCGATGGGCCGCTTCAGCGGGCGCCGCGAGTGGGAAGAGTGCTACCACGGCTGGGACCTGGCCGACGCGATCAAGGACCTCGGATTCGTGCGTCCTGACGGCAAGACGCTGATGTCGCAGCCGCACCTGCGCTTCGACGACCGCCAGATGTGGACCCTCGATCACGTCAGGGGCTACACGCTCCAGAGTCCGCTGACGCTGTTGCGCGCCATGAGCCCTGCCGATCGCGAGAAGAGCATCGCCGAGTACCGCAAGGGCTTCAAGATCAAGCCGTTCTGATCCTTTGCATGGCGGCTTTCCCGGCGGCCAAGGCCGCCGGGGCGCCGCGGCGAATCCACGAGAAGAGGAATTTCATGGCAAATAATCCATCCGGCAAGCCGATCCACCGGGTGCGTTTCGAGCCGGTCGGCATCGAGATGGACGTCGAGGAAGGCGAATGGGTGCTCGATGCCGCGTTCCGCCAGGGCCTGGCAATTCCGCACGGCTGCCGCGAAGGCCGCTGCAGCAGTTGCAAGTGCATCCTGGTGGAAGGCGACGCCGAGGTCGAGGACTACTCCACCTTCGCCTTGCCCGACCACGAACGCGACAACGGCCACATCCTGCTTTGCCGCAGTTATGCATTCAGCGACCTCACGGTCGAATTGCTGAACTACGACGAAGACATGCTGCGGCGCTCGATTGCGGTGAAGGAATTCGCCGCCGAGCTGGTCGAGGTGAAGGTGCTCACGCACGACATCCGGCTGCTCGAAGTGGCGCTCGAAGAGCCGATGAAGTTCTGGGCCGGCCAGTACATCGAGCTCTCGGTGCCCTCGGTCGGCATCACGCGTTCGTATTCGATGGCGAGTACCCAGGCCACGCCCGATCGGCTCCAGTTCATCATCCGCAAATACCCGCAAGGGGCGTTCTCGTCGCTCGTCGACACGACGCTCCAAGCGGGTACGAAGCTGACGGTGAAGGGGCCCTTCGGAGGCTGCTACCGGCGCGAAGAAAGGCCGGGACCGATGCTGCTGGTCGGCGGCGGCAGCGGCATGTCGCCGCTTTGGTCGATCCTCCAGGATCATCTCAGCAGCGGCGAGCAGCGGCCGATCCGCTTCTTCTACGGCGCCCGCTCGCGCCGGGACCTGTTCCTTCTCGAGGAATTCGCCGCGATCGCGGCGCGCCTGCCCGATTTCGAATTCATCCCGGTGCTGTCGCAGGCTGAACCCGGCGACGACTGGACGGGCGAGACCGGCTTCGTCCACGACGTGCTGGAGCGCCGTCTGCGCGACGAGCCGCTGGAAGGCGTGATCGACGCCTATACCTGCGGCCCGCCGCCGATGGTCGACGCCGTGCTGCCTGTGCTGCAGCGCGCCGGCGTCGAGCCCGAAAACCTGCACGTCGACAAGTTCACCCCTGCCAGCAGCACGTTGGAACTCGTTCACTGAAACTCATCCACTAGGAGACTGATCCCATGAGCAATACCTCAGTTGAGACCGCGGCCCCGCAATCCGGCGCCGCCGGTGCGGCCAAGTTCGCCGGCTCGGACAGCCGCAAATACAACTACTTCACCCCCAAGGGCCGCAAGGCGACGCATTACGAGGACATGACCCTCGACGTCCAGCCCGACCCCAAGCGCTACCTGCTGCAGGACTGGATCATGTCCTTCGGCGACGGCACGCCGACCTACGCCGAGAAGTGGACCGCGGCCTTGTCGAGCGACTGGCACGTCTACCGCTCGATCGACGAGGAATGGGAGCGCACGCATTACCAGCGCCAGTCGACCATCGTCGGCATGATCGCGCAGGCGATCGAGAACGCCCGCCGCGCGGGCGCGCCGGCGCGCTTCGACAAGACCTGGGTCAAGGTGCTCGAGCGCCATCTCGGCGCCTACAAGCACGCCGAGTTCGGCATGGGCACCTCGCTGATGCACGCCCAGCGCTACGGCTACACGCAGATGATCAATTCGACGATCCTCACCAATTCGTCGTACAAGCTGCGCTTCGCCCAGGACCTGACGCTGTACCTCGGGGACATCGGCGTCGACATCACCGGCTTCGACGCCGAGATCGGCAAGAAGCATTGGCTCGAAGACGCGATCTGGCAGCCCACGCGCAAGCTCGTCGAAGCCATCGGCGGCGCGACCGACTACCTGGAGAAGTATTTCGCCGTCAACATGGTGTTCGAGCCGATGATCGGCGAGCTCTTCCGCAGCGGCTTCTTCATGCAGGCGGCGGCGGCGCAGAACGACTTCCTGACACCCACCGTGGTCTCGTCGGCCGAATGCGACTACCAGCGCAATCTCGCCAACTCGATCGAGCTGATGCACACGCTGGTGAGCGATCCCGCCCACGCCGCCCACAACACCGGTCTCTTCAACGGCTGGCTCAAGCACTACGGCGATCTCGCCGCGCTCGCGGCGAGGAACCTGCAGCCGATCTGGTCGCTGCCCAAGACCAAGGTGGCGCAATTCGAGGATGCCTACGCCTCGGCCGTCGAGCGCATGCAGGCGATCACGGGCCAGCTCGGCCTCGCGCTGCCGGCGTCGATCTCGCGTTGAAACCCCGTCACCAAGGAACCACCATGTCCGACTATCACAGCCAGAACATCTTCAAGTCCTTCAAGGATCTCGAGTTCAAGGACACGGTCTCGCACCAGTGCGGCGTGACCATGAACGACAGCGTCGAGGCGCGCGCCATCGCCGAGCTGATGGCGACCAAGCCCGGCATCACCGTGACCTACCTGCCGGCGATGATCCGCGTCGACGGCGAAGGGCGGATCACGTTCAAGATGGACGAGATCAGCGAAGCGCTGGGGCGCGAGATCACGGCCCAGACCTTCGAGATCTCGACCTCGACCCACTACGGCCGCATGGTGACGATCGACGAGAACACCGTCGTGCTGTTCGGCAACATGGACGAAGTCATGGACTTCGTCTCCTACGCCTGAAACGGAGAACCGATTCATGTACAAGACCCAATCCGGCGAAGAGATCTTCGTCATCGACGGCCACGTCCACAACTGGGACGGCCGCAAGGCGAACCAGAAGAACGTGCACGGCGAGCAGTTCATCAACTGCTTCTACGCCTACCACACCTTCCTCACGCCCAAGGAGAAGCAGTGGCCGCGCGAGAAGTTCGAGCGCTACGGCGGCGACCAGATGTACCGTGACCTGTTCGTCGACGGCTATGACGACATGGCGATCTTCCAGCCGACCTACCTGACGGACTTCTACGTCAACGGCTTCAACACGACCGAACAGAACGCGGCCGTGAAGGCCAAGCACCCGAACCGCTTCATCCTGAACGGCGCCTTCGATCCGCGTGACGAAGCCGCCGGGCTGGACAAGTTCGAAGAGCTGGTGAGCACGCACAAGCTCAAGGGCGTCAAGCTCTACACCGCCGAATGGAAGGGTGAGAGCCGCGGCTACAAGCTGAGCGATCCGTGGGCCGAGAAGTACCTGGCGCTGGCCGAGAAGCTGGGGGTGAAGAACATCCACGTCCACAAGGGCCCGACGATCCTGCCGCTGGACCGCGACGCCTTCGACGTGGCCGACATCGACATCGCCGCGACCAACTTCCAGGGCCTGAACTTCATCGTCGAGCATTGCGGGCTGCCGCGCCTGGACGACTTCTGCTGGATCGCGACCCAGGAGACCAACGTCTACGGCGGCCTCGCCGTGGCGCTGCCCTTCATCCGCAACCAGCCGAAGTACTTCGCCCACGTGATCTCGCAGCTGCTGATGTGGCTGGGGCCGGACAAGCTGCTGTACGGCAGCGACTACGGCATCTGGACGCCGGACTGGCTGATCGACGACCTGATGGCCTTCGAGCTGCCCGCGGACCTGGCCCGCGAATGCGGCGTCAACTTCGACCTCGAGGCGAAGAAGAAGATCCTGGGGCTGAACGCGGCGCGGCTCTACGGCATCGACGTCGCGGCGCAGAAGAAGCTGCTGGCCAAGGAGCGGGTCGCCGCGGCGGCCTGAAGAGCGTGGCGCTGCGTGTCGTTCCCGACCGCGCCGGGCAGGTGGACGCCTGCCTGGCCACGGTGATGGACCCGGAGCTCGACGAGCCGGTGACGGAGCTGGGCTTTGTCACCGGCGTCGACATCGGCGCCGGCGGCGAGGTGCGGGTGGGGTTTCGATTGCCCACCTACTGGTGCGCGGCCAACTTCGCGTTTCTCATGGCCGACGACATGCGCCGCGCGCTGCTCGCCCTGCCCTGGGTGACCCAGGCCCAGGTCGTGTTGCACGACCACATGTATGCCGAGGCCATCAACCTCGGCGTCGGCGCGGGCGAGGGCTTCCAGGCCTGCTTCGCAGGCGCGGCCGAAGGCGGGCTCGAAGGCTTGCGCCGCACCTTCCTGCTCAAGGCCTTCCAGCGCCGCCAGGCCGCGCTGCTGCAGTACCTGCTCGACCAGACCGTGGCGCCGGAGCGGCTGGCGGCAATGGATCTGGAAGGGCTGCGGACGCTGGCGCTCGACTACGAAGGCGAGTTGCTGGTCGAGCGCTACCTCGATCGGCGCGGCGTCGTCGACGCGGGCCCCCGCGCCTTCGTCGACGTGGACGGCCGGCCGCTGGCTGCCGAGGGCCTGACCCGCCATCTGCGCGAGCTGGCCCGCGTCGGCGTCAACGCCGAGTTCAACAGCGTGCTCTGCCGCGGCCTGCTCGCGGTGCGCGACAAGGAGGCGGGGGTGCAGCCCATCGCCATCGTGCGGCGACCGACGGAGCGGCGCGGCGCGGCCTGAAGCGCCGCGTCGATCGCGCTCGCGGCGGCGTCTGCCGCCTCTTCATGCGCCGGCTCGAACCCGTTCGAGCCGGCGCTTTTTTTCCCGCCCCCGCCAAGGCCGTGGCGCCAAGGGCCGGCGCGCACCAAGTCCGTGAAATACGCGTCCCACGATCGGACGCCGGCGTCGGCGATGCGTCCCATTACGCGACGGCCGCTCGCCCGGCCGCCGGGCGAGCCCCGCGCAGGCTTCCAGGGAACGGCCATTCTCGATAGGGATTTGGAGCGCTGGTACGCGAATCGCAATGCAAAGGGCTGGGTTTCGGCCCCACGCTGTTCGGCGATTCGTGCCACCCGCTTTTTCAACCGACTGGAGATTTACATGGCCAACATCATGTTGCACGACGACGAAGCGCGCCAGGCACTTGGGCGCGGCGTCGCCAAGCTGGCGCGCGCCGTGCGCGGAACCCTGGGTCCGCGCGGAATGAACGCCATCATCGACCGCCCGATCGGC
>JAGWTS010000178.1 GCA_028868875.1 Burkholderiales bacterium | reverse complement strand
TTCAACTCGCGCCAGGCCAGCTGCGGCGCGCCGGCGCGGTCGGCCAGGGCGATGTCGCGGGCGTCGAAGCGGCCGTGCAGTGCGACCTGGGGGCGGCCCGAGGCGGCGGGCACGACGAAGCCCAGCGTCAGGTCGGCCGCGAGCGTGCCGCGGGTCAGGCGCAGCGGCAGCGTCGCCGGCCAGTAGGCGAGATAGGGCTGGAGGTCCAGCGCCGAGAAGCTCAGGTGCAGGTCGCCCTTGTCGGTGGACGCGAACGGCGTGGCCTGGGCGCCGCTGTCGAACGCCGCGCCGTTGAGCTTGAAGGACAGGCGCGGCTTGACCACCACGTCGACATCGGCGGGCAGGTTCGAGAGAAAGGGCAGTGCCAGGTTCAGCGCCTCGAGCTGGTGGACGCGGCCGGCGGGCCGGTCGTCGAAGCGGACCGTGCCGTTGTCGAGCTTGAAGTTGTAGAGAGAAAAGCGGGCCGGCTCCGACGGCTTGGCCTCGGGCCGGGGCTTGAACTTCTCGATCAGGTCGTCGATGTCGTAGTGGCCTGGCGCGGTGCGCGCCACGTTGAGGCGCGGGGCCTCGATCTCGAGCGCGTCGACGATGGGCCGCAGATGCCAGATCGATCCGAAGGCGAGGTCGGCGCGCAGCCGCGCCACCTCGAGCAGCGGCTTGGCCGGCGCGCCCACGCGCAACCGGTCGACCGTGAGCTCGAGGCGCCAGGGCACGAAGTGCACCGCGCCGACGCTCACCGGCCGGTCGAGCAGGGTACCGAGCCGGGTCTCGGCCTGCCATTTGACGAGCGGCGGCAAGCCGAGCCAGAGGGCGAGCACGGCCAGCACCAGCGCCCCCACGATCCATGCACCCCGCCGCAGCCAGACCATCCTCATCCTCCGCATCGGCGCGGCCCGATGCGGCCGCCCGACTGCGCATGGTGCCACCGATTGCGCGTGCGCCGCCGCGTCCGCGCCCGGCATGTTACGGGGTGTGAAAGGCGCGCCGCTACGATCGCCGTTCCTGGAAATCCGCCCCGGCCCCTGGATCGGGCACCGCATCGATGCAACACCGGACCGCCGTCGGCGTGATGAGCTTCTCGACCCTGCTCTGGAGCCTGGGCGGACTGGTGACGCGCCGCCTCGAGACCCACGACGGCCTGCAGATCGTGTTCTGGCGCAGCGCCTTCGCCGCCCTCGTGGTGCTGGCGTGGTTCCTCTGGCAGGGCTCGAAGCGGCCGTTCGCGCCGCTGGCCACGCGCGCCGTGTGGGTGAGCGGATCGATGTGGGCGGTGATGTTCGGCTGCTATGCGCTTGCGCTGTCGCTGACCCGGGTCGCCAACGTGCTCATCGTGCAAAGCCTGGGGCCGATCTTCACCGCGTTGCTGGCCTGGGCCGTGTTCGGGCGCGCGCCGGGCGGGCGCACCTGGGTCGCGATCGTCGTGGCCGCCGCCGGCATCGCCGCCATGTACGCCTTCGACATCGCCGGTCTCGACGCGCGCAGCCTCGCCGGCGTCGCCGTGGCGCTGGGCATTCCCTGCGCCGCCGCGGTGAACTGGGTGCAGGTCCAGCGCAGCGGGCGCAGCGTCGACCTCAGCGCCGCGGTCTTCGTCGGCACGGTGCTGTCGATGCTCGCTGCCCTGCCCGCCGCCTGGCCCTTGCGCATTTCCGGCCACGACCTGGCCTGGCTCGCCTTCATGGGCGGGGTCCAGCTCGCCCTGCCCTGCCTGCTGTGCATGCGCGCGGCGCGCGAGCTCGCGGCCCCCGAGGCGGCGCTGCTGTCGCTGCTCGAGACCGTGTTCGGCATCCTGCTGACCTGGGCCTTCGCCGGCGAAAGACCGGGCGCCGCCACCTTCGTCGGCGGCGCCGCGGTGCTGGCGGCGCTGGCCTACAAGGAGTGGCCGGCGCCGCTGCGGGCGCGGCCGCGCGCGGCTTGAGCAGCCGACCCGCCGGGCTTCGCGCCGGGGGTTGTTGCAGCAGGCCGGGTGCCTGTTCCTGGCCGTGACCTGGCAGAGGATCGCGGTCGGCGCCCGCTGCAGGCCGCGCAGGGGCTGGCGCCCGGCCGTCGATGGTGGCGGCGACCACATCGCGTTGCGCCCCAGCTGGAAGATCCAGGCGCCGTCCCGCGACGCTCCGAACGTCGTCGGCATCACCTGCTTCAGCGCGCCCGCCTCGGAATTGGGAAGGGGGCACTGCCGCCTGCCGCTCGGTCCCGCTGCTGTTCTTGCGGCATCTGCGGCTCAAGTCGGGCCGCGCGAATGCCGATAGAACAGGCTCAGAAGTTCGCGTATCCAGGCGCGACAATGCGCGCCGTGACACCCCCCCCATCGTCCGAGACGCAGCCGAAGCGGGTTCCCGCCCGCGGCATCGGCAGCTCGCTTGCCGGTCTCGTCTTGGTGGCGGTGCTTCCGCTGGCCGTCTTCGGCTTCGGCGTGGCCTGGATGATGGTGGGCCAGACCGAGGCGGTGCAGACCGACAAGCTCGCCGGCACCGCCCGCGCGCTCCAGGTCGCGGTGGACCGGGTGCTCGACAGCCAGATCGCCGCGATCGGCCTGCTCGCCACCGACGTGAGCCTGGACGACGGCGACATGGCGGCCTTCCAGGAACGCGCGCGCCGCGCCGTCGCGGCCCAGCCCTTGTGGCGCAATGCCGTGCTGATCGACCCGCAGTCGCACCGGATGCTCGTCAGCGTGAAGCCGCTGCCGGGACCGGCCACCACGAGTTCCGAACCCGAGGAAGTCGACGCGGTGGCGCGCAGCGGCCGGCCCGCGGTCGGCTCGGTGCTGGCCCGCGGCAAGGTGGTGCGCGAGCCCTTGGTGCTTTTTCTCGCGCCCGTGATCCGCAACGGCCAGGTGCGCTACGTGATCACGGTGGGCGTGACGACGCAGGCGCTGAATTCGATCTTCGCCGACCAGCACCTGCCCGCGAGCTGGACCGGCGCCATCCTCGACGACCACCTCCACCTCGCCGGGCGCTCGCACGATGCCGAGCGCTTTGTCGGCAAGCCGGCGACGCCGAGCCTGGCCCGCCACATCGAGGCCAGCGCCAGCGGCATGTTCAACGCCCGCACCCAGGAGGGCCTGGAGGTGGACACCGTGTTCAGCCGCTCGCCCGGCAGCGGCTGGACGGTGGCGATCGGCGTGCCGCATGCCGAGGTGCTGGCGCCGATCCACGCCGCCTTCGTGCGCCTCGCGCTCGCGGGCGCGGCCCTGATGGTGCTGGCGCTGGGCGCGACCGCCTTCTTCGGCCGCGTCATCGTGCGCCGGCGCAACGCCTACGAGCGCGCGCTGCACGAGGACATCGTCGAGCGCATGCGCATCGAGCGCGCGCTGCGCGCGAGCGAGCAGCGTTTCCGCAACTTCTCCGACAGCTCGGCCGACTGGTTCTGGGAGACCGATGCCGCACTGCGCTTCTCGTTCCTGTCGCAGAACTTCGCCGAGGTCGTCGGCATCGACCCCGCCGCGGTGCTCGGCAGCCGCCGCGCCGAGCTCCTGGCCCGGCTGCCGCCGGACGCGGCGCCGGGCGCGGCCGAGCACCTGGCCGCGCTCGAACAGCGGCTGCCCTTCCGCGACTTCGAATACCGCACCGTCGACGACCGCGGCGAAACCCGCTGGGTTTCGGTCAGCGGCCTGCCCTACGAGGACGAGGACGGCCGCTTCGCCGGCTACCGCGGCGTGGGCCAGGACATCACGGCGCGCAAGGCGGCCGAGGAGGCGGTGGACCGCGGCAACCGCCTGCTGCGCGAATCGATCGAGCGCATCGCCACCGGCTTCACGATCTTCGACGAGCACGACCGGCTCGTCATCTGCAACGAGGCCTACCGCGACATCTACGCCACGAGCCGCGACCTCATCGTGCCCGGCGCCAGCTTCGAGGAGATCGTGCGCCGCGGCGCCGAACGCGGCCAGTACCGGGGAGCCCGCGGCGACCTCGAGGCCTGGGTGCGCGCGCGCGTGGCCCAGCACCAGAAAGCGGACGGCGCCGCGCGCGAGCAGCTGCTCGACGACGGGCGCTGGGTGCTGATCGTCGAGAACCGCACGCCCGGCGGCTACATCGTCGGCAATCGCATCGACATCACCGGCCTGAAGAAGGCGCAGGAGGAAGTGCGCAAGCTCTCGCTCGCGATCGAGCAAAGCCCGGCGAGCGTGATCGTCACCGACCTGGCAGGACGCATCGAGTACGTCAACCACGGCTTCGTCGCGACCACCGGCTACACGAGCGAGGAGGTGCTCGGCCGCAACCCGAGCCTGCTGCAGTCGGGGCTGACGCCTCGCGCCAGCTACGAGGCGATGTGGCAGGCCCTGGCCCGGCGCCAGGCCTGGAGGGGCGAGTTCCACAACCGGCGCCGCGACGGCAGCATCTACATCGAGCTCGCGGTCATCACCCCGGTGCAGCAGGCCGACGGCAACGTGACCCACTACGTCTCGGTGCAGGAGGACATCACCGAGCGCATCCGCCTGGGCGAGGAGCTCGCGCGCCACCGCAACCGGCTCGAGGAGCAGGTCATCAGCCGCACCGCCCAGCTCGCCGAGGCGCGCGATGCGGCCGAGAGCGCCAACGTCGCCAAGACCGCGTTCCTGGCCAACATGTCGCACGAGATCCGCACGCCGCTGAACGCCATCACCGGCATGGCCTACCTGATCCGCCGCGCCGGGGTCAGCCCCGAGCAGTCGGCGCGGCTGGACAAGATCGAGACCGCGGGCCGGCACCTGCTCGAGATCATCGACGCCGTGCTCGACCTGTCCAAGATCGAGGTCGGCAAGTTCAGCCTCGACGAGTCCGAGGTCAACCTCGCGGGCATCGCGGCCAACGTGGTCTCGATGATGTCCGAGCGCGCCCAGGCCAAGCGCCTTCCGCTGTCCGTCGACATCGAGCCCCAGGCCCGGCGCCTGCTCGGCGACCCGACGCGGCTGCAGCAGGCGCTGCTGAACTACGCCAGCAACGCGATCAAGTTCACGCAGCAGGGCCGGGTCGTGCTGCGCGCCGCCGTGGTCGAGGAGGACGAGGCCGGCGTGCTCGTGCGCTTCGAGGTCGAGGACACCGGCATCGGCATCGCCGAAGACGAGGCGCGGCGCCTCTTCAACGCCTTCGAGCAGGCCGACAACTCGATCACGCGGCGCTTCGGCGGCACCGGCCTGGGGCTGGCGATCACGCTCAAGCTCGCCCACCTGATGGGCGGCGACGCCGGCGTGCACAGCAGGCTCGGCGCCGGCAGCACCTTCTGGTTCACGGCCCGGCTGCGCAAGGCCGGGCCCCGCCTCGAGAACACGGCGCCGGCGCCGGAATCGGCCGAACACCGGCTGCGCAGCGTCCATGCCGGCGCCCGCATCCTGCTCGCCGAGGACGAGCCCGTGAACCAGGAGGTGACGACCGAGCTGCTGCGCGACGTCGGGCTCGAGGTCGACCTCGCGAACGACGGCCTCGAGGCGGTCGAGAAGGCCGCCAGCGGCCGCTACGACCTGGTGCTGATGGACCTGCAGATGCCGCGCCTGGACGGGCTCGAGGCGACCCGGCGCATCCGCGCCCGCGACCCCGGCGTGCGCCTGCCGATCCTGGCCATGACCGCCAACGCCTTCGTCGAGGACAAGGCGCGCTGCCACGAGGCCGGGATGGACGACTTCATCTCCAAGCCGGTGGACGCGGACATCCTGTTCGAGACCCTGCTGCACTGGCTCGAACGCAAGGCGGCGGCCGCCACGGTCTGAGCGCCCGGCGCCGGCGCGATCCCTACAATCGCCGGCCATGGCCCCGCCCCACCAATACGTCCTGACGCTGTCCTGCCGCGACACCCAGGGCATCGTCTACGCGGTCTCGGGGCTGCTGTACCAGGCGGGCTGCAACATCATCGACTCGCAGCAGTTCGGCGACCTCGACGGCGCCGACGCCACCGGCCTGTTCTTCATGCGCGTGCACTTCGAGGCCCCGCCGCACCTGGCCGACACGGCGACGCTGGAGACGCTGTTCGCCCACACGCGCGAGCAGTACGCGATGGACCTGCGCCTGCACGCCCTGGCGCGGCGCCCGCGCCTGCTGCTGATGGTGAGCCAGCACGGCCATTGCCTGAACGACCTGCTGTTCCGCTGGCAAAGCGGCCAGCTCGCGGTGGACATCCCGGCCATCGTCTCGAACCACGCCACCTTCGCCGAGCTCGCCGCGGGCTGCGGCATCCCCTTCCACCACCTGCCGCTGGCCGCGGGCAGCGACGCCGCCGCCAAGCGCGCGCAGGAGCAGAAGGTGCAGGCCCTGATCGAGAGCGAGCGCGCCGACCTCGTCGTGCTCGCGCGCTACATGCAGATCCTCAGCCCCGAGTTCTGCGCCGCGCTCGAAGGCCGGGCCATCAACATCCACCACAGCTTCCTGCCCAGCTTCAAGGGCGCGCGGCCGTACTTCCAGGCTCACGCGCGCGGCGTCAAGATCATCGGCGCGACCGCGCACTACGTCACCGCCGATCTCGACGAAGGCCCGATCATCGAGCAGGACGTCGAGCGCGTCGACCACTCGATGTCGGCCGAGGCCCTCACCGCCGCCGGCCGCGACATCGAAAGCCGCGTCCTCGCGCGCGCCGTGCGCTGGCACGTCGAACACCGCGTGCTGCTCAACGGCCACAAGAGCGTGATCTTCCGCTAGGGGCCCGTCGCATCCATGGTCCGCCCGAAACCGCCTCCGGCCGCCCTGCACGGCACGCCCGACGAGATCGAGGCCCAGTTCTACGAGGCGATGCAGAGCGCGGACCTGGAGCGCCTGATGGCGGTCTGGAGCGACGACGACGAGGTCGTCTGCGTCCATCCCGGGGGCGAGCAGCTGGTCGGCGCGGCCGCGATCCGCGCCAGCTTCGAGGCCCTCTTCGCGGTCGGCCCGGTGCCGGTGCAGCCCGGGCAGCTGCACCGCATCCAGGCGCCGGCCTGCGAAGTGCACCACCTCGTCGAGCGCGTGCAGGCCGGAGCCGGGCGCGAGGCCTTCGCGCTCGCCACCAACGTCTTCGTCGACACCGGCCTGGGCTGGCGCATGGTCGCGCACCATGCGAGCCCGGCGAGCGCGCATATGCTCTCCGAGAGCGCCGCGGGCGGGCCGGCCACGCTGCATTGAGGCCTGCGTCGATGCAGGACTTGCGGGCGCCGCCCTGGCTGCCGGGCGGCCATCTGCAGACGATCTGGCCCGCCCTCTTCTCCCGCCCCCGCCCCGCCGAGGCGCCGCCCTACCGGCGCGAGCGCTGGGACACGCCGGACGGCGACTTCATCGACGTCGACCACCTCGACGGCGCCGCCGATGCGCCCGTCCTGGTGCTGTTCCACGGCCTCGAGAGCTCGTCGACGAGCCGTTACGCGATCGCCTTCGCGCAGGTCGCGCAAGGCCGCGGCTGGGGCCTGGCCATCCCGCATTTCCGCGGCTGCTCGGGCGAGATCAACCGTGCCCCGCGTGCCTACCACTCGGGCGACCACGAAGAGGTGGGCTGGATCCTGGCGCGGCTGCGCGCGCGCACCGGCGCCCCGCTGCTGGCCGCCGGCGTCTCGCTCGGCGGCAACGCGCTGCTGCGCTGGGCCGAAGAGGCGGGTGCCGCGGCCGCGGCGACCGTGGCCGCGCTCGCGGCCATCTCGGCGCCGCTGGACCTGGCCGCCGCCGGCCACGCCATCGACAGCGGCTTCAACCGCCGCGTCTACGCGCGCAGCTTCCTGCGCACGATGAAGCCGCGCGCCGCCGCCAAGTGGCAGCAGTTTCCGGAGCTGTTCGATCTCGAGCGCGTCCGCGCCGCCACCACCCTCTACGAATTCGACGACGCCTTCACCGCGCCGCTGCACGGCTTTGCCGGCGTCGACGACTACTGGCGCCGGGCCTCGGCCAAGCCGCAGCTGGCGCGCATCGCCGTGCCGGCGCTCGTGCTCAACGCCCGCAACGATCCCTTCGTGCCCGGCGCCTCGCTGCCCGGCGCCACCGAAGCCGGGCCTTGCGTCACCCTCTGGCAACCCGAGGCCGGCGGCCACGTCGGCTTCGCGCAAGGGCCGTTCCCGGGCCAGGTCCTGGCCATGCCGGCGGCAGTGACCGACTGGCTGAAGCGCCGCGCATGAGTTAAGTTGCGGGGCATGGACGAGATCGTCGAAGCCGCATTGCGCAAATGGCCCAACGTGCCGCATTGCCACGGCTGGCTGGCGCTGGACGCGCGCGGCAACTGGTACCTGCGCGACGAACGCGCCCAGGCCGCGGGGCCGTTTCCGGCGGTCAGGGGCAGCCGCGTCGAGCACGAGAAGCTGCTTGCCTTCATCGGCCGAAACTACGCCGCCGACGGCGAGGGCGCCTGGTATTTCCAGAACGGGCCGCAGCGCGTGTACGTCGAACTCGAAGCCGCGCCCTGGGTCTGGCGCCTCGACGCCCGCGGCGGGGTCGAGAGCCATACCGGCCGCGCGGCGCGCGTCGAGAGCGTCTGGCTCGACGAACAAGGGCGCCTGTTCCTGGCCACCGATCTCGGCTGCGGCATCGTCCACACGCTGGACATGGAGGCCGCGTCCGAGGCCATCGAAAGCGGCCGCTGGCAGCCGCGCGAACTCGCATTCGCGGCGATGCCGGGGCGTTTCGGCTACCGGCTGAAGCCCGCGCGAGCGGGGGGTTGAGGCGGGCCGGGCGGGCGCAGGCCGACAAGCGCCACGACGCCGCACGGCCGCCGACCGGACGCAAAACGGCCGCCCGCAGGCGGCCGTTCGACACGAGCAGGAAGCGAGGCCGATCAGCTGGCCGCGCTCGCTGCGGCCGCAGGGGCGCTGGCCGCCGCGGCGGCGCCCGACGCGGCGCCTTCGGGTGCCTTCGGCTCTTCGAAATGCGCGCCGCCCTTGTTCGCCATGTAGACCAGGGCACGGCCGACCTCGAGGTCGGAGAGTTCGCCCCCGCCTTGCGGCGGCATGGCGTTCTTGCCGTGCAACGCCGAATTCAGGAGTGCGGCATAGCCCTTGGCGATGCGCGGGGCCCAGGCGGCGGCGTCGCCGAACTTGGGCGACCCCAGCAGGCCGGCGGTGTGGCAGTTGGTGCAGACGGCCTGGAACACCTGCTCGCCCGTGCGCGGGGCGCCGGCGCTGCCCGAGCCGATCTCGACCGTGCCCACCGGCTGCAGGCGCCGCGCCACCGCCTCGGCGCCGAGGCCCTCGCTGCCGGCCGAGGGCTTGGTGCCCAGGGCGACGAAGTTGGCCATCATGATGATGATGACGATCGGAATCACGAACGAAGCGACCACCGTCAGCACGAGCTGCTTCGGCGTCTTGATCGGGCCCTCGTGGCTTTCTTCGCTGGCGTGCGGTTCGCTCATGGATTCCTCGGGAGTCTTGTCACGGCAAAACCCGACGATTATAGAGGCGCAGGGGGCCACCTACCTACGCCGACGAACCGGGCGGACCCGGCGCCCGCTAGAATGCGCGCCTGGCGTGCGACCGTGGTGAAGTGGATATCATGCGGCCCTCCGAAGGCCACGTCGCAAGTTCGATTCTTGCCGGTCGCGCCAATTCGATACGTGTCTGGGAACCGCCAGATTGGGGTTCCCAGGCCGCCAGCCGGAGATGGCTCCTGCCATGTCCGCGTTGGAGCCCTTCATCGTGGCTCCGGCGGCGCCGATGCGGATTTCAGAGACCAGCGCACGCAGGTAGCCCTTTGCGAACTTGCTGCCCGGCGCCAAGACTTCCGTCCGGATCGCGTTTGCGAAGCCCTGAACCTGGGCTTCCCCAAACTTCTTCAGCGGCAGCTGGCGCCGGCGGCTGATCTCCAGAAGTTCGCTGGTCATCTGGTCGATGCGCCGCTGTGCAGCAGTCAGTCGCTCCCGCAGCGATTCGTGCATCTCGGCCTTGCCCTCCTCGACCAACGCGTACCAGGTGTTGATCTGCTCGGTCGCCAGGGCCATTTGCCGCTGAATCAGCTTCTCACGCTCGCGATCCGGTGCTTGGAGCTTCGCGATCTGCTCGCGAAGTTGTTCAAGCATCGCGAGGATCCGGTCCGGCTGCAGCACCCTCTCGGCGATGACGTTCAAGACGGCCGCATCCAGTTCCTCAAGCGGGATGTTCGGGGCGTCGCACTTGCTGACACCCTTGTAGATGCGCGTGCTGCACTGGTAGTAGTTGTAATTGCCGCCCTTACCAGAGCCCAGCACGAAGCCCGCACCGCAGTGGGCGCACTTCGCCAGCCCGGTCAACAGCGTCGGGGACGAAGCGGCACGATGCTCGGAGTTCCCACCCGGCGCGCGTTCGGCCCGAAAGGCGGCGGCCTTGTCCCAGTCCTCCTTGGAGACGATCGGCGGGACCTTGGTGACGACCCATTCACCATCTTCACGCAGCTCGCCAGACCGCGAGTCGCGCCGGTTGAAAATGTGTTCGCCGTAGTACGTTGTGGACGTGACGACGACCCACACCATCTGACGCCGCCACTCCTTGCCGCGCAGGGTCTCTCCGCGCCGATTCAACTCCGCTGCGATCTTCTTGATGCCCCAAGGTTCGCCGGCATCGCCGGAGATCGCGAGCTTGAAAATGGTTCGCACGACCTCCGCTTCATTCGCATTTGGCTCAAGCCTCCGCTTGAACCCGGAGCGCCCTTTGACATCGGTCTTCACAGCGCTGTACCCGAAGGGCGCACGCGATCCATTGAAGTAGCCCTGTTGCGCGTTCTCGACCATCGAACGCCGGACGTTCTTGCCGTTCTCCCTGCTTTGGTACTCATCGAAGCTCGACAGGATTTGGCGGACCATCTGACCAGCCTCATCCTCGCTGGTCTGCTGGGTGATGCTGATCAGCTTGACCTTCGCCCGGCGCAGCTGCCTCTCGCAGTTGGCCAGGCCGTACGCATCGCGAAAGAACCGCGACAGTGAGAAAACTGCCACCGCGTCAAACGGCCGATCCGGCGAAGTCGCGTCCGCCATCATCCGGCGAAATTCGGGCCGACGATCGTCAGTGCCGGAGGCACCGAGTTCACTGTAGACCTCGATGACCTCATGGCCCTCCCGCTGAGCCCAAGCGGTGAGTTGGTTAACTTGACCTTCGATGCTGACACCTTCATCAGATTGCCGCACCGTGCTAACGCGGACGTAGAAGGCAAGCTTCATGCTGATGCCCCCTTGATGGAATTCCGATCGTCGGTGCCAGAGCTTGCGAGTTCACTGTAGACCTCGACGACCTCGTGGCCCTCCCGCTGGGCCCAAGCGGCAAGTCGGTTCACTTGACTTTCGATGCTGACACCGTCTTCAGATTGCTGCGCCGTGTTCGCGCGGACATAGATAGCAAGCTTC
>JAGWTS010000177.1 GCA_028868875.1 Burkholderiales bacterium | reverse complement strand
CGGATGCGGCCGACGCAGGTCTCGCTGCACACCGTGGGCTGGCCGGCCTCGATGCGCGGGTAGCAGAAGATGCACTTCTCGGCCTTGCCGCTCTTCCAGTTGTAGTAGATCTTCTTGTACGGGCAGCCGGAGACGCACATGCGCCAGCCGCGGCACTTGTCCTGGTCGATGAGGACGATGCCGTCTTCCTCGCGCTTGTAGATGCTGCCCGAGGGGCAGGAGGCGACGCAGGCCGGGTTCAGGCAGTGCTCGCACAACCTGGGCAGGTACATCATGAAGGTGTTCTCGAACTGGCCGTAGATGTCCTTCTGGATGTTCTCGAAATTGGCGTCCTTGCTGCGCTTCGCGAATTCGCCGCCCAGGATCTCCTCCCAGTTCGGGCCCCAGACGATCTTCTCCATGCGCTGGCCCGTGATCAGGCTGCGCGGGCGCGCGGTGGGTGCGGCCTTCATCTCGGGCGCCGACTGCAGGTGCTCGTAGTCGAAGGTGAAGGGCTCGTAGTAGTCGTCGATCTGCGGCAGGTTCGGGTTGGCGAAGATGCGCATCAACAGCTTCCACTTGCCGCCCTGGCGCGGGGCGATGGAGGCGTCGGCATGGCGCGTCCAGCCGCCGTTCCACTTGTCCTGGTTCTCCCATTCCTTCGGGTAGCCGATGCCGGGCTTGGTCTCGACGTTGTTGAACCAGGCGTACTCGACCCCGGGCCGGCTCGTCCAGACGTTCTTGCAGGTCACGCTGCAGGTATGGCAGCCGATGCACTTGTCCAGGTTGAGCACCATGCCGATCTGGGCGCGGATCTTCACGGGGCCTCCCGCAGAACTTGTTCGAGGGAGGCAGCCCCCTCGGGGGGCAGCGAGCGCACGCGAGCGTGGGGGCTCATGGATTCTCTCCTTGCGATTGCACGGCGCGGATGAGTTCATCCCCGCGCGGCGTGTCGAGCCAGTCGACCTCGACCATCTTGCGCACGACGACCATTTCGTCGCGGTTCGTGCCGATGGTTCCGTAGTAGTTGAAACCCCAGCTGAGCTGGGCGTAGCCGCCGATCATGTGGGTGGGCTTCAGGACGATGCGCGTGACCGAGTTGTGGATGCCGCCGCGCGTGCCGGTGATGGGGCTTCCCGGCGTGTTCACGATCTTTTCCTGGGCGTGGTACATCAAGAGCATGCCGGGGTTGACGCGCTGGCTCACGACCGCGCGCGCCGCGATCGCGCCGTTGACGTTGAAGACCTCGACCCAGTCGTTGTCCTCGATGCCCGCGCGGCGGGCGTCGTCCTCGCTCATCCACACGATCGGCCCGCCGCGGCTCAAGGTGAGCATGAGCAGGTTGTCGGTGTAGGTGCTGTGGATGCCCCACTTCTGGTGCGGGGTGATGAAGTTCAGCAGGATCTCGGTCTCGCCGTTGGGGCGGACGTTGTGGATGCCCGCGGTCGCCTTCAGGTCCACCGGCGAGCGGTAGGTCGAGAAGCCCTCGCCGAAGGCGATCATCCAGGGGTGGTCCTGGTAGAACTGCTGCCGGCCCGTGAGCGTGCGCCACGGAATTAGCTCATGCACGTTGGTGTAGCCGGCGTTGTAGCTGACGGTCTCGCTCTCGATGCCGCTCCAGGTCGGGCTGCTGATGATCTTGCGCGGCTGGGCCTGGATGTCGCGGAAGCGGATCTTCTCGTCCTCGCGGTACAGCGCCAGGTGCTTGTGCTCGCGGCCGGTGAACTTCTCCAGCGCTTCCCAGGCCTTCACCGCGACATGGCCGTTGGTCTCGGGGGCGAGCTGCAGGATCGTCTCGCAGGCGTCGATGTCGGTCACGATGCGCGGCATGCCCTGGGTCACCCCGGGCTCGAGCGTCAGGCCGTTCAGCTGGCCGAGCTGCTCGACCTCGGTGCCGGTCTTCCAGGCGATGCCCTTGCCGCCGTTGCCCACCTTCTCCATCAAGGGGCCGAGGGCGATGAAGCGCTTGTAGACGTTCGGGTAGTCGCGCTCGACGACCTGGATCTGGGGCGCGGTCTTCCCCGGAATGAGCTCGCACTCGCCCTTCTTCCATTCGGCGACGCCCAAAGGCTGCGCCAGTTCGGACGGTGTGTCGTGCATCAGGGGCGTCAGCACCAGGTCGCGCTCGACACCGAGATGGCCGACGCAGACCTCGCTGAAGGCCTTGGCGAAGCCCTTGTAGATCTCCCAGTCGCTGCGCGATTGCCAGACCGGATCCACCGCCGCCGAGAGCGGATGGATGAAGGGGTGCATGTCGCTCGTGTTGAGGTCGTTCTTCTCGTACCAGCTCGCGGTCGGGAGCACGATGTCGGAATACAGGCAGGTGGTGCTCATGCGGAAATCGAGCGTCACCAGCAGGTCGAGCTTGCCGCGCGGGGCTTCTTCGTGCCACACGACTTCCTGCGGTTTCGCATCGTCGCGGCCCAGGTCCTTGCCCTGGACGCCGTTCTCGGTGCCGAGCAGGTGCTCGAGGAAGTATTCATGCCCCTTGCCCGAGGAGCCGAGCAGGTTGCTGCGCCAGATGAAGAGGTTGCGCGGCCAGTTCTGCGGCGCATCGGGGTCTTCGCAACTCATCTGCAGGCTGCCGTCGCGCAAACCGCGAACGACGTAGTCCTTGGCGTCGATGCCGGCGGCCGCCGCGTCCTTGACGACCTGGATCGGGTTCGTCTTCAGCTGCGGCGCGCTCGGCAGCCAGCCCATGCGTTCGGCGCGCACGTTGAAGTCGATCATGCTGCCGCCGTACTTGGACTTGTCGGCTGAACCCAGGGTAGGCGAGACGATCTCGTCCATGCCCAGTTTCTCGTAGCGCCATTGGTCGGTGTGGGCGTAGAAGAAGCTCGTGCCGTTCATCTGGCGCGGCGGGCGGATCCAGTCGAGCGCGAAGGCGAGCGCGGTCCATCCGGTCTGAGGGCGCAGCTTTTCCTGGCCCACGTAATGCGACCAGCCGCCGCCGCTCTGGCCGATGCAGCCGCACATCATCAGCAGGTTGATCACGCCGCGGTAATTCATGTCGGCGTGGTACCAGTGGTTCATGCCCGCGCCGATGATCACCATCGACTTGCCGCGCGTCTTGTCGGCGTTGGCAGCGAATTCGCGCGCCACGGTGATGATGTGTGCGCGCGGCACGCCGGTCAGGCTCTCGGCCCAGGCCGGGGTGTAGGCCGCATCGTCGTCGTAGCTGGCGGCCCCGCTGCCCAGTCCGCGGTCGATGCCGTATTGCGCCGCCTGCAGGTCGAACACGGTGGCGACCAGCGCTTCGCGGTGATCGCCCTGCTTGCCCAATCGCAGCCGCACCGCCGGCACGCGCACGGCATTGATGGCGCCGCCTTGCGCATTGGTCTTGAAGTGCGAAGTCGCCCGGCCGCCGAAGTAAGGCAGGCCGACGTCGACCACCTCATGCGCTTGCGCGCCGTCTTCCAGCACCGAGAGCTTGAGCTTCACCTCGGCGCCGTGGCGCGCTTCCCTGTTCTCGAGGTTCCAGCGCCCGGCGTCGGCGCGGCCTTCGGGGCCCCAGCGAAAGCCGATCGAGCCGTTCGGCAGCACGGCGCGGCCGGCTTCGTCGAAGGCTACCGTCTTCCACTCGGGGTTGTTGTCCTGGCCCAGCCGGCCGTTGAAGTCGCTCGCGCGCAGGTAGCGCCCGGGCACCAGGGTCTTGCGGCCGTCCTCGAGCGTGCGCTCTTCGAGCAGCACCAGCAGCGGCAGGTCGGTGTAGCGGCGCGCGTAGTCGTCGAAGTAGGCGCTGCGGCGCTCGAAATAGAACTCCTTCAAGGCCACGTGGCCCAGCGCCATCGCCAGCGCCGCGTCGGTGCCCTGCTGCGGATGCAGCCAGAGGTCGGCGAGCTTGGCCACCTCGCTGTAGTCCGGCGTCACCGAGACGATCTTGGCGCCCTTGTAGCGCACCTCGGTGAAGAAATGGGCGTCCGGCGTGCGCGTCTGCGGCACGTTGGAGCCCCAGGCGATGAGGTAGGTGCTGTTGTACCAGTCGGCCGATTCGGGCACGTCGGTCTGCTCGCCCCAGACCTGCGGGCTCGACGGCGGCAGGTCGCAGTACCAGTCGTAGAAGCTCAGGCACACGCCGCCGATCAGTCCCAGGTAGCGCGCCCCCGAGGCGTAGCTCACCATGCTCATCGCGGGAATCGGCGAGAAGCCGACGACGCGGTCGGGCCCGTGCGTCTTGATGGTGTAGACGTTGGCGGCGGCGACGAGCTGGTTCACCTCGTCCCAGCTGCTGCGCACGAAGCCGCCCAGGCCGCGCAGCTTCTGGTAGTCGCGCCGCGCCTCGTCGTTCTCGACGATGCCGGCCCAGGCCGCGACCGGATCCTTGGCGGCGGAAAGCGCCTTGCGCCAGCGTTCGAGCAGGCGAGCGCGCACCATCGGGTACTTCAGGCGGTTCGCGCTGTAGAGGTACCAGCTGTACGAGGCGCCGCGGGCGCAACCGCGCGGCTCGTGGTTGGGCATGTCCCAGCGCGTGCGCGGGTAGTCGGTCTGCTGCGTCTCCCAGGTGACGATGCCGCCCTTGACGTAGATCTTCCACGAGCAAGAGCCGGTGCAGTTCACGCCATGGGTGCTGCGCACGATCTTGTCGTGGGCCCAGCGGTTGCGGTAGGCGTCTTCCCAGGTGCGGTCTTCGCCGGTGGTGACGCCGTGGCCTTCGGCGAAGGATTCGCGCGGCAGCTTGAAGTAGGTGAGGCGGTCGAGGAAATGGCTCATGGCAGGGGTCTCAGCAAGGCATGGGGGCGTTCGCTCGCGCGTAGCGCCACCAGGTCACGGCGATGCACAGCAGGTAGAAGGCGATGAAGACGTAGAGCGCCGCTTCGGGTCCCCCGGTGAGCGAAATCGAACTGCCGTAGCTCTTGGGGATGAAGAAGCCGCCGTAGGCCGCCATCGCGGCGGTGAAGCCGAGCGTGGCCGCGGCTTCGGTATTGCCTTCGCGCGCCGCGCGCTCGGCGCCGGCGGGGTCCCTGCGGTCGATGCGCTGTTGCGCCAGGGTCTGGAAGATCACCGGGATCATGCGGAAGGTCGATCCGTTTCCGATGCCGGTGGTGAAGAACAGCACCAGGAAGCTCAGGAAGAAGCCGGCGAAGCTGCCGCCGAGCGGGCCGCTGGGCAGGAACAGCAGCACGCCGCCGACGGCCAGCGCCATGACGACGAAGTTCCACAGCGTGACGCGGGCGCCGCCGTTGCGGTCGGCGAGCCAGCCGCCGAAGGGCCGCACCACGGCGCCGACGAGCGGCCCGAGCCAGGCATAGGCGAGCGGGTTCACGCCGGGGAATTCGGCCTTGATGAGCAGCGGAAAGCCCGCCGCGTAACCGATGAAGGAGCCGAAGGTGCCGAGGTAGAGCAAGCACATCATCCAGTTGTCGCCGCGGCGAAAGATGGCTGCCTGGTCGGCGAAGGAAGCGCGCGCCGAAGCCAGGTCGTTCATGCCGAACCAGGCCGCGAGGCTGGTGATGCCAATCCACGGCACCCAGATGAAGGCGGCGTTCTGGGTCCAGGTGGGGAAGGTCTCGCCTTGCTTGACGATCGTCTGCGGGTCGCCGCCGAAGATGCCGAAGAGGCCGGCGGTGACGACGAGCGGGCTCAGGAACTGCACGACCGAGACGCCCAGGTTGCCCAGCCCCGCGTTGACGCCCAGCGCCGAACCCTTGCGCTCCTTCGGGAAGAAGAAGCTGATGTTGGCCATGCTCGAGCTGAAGTTGCCGCCGCCCAGGCCGCAGAGCAGCGCCAGCACCAGCATCGTCGGGTACGAGGTGGTGTTGTCCTGCACCGCAAAGCCGATGCCGATGGCCGGGATCAGCAGCGTTGCGGTCGAGATCGCGGTCCAGCGCCGGCCGCCGACCAACGGCACCATGAACGAATAGAAGATGCGCAGCGTGGCCCCGCTCAGCGCGGGCGCGGCGGCGAGCCAGAAGAGCTGGTTCGTCGAATAGCGGAATCCGAGCGAAGGCAGCGTCACCGCGACCACGCTCCAGACCTGCCAGATCGCGAACGCGAGAAACAGCGCCGGCACCGAGATCCACAAGTTGATCTTCGCGACGGCCTCGCCTTCGGCGGCCCAGAACGCCTTGTCCTCGGGCGTCCAGATCACCAGCGTGCGCCCCGGACTGGCAGGCAATGTGCGACTGTTCATGGCGGTTTTCGGAGGGAGTTGGAGAGTCAGCGCGCGACGCTGCGCGAGAACGGGCCGGCGGCGGCCTTGGCGCCCATCAGCTCGGCGCCACGCACTTCGGTCCAGTACATCCAGACGAGCGAGACCCAGACCACGCCGTACAGCAGCATGAAGGCGCTGGAGCGCACGCCGGTGAAGTCCATCAGCAAGCCGAAGAGGATGGGCAGCACGAAGCCGCCGAGCCCGCCGGCGAGGCCGACGATGCCGCTCACGGCGCCGATGTCCTTCGGGTATTCGTCGCTGATGTACTTGAAGACGCTGGCCTTGCCGAAGGCGAAGCCGATGCCGAGCAGGAAGAGCAAGGCGGTGAAGGCCTCGACCCCGAGGCCGAGGTGGAAGTGGCGCAGCCCGGACACGGTCTGCACCGTGAGGTCGGTCTGCGGGTAGGACAGCAGGAACAGGCAGACCCAGCTCAGCCACAGCACCCACCAGGTGACGGCGTGGGCGCCGAAGCGGTCGGAGAGCACGCCGCCGACCGCGCGCAGCACGCCCCCGGGCAGCGAGAAGCAGGCCGCGAGCAGCGCCGCGACGCGGATGTCCAGCCCGTATTCGCCGACGTAGTACTGCACCATCCACAGGCTCAAGCCCACGTAGCCGCCGAAGACGATGCTGTAGTACTGGCAGTACTTCAGCACGCGCGGGTCCTTCAGGCGCTTCAACTGGTCGACGAGCCGGGTGTCGGCCGGCACGAGGTGACTCGGGTCGCTCGAGCTGCCGAACCAGAACAGCAGGGCCGCGCCCAGCATCACCGCGGCATAGACCTGGGGCACTGCCGTCCAGCCGAAGGCGACGATCAAGGCCGGGGCGATGAACTTGTTCACCGCCGCGCCCGAATTGCCGGCGCCGTAGACGCCCATCGCCATGCCGCGGCGGTTCTTCGGGAACCAGCGCGCGACATAGGGCGTGCCGACCGAGAACGACCCCCCGGCGAGGCCGACGAACAGGCCGAGCACGAGGAACTGCCAGTAGGCGGTGGCGTAGGCCATGAGCCAGATCGCCGGCACACAGGCGAGCATGAGCACGAACATCACGATGCGGCCGCCGTAGCGGTCGGTCCACAGCCCCAGCGGCACGCGCACGAGCGAGCCGGTGAGCACCGGCGTCGAGGTCAGCAGGCCGAACTCGGTAGCGCTCAGGCCCAGCGTCTTCTTCAGCGGAATGCCGACGACGCCGAACATCATCCAGACCATGAAGCAGACCGTGAAGGCCAGGGTGCTGACGACGAGCACCGACCAGGCCTGGCGCGGAATCGGGAGGGGGGTGGCGGGCATGCAGCGCTCGTTCGAAAGGCAACGCTGCACTGTGGGGCGGGGCCCGATCCGCGAACATCCGCCGGGCGGAGGCCGCGGCGAAGGCGGAAGGACGAGGGCGGCCGCCGCCGCCCTCGTCCTGAAGAACTAGGGCCGGGGTTTCAGGGGCCCGGCTTGCGCTGGATCAAGGCGCCGCGGCCATTCCAGGTCACTGCAATCGCCGCCCACTTGGCGGGAGGATCAAGCGCACGCCGCGGATCCGGCTTTGCCGGGCCGCCGGCGTCGCCCCCCCGGGGGGAGGCGCCGAAGGCGCTTCGGGGGAAATCTATTCACAGCATGCGCCGATTGCTGGGATCGTAGGCTGCCTCGGTCATCAGCCGCGCCTTGCGCCGTTCGCCGAGGATGTGGACTTCGTAGGCCGCCGCCGGGTCGATGCGCGGCGTGTCGATGTAGCCCATCGCCAGCGACAGGCCCGTGGTGTGGCCCCAGCCGCCCGAGGTCGTGTAGCCGACCAGCGTCTCGCCGATCCAGATCGGCTCGAAACCGCTCGGGTCGGCATCGTCGACGTCGACCGCGAGCGTCACGAGCTTGCGCCGGGCAGGTTGCTCGCGCAGGCGCAGCACGGCGTCGCGGCCGATGAAGGCCTTCTTCTCGAAGTCGATCAGGCTGTCGTGGCCGCTCTCGAAAGGCGTGTAGTCGGCCGCGAACTCGCGCGACCAGATGCCGATGCTCTTTTCCAGCCGCATCGACAGCAGGGCCCAGACGCCGTACAGGCGCAGCCCGAGCCCGGCGCCCGCCGCGAGCAGGCGCTGGTACACCGGCAGCAGGCAGGCGGCCTCGGCATAGACCTCGTAGCCGACTTCGCCCGAGACCGAGATGCGCACGATGAAGCCCGGCGCCACGCCGAGGTCGACCTGCTTCAGCGCCAGCGGCCTCTCCAGCCCCAGCGGGGTGGTGGCGCCGAAGGCATCGGCGAGCAGGCGCGTCGAGTTCGGCCCCGACAGGGCGAGCGCAAGCAAGGTGTCGGAGCGGTTCTCGAGGCGCACGCCCGCGCTCGGCAGATGCTGCTCGAACCAGCGCATGTGCCAGTCCTGCAGATAGCCCGAACCGGTGATCAGAAAGCGGTCCTCGGCCAGGCGCATCAGCGTCAGGTCGCCGGCCAGGCGGCCCGAGACGGCGAGCATGGGCGCCAGGCGCGCGCGCCCCACCTTCGGCAGCTTGCAGGCGAGCAGCTGGTCGAGCCAGGCGGCCGCCCCCGGGCCGCTGACCTCGTACTTGCCGAAGCCGCTGGCGTCGAACAGCCCCACCCCGGCGCGCACGGCTCGGCATTCGTCGCCGACCGGGCTGAAGGCGTTCGAGCGCCGGAACGTGGGCTCCTCGATGGCAGGGGTGCCGGCGGGCGCGAACCACAGCGGCGTTTCCAACCCGTAGCTCACGCCGAAGATGGCGTTCGCCTGCTGCTGCAGCGGGTACAGCGGCGCCGTCTTCAGCGGCCGGCCCGCCGGCCATTGCTCGTTCGGCTTGGCGAGGTAGAAGCGGTGGCCGTAGAACTCGCAGGCCTTGGCGGCGACGAAGCTCTGGGTCAGCGTCGGGAAGCGCGCCACGTCCATGCCGAAGACGTTGTCCTGCGGCTCGCCGTGGATCATCCACTGTGCCAGCGCCAGGCCGACGCCTCCGCCCTGGCTGAAGCCGGCCATGCAGCCCGCCGCGACCCAGTAGTTGCGCAGGCCGCGCACCGGCCCGACGAGCGGGTTGCCGTCGGGCGTGAAGGTGAACGGGCCGTTGACGATGCGCTTGATGCCGGCGGCGCCGACCAGCGGCACGCGCTCGAAGCCCTTCATCAAGGCGTCTTCGAGGCGGTCGAGGTTGGGCTGCAGCAGGTCGGTCTCGCCGTAGTTCCAGGGCGTGCCGTCGAGCGACCAGGGCACGCAGTTGCGCTCGTAGACGCCGAGCAGCACGCCCTTGTGCTCCTGGCGCATGTAGATCTCGGCGTCGAGGTCGGCCACCACCGGCATCTCGCGCCCGAGCGCGGCGAGTTCGGGAATCTCGTCCGTGATCAGGTAGTGGTGCTCCATCGGGATCAGCGGCAGCTTCACGCCGACCATGGCCCCGACCTCGCGCGCCCACAGCCCGGCTGCGTTGACGACGTGCTCGGCGTGGATCACGCCCTGGTCGGTGACGACGTTCCAGCTCCCGTCGGCGCGCTGCTCGAGCGCATCGACCTTGGTCTGCAGGCAGATCTCGGCGCCCTTGCGCCGGGCAGCACGGGCGTAGGCCTGGGTCGCGCCGTAGGGGTCGAGGTGGCCTTCGTCGGGGAACCAGAGCCCGCCGTGCAGGTCCCGGGTTTCGAGCAAGGGGCACAGCTTGCCGATCTCGGCCGGCGTGATCAGCTCCGACTCGATGCCCATGAACTTGTGGCGCGACCATTCGGTGCGCAGGAATTCCCAGCGCTCGGGCGTCGCCGCGACGCTCATGCCGCCCGGAACGTGCAGGCCCACGTTCTGGTCGCCAGCCACCTCGATCTCCTTGTAGAGCTCGATCGTGTAGCGCTGCAGCCGGGCCATGTTCATGTCGCCGTTGAGCGTGTGAAAGCCAGCGGCGGCGTGCCAGGTCGAGCCGGCCGTCAACACCCGGCGCTCGAGCAGGACGACATCGGTCCAGCCGAACTTCGTCAGGTGATAAAGCACCGAGCAGCCGATGATGCCGCCACCGATGACGACGACCTGGGTTCTTGACTTCATGCGATCTCCACATTGGCCCGGGCCCTGCCATTGCTTGCGGGAGCGAACGGCAGTCGGGCATTGCCGGAAATCTAGAGGCCGGCATGACGATTGACTAAATCAAATCTCGTCGTCCCCGCGCAAGCCCGGAGTCGCCGGAGGTTGAGGCGGCATCCGTGAAATCCCGCATTGGCGTCGGCTTCATCACGAGAATTGACTGGGTCAATTGTCGATGCGGCCCTAGCATGGCCGGCGTTGGGCGGTTGTTTTCTTGCCCAGAAATAAAGGAGTTCGAAGTGATACCCCTGATGCAATCGATGCAGCAGCCCCGCGGCGTTGCAGATTGGATCGACAGCCATGTGGCCGGTCACGCCCTGGCACGTCCTTTCTACACGGACCCGGCATTTTTCGAAGCTGAACTCGAAGCCATCTGGTTCAGGCAATGGATATTCGTTGGAATGAGCTGCGAGATTGCAGCGCCGGCCAGCTGGTTTACCGTGGATATTGCCAATGCCTCGGTCATCGTCAGCCGGGATTCGGATGGAAACCTGCATGCATTCCACAATACCTGCCGCCACCGGGGATCCCGCATCTGCCTCGAGGAGCGGGGGCAATCCAAGAGTTTCGTCTGCCCCTACCATCAATGGCGCTACGACGGCAATGGCGATTTGTCGTTCGCACGGGAAATGGGCCCGGGTTTCGACAAGACGCGCCATTCCCTGCATCCGGTTCAGGTGCGTGAAGTGGCCGGGTATCTGTTCATCTCGCTGGCGGCAGACCCGCCGCCCTTCGATGAATTTGCCGATGCCATCACACCCTATCTCGCACCGCACGATCTGGCGAATGCGAAGATCGCGTTCGAATCGACGCTGATCGACAAGACGAACTGGAAGCTGCTGATCGAGAACAACCGCGAGTGCTATCACTGCGCGGGCGGGCATCCGGAACTCACGCGCACGATCGCCGATGTCGAGGACACCAGCGATCCCCGGTGCTCGCCGGCCTACCGCGAGCGCGCCCTGCGTGACGAGGCGCGCTGGAAGGTCCAGGGTCTGCCCCATCGCTTCCAGCGCAGCGAGCAGGGCTGGCAGATCGTGCGCGTTCCGAGCTTCAAGGG
>JAGWTS010000176.1 GCA_028868875.1 Burkholderiales bacterium | reverse complement strand
ATCAGCGTCGACACCGGCGGCACCGAGACCGAGAACAGGATCGCCATCAAGAGCCCGGTCTTGGCGCGGAACTCGAAGCGCGCGAAGGCGTAGGCCAGGGGCACGATGACGAGGATCGTGATCACCGTCACCGCCAGCGCGACGACGATGCTGTTCCACAGTCCGAGCAGGATCTGCGGCGACTGGCCCGAGGGCGGGAAGACGTGGCCCGCGGCGTCGGTGTAGGCGAAGCCCAGCACGTTGAGGAGGGCCGCCGGGTGCAGCGCGTGCGGCCACAGCGGCGGCGGGTAGGCGGTGGCGTCGGCGGGCGACATCACCGCCATGCGCAACAGCCAGTAGATGGGCAGCAGGGTCCACAGGGTGGCCACGGCGGCGGCCAGCGCCAGCCCGAGGCCGGAGGCGCGCGATGAACGGCTCATGCCTGGGCTCCTTCGCGCCGGCCCCAGAACACGTACAGCAGGAGCGTGGCGGCAATGATCATGAAGAGCAGGAAGAACGACATCGCCGCGCTGTAGCCCATGTTGGTCTGGCGGAACGCGAGGTCGTAGAGCTTGAAGGTGAGCGTCGTCGAGGCGTCGCCCGGGCCGCCCGCGGTCATCACGAAGATGAAGTCGAGCAGCTTCATCGACAGGATGGTGCAGATGCTGGTGAAGACGAAGAGCGTGTAGCGCAGCGGCGGCAGCGTGACGTGGACGAAGCGCTCCCACACCGTCAGCCGGTCGAGCGCCGCGAGGTCGTAGAGCCGGGTCGGAATCGTCTGCAGGTTGGCGAGCAGGAAGAAGGCCACCAGCGGCGCCATGTTCCAGGCGTTGCCGACGGCCAGCAGCTCGACGATCCAGTGGCTGTTGATGAACGGAACCTCGACCGCCGACTCCACCGTGGTCGTGCCGCGCAAGGCGTTGTAGAGCGCGGTGCCGATGCCGCTCTGGCCGCGCGCCAGGTAGGACCAGGCGACGCCCGCAGCGTACAGCGACACCGACCAGGGCAGGATCACCACCGTGCGCAAGGCGGCGCTGCCGCGCTTGACCTTGTGCATGACGAGCGCCAGCGCGAGGCCGATGGCGATGGCCAGCACCACGGTCTCGACCGTGAAGCGCAGGGTGACGCCCGTGGACCACCAGAACTCGCCCGAGCCGAGCACCTTCTCGTAATTGGCCAGCCCCACGTAGTCGCTGTGGATGCCGCCGAAGAACGAGACCTCGCGGAACGAGAGCCACAGCGCGTACAGCAGCGGGTAGCTCATCATGACGAGCATGAACGCGATGACCGGCAGCGCCAGCTTCAGCGCAAAGGCCTGCGGAGTCGATTCTCGGCGCTTCACGGTTTTTCCTCGGGCTCGGGTGCGGCGGCCTACTTCGCCATCTTGTACTTCCGGTTGAGCTCGTTGATCTTGTTGTTCATCGCGCCGATCACGTCGGCCACGGGCTGGTTCTTGAGCAGGAACTCGCCCAGGCGCTGGCGCAGGAAGGCGTTGAACTCCTCCGCCCACACCGTCTTCCAGACCTCGGGTTGCAGCGATTGCGCGTACAGATCGAGCAGGGCGTTGTAGTCCTCGGGGCGCGACAGGTTCTTCTTGTACGCGGCCTCGGTCTCGGGGCTGTTCATCACCGTCTTGTAGGCCGAGAACAGCATCGAGTTCTCGGCCCAGCGCTGGCCGACCGCGATCTTGCCGTTCTGGTCCTTGTAGCCGTACCAGCTCTGGAAGCGGCGCGCGTCCTCGTCGCCGTCGGAGCTGCGCTTGCGCGAGGTGCGCAGGTACAGGGCCGAGTCGAGCAGGCCCCAGGCCTGGCCCCGGTGCGGCAGGAAGCTCACCGCGCCTGCGATCTTGCTCTTCGTCGGGTCGTTGAACACCGCCATCTGGTAGGCGGCCTGGGTGGAATAGAGGTAGCGCCCCGAGCCGAAGCCTTCGACGATCGAGGGCTCGTTGTACGAGAGCACTTCCTCGGGGACGATCTTGGCGTTGAAGATGGCTTTCCAGGCCGCGAGCGTCTTGCCCGCGGGGCCGTCGGCGCTCAGCTGCGGCGCGAAGGTGGCGGGGTCGATGACCTTGCCGCCGCGGTTCGAGGTCTCCCACAGGAAGGCCCAGCTGATGCCGTAGAACTCGTTGAACCAGTGCGGCAGGTAGACGTCCTTGGCGCCCTTCTTCGCCAGCTCGAGGAGCTGGGCATAGAACTCGTCCCAGTTCTTCGGCTCGGCCTTCTCGAGGCCGAGTTCCTTCTGGCGCTTCATGTTGACCATGACCATGCCGCGCGTCGAGAGGAAGTACGACAGCCCGAGCATCTTGCCCTTGTAGGTCCAGGCCTCGCGCACGTTGGGGTACATGTCGGCGTAGGCCTCCTTGAAGGCGGGCACGTCGTCGGCGGGCTGGATCCAGCCGGCTTCGAGGAAGCGCACCGCCGTGGGCGGGTTGGCGTAGATGATGTCGAGCTTGTCGTGGGCGATGAGCGACTTCTCGATCAGCGTCGGGTAGTCGCCATGGGTGAGGGTGGCGTAGTCGACGTGGCCGTGAAGCTCGCGGTTGTAGCGGTTGACGTTGTCGGTCACGACCTCGGGCTTGAAGGGCCAGCCGCGGAAGTAGATGGGCTCGGTGCCGATCGGTGCCAGGCTCTGGCCCTGGGCGCGCGCGGCGGGCAGGCCGAGCGCGAGCCCGGCTGCCGCCGCCATGGCATTGAATTGACGACGGCTCGGTTGAACTTCTTTCATACGATGTCTCCTGTGGGGCCGGGGCCCCGTCGTTGGTGAAAGGCGCGGCGCGGCCTCACTGCATGAATACGCCGCCGGTGACGTTGATGCTCTGGCCGGTCATGAACCGCGCCGCATCCGACATGAGGAAGGCCACCACGCCGGCGACATCCTCGGGTTCTTCGAGGCGCCCCAGCGGGGTCTGCGCGATGTAGCCCTGCAGCACCTGCTCGGGGCTGAGGCCGCGCAGTTCGGCTTCCCACTGCACTTCGCGCGCCTGCATCGCGGTGCGCACGAAGCCCGGGCAGACGGCGTTGACGCGGATGCCCAGCGGCGCGAGTTCGCGCGCCAGCGACTGGGTCCAGCCCGCGACCGCGAACTTGCTCGCCGAGTAATGCGCGAGCAGCGGCGCCCCGACCTTGGCCGCGAGCGAAGCCGTGTTGACGATGCAGCCGCGCTCGATCTGGTTGGCGACGAACTGGCGCGCCGCGATCTGGTTGACGAGGAAGGTGCCGCGGGCGTTGACGGCGAAGTTGAAGTCCCAGTCTTCGTCGCCGAGTTCGAGCGCCGGGCGCATGGTCGAGACCCCGGCGTTGCAGGCGAGGGCGTCGTAGCCGCCCCAGCGCGCGACCACGGCCTCGCTCGCGGCCTGCACCGAGGCGCGTTCGCGCACGTCGATGGCCAAGGCGAAGGCTTCGTGGCCCTTGCCCTGCAGCTCGTTCACGAGGCCGTCGAGGGTGCGCGGATCGGGATCGGCCAGGGCCAGCCTCGCCCCCTGGCGCGCCAACTCGGTCGCGATGGCGCGCCCGATGCCGCCACCGGCCCCGGTGAGCCAGATTCGACGCCCGTTCAATGATCCGCTCATGATGTCACTTATAAGAACGCTCGAGAGAATGAAAAAATCATAAACGAACAACAACGAACAATCAGGAGGGAAAACCCGTAAACGGGAAAGGCATTGGTTGAGTGGCTATACGAATGCCTCGGCGGCGCGCTGGGGGCTGGCCGCGTGCAGGGCGCCTGTCAACTTGCTGGTGTCTCCAGCTCGCCGTCGGCGCGGGCAGATGCGCGTGGGCGTCCGCGCCCGGCCGCTGGTCTACACGGAGTCCTAATCCGCCCTTGACGAGCGCGTCAGGCCCTCGAGCGGACGCCGCGGAACCGGCTCCGCCGGGGCGCAGGCGTCGCCCCCCTGGGGGCTGCGGCCGGACACAAGGGCGCGACAGCGGCCTTGTGCCTGCCGCAGGCCCGGCCGCCTGCTGGCGGCCGGGCACCGCGCTCGCGCTTCGGGGGGGAGCCTGTCACGTGCTTTCGCGCATCTCGACCCGAAACGGAATCATCACCGTCTCCGGCGGCAGGCGTTCGCCCCCGCGCGCGGCGTGAATGGCGCGCAGCAGCAGCTCGCCCGCGGCCTGGCCGATGCCGACGCAGTCGATCGCCACCGTCGTGATGCGTGGGTGGCAGCTGCGCGCGACCTCGAAGTCGCCGAAGCCGGCGATGGCGATGCGCTCGGGCACCTTCCAGCCGCTGCGCTGGCATTGCGCGAGCGCGCCGAAGGCCGAGAGGTCGGAGACGCAGACCACGGCGTCGACCTCGGGCCATTGGCGCATCAGCAGCGTCATGGCTTCGGCGCCCTGGTCCATCGAGATCGGCGGCTGGCCGAAGGAGATGACCCGGCCTTCGCCCAGCCCCAGCGCCTTGATCGCCTCGGCATAACCGCGGCGGCGGTCGGCGCCGCGGGTGTCGCGGTTGGAGGTGCCGCCGATGAAGGCGATGCGGCGGTAGCCCTGGGCGTGCAGCTGGCGCACCAGCGCGGCGGTGGCCTCGGCGTTGGAGAAGCCCACCGCGTGCTCGATCGGCTCGGCCGGCAGGTCCCAGGTCTCGACCACCGGCACGCCGGCCGCGCGCAGCATCTTGCGCGTGGCTTCGGTGTGGCTGCCGCCGGTGAGGATCACGCCTTCGGGGCGGCGCATCAGCAGGCTCGCGACGAGGCGCTCCTCGTTCTCGACGCGGTAGTCGGAGTAGCCCAGCAGCAGCTGCAGCCCGCTGCCCTCGACCGCGGCGCTGAGGCCGTGCGCGGTGTCGGAGAAGTTGGAGTTGTTGAGCGAGGGGATGACCGCGGCGACGAAGCCCGAGCGCTTGGACGAGAAGGTGCGCGCGGTCTGGTCGATGACGTAGCCCATCTCGGCGCAGGCTTCGAGGATGCGCTGGCGCAGCGCCTGCGAGCTGCCGCGGCCCGGGCTCGGCCCGCGGTTGAGGGCGCGCGAGACCGTCATCTTCGAGACGCCGACGCGCGCCGCGATGTCGGCCATCGTGACGGGTGGGCGCAGGGTCTGTTTCGCGGAGGCCAAGGTCAGGAGCTTCAGGGAAGGGAGGCGGATCAGCGGCGGGCCGATGCCGTCGATGGCAGCCGATACCGATAACAGCAACGAGGGCGAATTCGGCGGCGGCAGGCGACGAGCAACGGAGCGAATCATATTCGTCCCACCCTGCTGGCCGGCTTGCGGGAAAGTACCAGTTACCGGTAACCAACGCGCGCGGATACTTCGCCGGCCCACCCCTGCCGCCGCAGCGCACCGCCGCCATGTCCATCGACATCCTCGACCCCCGTTTCGCCCCGGTCGCCGCCGCGGCCGGCACGCTCGAACGCCTGTGCAGCGGCGCCGTCTGGAGCGAAGGCCCGGTGTGGATGAAGGAAGACGACTCCGTGCTCTGGAGCGACATCCCGAACAACCGCATGCTGCGCTGGAGCGAGCGCGACGGCATGAGCGTGTGGCGTGAAGGCGTCGAGTTCACCAACGGCCATGTGCGCGCGGCCGACGGCGCGCTGCTGCACTGCTCGCACGGCCGGCGCGCCCTGGTGCGCACCCGCTTCGGCGCGGAGCCCTCGGCCGCGGCGCCCGACGAGATCGTCGTCGACCGCTTCCAGGGCCGGCGCCTGAATTCGCCCAACGACGTCGTCGTCAAGCGCGACGGCACGATCTGGTTCAGCGACCCGCCCTACGGCATCGCCTCCGATTACGAAGGCCACCAGGGCGAGAGCGAGCTCGGCCGCTGCTACGTCTTCCGCTACGACCCCGTGCGCGGCAGCCTGCGCATCGCGAGCGACTTTCTCGAAGACCCGAACGGCCTGGCCTTCTCGCCCGACGAATCGCGGCTCTACGTCTCCGACACCTCGGCCGCGCGGCGCGAAGGCGGAAACCACCACATCGTCGTCTTCGACGTGATCGGCGGCGAAGACCTGGCCCACCCGCGCGTCTTCGCGGTCGTCGAGCCGGGGCTGGCGGATGGTTTTCGCGTCGACCAGAACGGCTTCGTCTACACCAGCAGCGCCGACAGCGTGCAGGTCTACCACCCCGACGGCACGCGCATCGGCCGCATCGCCGTGCCCGAGAAGGTGGGCAACGTGGTGTTCGGCGGCGCGGGCGGCAACGAGCTCTTCATCTGCGCCAGCACCTCGCTCTACCGCATCCGCCTCGCCACGCGCGGGGCCACGGCCTGATGAAGCCGCTGCTGCGCTTCGAGGCGTTAAGCAAGCGCTTCGGCGGCACGCTCGCCGTCGACGACGTGACGCTCGAGGTGTCCGGCGGCGAGATCCTGGCCTTGCTCGGCGAGAACGGCGCCGGCAAGTCGACGCTCATCAAGCTGCTCGCGGGCATCTACCCGGCCGACCGCGGCGAGATCTTCTTCGAAGGCCGGCCGCAGGCCGAATGGCGCAGCAGCGACCGCCGCGCCCAGCCGGTGGCCTTCATCCACCAGGACCTGGGCCTGGTCGAATGGATGACGGTGGCCGAGAACGTCGGCCTGGGCATGGGCTATCCGCGCCGCTTCGGCTTGATCGACTGGCGCGCGGCGCAAGCCACGGCGCGGCGCGTGATGGCGCGCGTGGGCTGCGACATCGACCCGCGCCAGCGCGTGTTCTCGCTCACGCGGGCCGAGAAGTCGCTGCTCGCGATCGGCCGCGCGCTCGAAGTGCAAGCCCGGCTGCTCGTGCTCGACGAGCCTTCGGCGAGCCTGCCGATGGCCGATGTCGAGCGCCTGTTCGGCGTGCTGCGCGAGCTGCGGCGCCAGGGCATGGCGATGGTCTACGTCTCGCACCGCCTGGACGAGGTGATGGCGATCTCCGACCGCGCGGCGGTGATGCGCGACGGCCGCCTCGTCGCCACGCGCGAGACCGCGCGCACCGACGAGGCCGAGCTCGTGAACCTGATCGTCGGCAAGGCCTTGTCGGCCACGGTCGCCAAGGCGCGCGCGCCGGCCGAGCAGCAGGCGCCGGTGCTCGAACTCCTCGACGCCGCGAGCGGCAACGCCGGCCCGCTGACGATGGCGGTGCAGCGCGGCGAGGTGCTGGGCCTCGTCGGCCTGCGCGGCGCCGGCCACGAAGCCATCAGCCGCGCCTGCTTCGGGCGCGAGCCGCTTTCTGCGGGGCGCATGAAGCTGCTCGGCCGCGACCAGCGCTTCGCGAGCCCGGCCGATGCCATCCGCGCCGGAGTGGCCTATGTCGCGAGCGAGCGCCTGGAAGAGAACCTGGCGGCGTCGATGACGGTGCTGGAAAACCTGTTTCCGCATCCGGCGCTGCACGGCGACGCTGGTCTCTCCTTCGACCGCCGCCGGCGCGAGCACGCGGCGGCGCTCGAACTCATCCGCCGCTTCGACGTGAACCCGCCGGCGCCCGCGGCCGAGGTGCAGCAGCTCTCGGGCGGCAACCAGCAAAAGGTGGTGCTGGCGCGCTGGTTCCACCTCGACAAGCCGCTCGTCGTGCTCGAGGAGCCCACGGCCGGGGTCGACGTCGGCGCCAAGCGCCAGATCTACGACGTGCTGCGCGAGCGCGCCGAAGCCGGCAGCGCGATCGTCGTGGTCTCGACCGATTTCGAGGAAGTGGCGACCGTCTGCACCCGCGTGCTGGTGTTCCGCGACGGACTCATCGCGGCCGAACTGCGCGGCGCCGAGATCGGCGTCGAACGCCTGCTGGCCCTGGCTGCCGGCGGCGCGGCGCATCGCAGCACGGCGAACGAGGAAGGCATTTCCGCATGACAAGCTCCGTCAAATCCACCGCGCTCGAATCCGACCCCTCGCTCGACGGCGCCGCGCCCGGGCTGGTGCAGCGCTTCGTGCGCGCGATGCCGGTCTACGGCCTCGTCGTCCTCACCGTGGCGCTGGCCCTCCTCTTCAGCGTGCTGCTGCCGCAGAGCTTCCCGACCCTGTTCAACCTGCGCGCCATCCTCTCGGACAAGTCGGTCATCGCCTTGCTCGCGCTCGCCGCGACGATCCCGATGATCACCGGCAAGATCGACCTCACGGTGGGCTACGGCATCGTCCTCTGGCACATCCTCGCGATCAGCCTGCAGACGCGCTACGGCCTGCCCTGGCCGCTCGCGGTCGCCATCGTGCTTGCCTGCGCGGCCGCATTCGGCGTCGTCAACGGCCTGCTCGTCGAGCTGGCGCAGATCGATTCCTTCATCGCGACGCTCGGCACCGGCACCGTGATCTATGCGGTGGCGCTCTGGCACAGCGGCGGACGCCAGGTGGTGGGCGATCTGCCCGACGGCTTCGTCGCCATTGCCGGGGGCAACTTCCTGGGCTTGCCGATCGGCGCCTTCTACGTGCTCGCGGTCGCCGTGGCGCTGTGGCTCGTCACCGAGTTCACGCCGCTCGGGCGCGCGCTCTACGTCATCGGCGCGAACCCGAAGGCGGCGCAGTTGAACGGCATCTCGGTGCGCCGCCACGTGCTCGGCGCCTTCGTCGCCTCGGGCCTGCTCTCGGGCTTCGCCGGCGTGCTGCTGGCCTCGCGCCTGCAGATCGGCCAGGCCAGCGTCGGCCTCGAATTCCTGCTGCCGGCGCTGGTCGGCGCCTTCCTCGGCTCGACCACCATCCGCCCCGGGCGCGTCAACGTCTGGGGCACGCTGGTGGGGGTGGCGATCCTGGCGATCGGCATCTCCGGCATCCAGCAGTTCGGCGGCGCCTTCTTCGTCGAGCCGCTGTTCAACGGCTTGACGCTGCTGGTCTCGATCGGCATCGCCGGCTGGGCCCAGCAGCGCCGCAACCTTTCGATCAAGCGCCGCATCGCAGAGCGCCAGCTCGCCGCCGACGCCGCGCCCCATTCCCCCGCCGCCGAAGACGCGGCAAGCCCTTGACCGACCCACCCCCCAGGAAGTAAGCAGGAGACACCCCATGAAACCGGTTCGCACCCACATCACCACTGCCTTGCTCGCGCTGTGCGCTGCAGGCCTCGCCGGCCAGGCCCTGGCCGACGATTTCCTCGACGCCGCGAAGAAGAAGGCCGAAGCCGCGACGATGCCGCAAGACCATTGGGACGGCCCCACGAGCGGCCCCAGGGCGGCGAGCCCGCGCACCATCGTCTTCGTCGCCGCCGACATGAAGAACGGCGGCATCGTCGGCGTCTCCAAGGGCGTCGAGGAAGCCGGCAAGGCCATCGGCTGGACCGTGCGCGTGATCGACGGCCAGGGCAGCGTGAGCGGGCGCACCGCGGCGCTGAACCAGGCCCTGGCGATCAACCCGGCGGGCATCGTCGTCGGCGGCTTCGACACCACCGAGCAGAAGGTGGCCTTCGCCAACGCCGCCAAGTCGGGCATCCCGCTCGTCGGCTGGCATGCCGGGCCCAAGCCCGGCCCCGACCCCAGCGCCGGCCTCTACGCCAACGTCACGACCACGGCCGACGACGTGGCCGACGTCGCCGCCTCCTGGGCCGTGGCCGATTCGGGCGGCAAGGCCGGCGTCGTGATCTTCACCGACTCGCAGTACGCGATCGCGGTCTACAAGGCGCGCGCGATGGAGGCCGTGATCAAGAAGTGCGGCGGCTGCACCGTGCTCGCGTTCGAAGACAGCCCGATCGCCGAATCGTCGACGCGCATGCCCCAGCTCACGAGTTCGCTGCTGCAGCGCTTCGGCGACAAGTGGACCTACTCGCTCGCCATCAACGACCTGTACTTCGACTTCATGGGCCCGACCCTGGCGGCGGCCGGCAAGAAGGGCGACGGTCCGCCCAAGGCGGTGTCGGCCGGCGACGGCTCCGAAGCCGCCTACGAGCGCATCCGCGCCAAGCGCTTCCAGGCCGGCACCGTGCCCGAGCCGCTGAACATGCAGGGCTGGCAGATCGTCGACGAGCTCAACCGCGCCTTCGCCAAGCAGGCCTGGTCGGGCTACGTGCCCAAGGTGCACCTCGTGACCCCGGGCAACGTCGGCAAGGACGGCGGGCCGAAGAACTTGTTCGACCCGGACAACGGCTACCGCAACGAGTACAAGAAGATCTGGGGCAAGTAGGCAGGCCCTGCCGGCACGGCGCGTGCCGTGCCGGCGCCTCGGGCAATGCGGCTTGGCCGCTCTTTGCTCGAGCCCCATGGGCCGCGAGGGGGGCCCCAAGTGGCCCTTGGGGCGGGCTGGGCGCAGCCCGGCCCTGGGGGCGCTCAGATCGGCAGCAGGGTCGTCGACAGCACCGACTTCAGGGCGATGAAGGAGCGGATCTGGCGCACCCCCGGCAGCTGCAGCAGCTGCTCGGCGTGCAGGCGGTTGAAGCTTTCGTGGTCGCGCGTGCGCACGATCATGAAGTAGTCGAACTCGCCGGTGATGACGTGGCACTCCATGCAGCCCGAGACCCGGGCCGCGGCCTTCTCGAAATCGGCGAAGGACTCGGGCGTCGAGCGGTCGAGCACGACGCCGATCATGACGAGCATGCCGGCGTCGAGCTGCTGCGCGTCGAGCAGGGCGACGATGCCCTTGATGAGCCCGAGCTGCTTCAGGCGCTCGACCCGGCGCAGGCAGGCCGGCGGGCTCAGGTTGACCTTGGCCGCCAGCGCCACGTTCGAGACCGAGGCATCGCGCTGCAGCGCGCGCAGGATGCTGCGGTCGGTGCGGTCCAGCGCCGGGCTTGCCGGCTCGCCCCGGAGCGGCTTCGCGGCGGCCCTGCTCATCGCGCGCCAAGACCCCGATTGCCGGGGGTGCCGACAATGGCCGCTGCCCGCCACCTCGAAGGGAGCCGCCCATGGCCACCGGAACCTTGCTCACCGTCTTGACCCACATCCCCTGGGGCCAGGTCGTCGACAAGGCGCCCAAGCTCGCCGACGGCGCGGCGCGGCTCTGGAGCAGCGTCAGCCAGCGCAAGAAGGAACCCGCGACGCCGCAGGACGCGCACGCTCCGGCCGCCGAGCGCCTCGAAGCCCGCATTGCGGCGCTCGAAGACAGCGTCAGCGGCCTGCAGGAGCAGATGCAGGCGAGCTCGGCGCTGATCAAGGAACTGGCCGACCAGAACCGGCTGCTGGTCGAGCGTGTGCAATGGCAACGAACGGTGTCCAGGCGCTGGGGGCTGGCCGGCGCCGGCGCCCTGGCGCTGCTGGCCGCGGTGCTGACCTTCGCGCTGGTTCGCCTCTAGGGGGCGCATTCCGTTCATTGCGTGAAATCTACCCATTTCGAAGCAAATATCCGTCCGTATGACGAAGTGGCATTGGATGCTGCGTCAGTTGCACCGAACTTGCAACCCCATTACGCACCGCATTTCCTACGATGGCCGCCTCATGAAGGAGACCCGGCCATGAACCTCGCGCGCTACCCCCGCCACCCCCTGACCTTCGGCCCGACGCCGATCCATCCCCTGAAGCGCCTGAGCGCGCA
>JAGWTS010000175.1 GCA_028868875.1 Burkholderiales bacterium | reverse complement strand
ACCGCGACCGCTTCGTGCTCAGCAACGGCCATGCGTCGATGCTGCTGTACGCGCTGCTGCACCTGAGCGGCTACGACCTCGCGATGAGCGAGCTGCGCCGCTTCCGCCAGCTCCACAGCAAGACCCCGGGCCACCCCGAGGTGGACGTGACCCCGGGCGTCGAGACCACCACCGGGCCGCTCGGCCAGGGCCTGGCCAACGCCGTCGGCATGGCGCTGGCCGAGAAGCTGCTGGCGCAGGAATTCAACCGCCCCGGCCACACGGTCGTCGACCACCACACCTACGCCTTCGCCGGCGACGGCTGCCTGATGGAAGGCATCAGCCACGAGGCCTGCGCCCTGGCCGGGGCCTGGAAGCTGGGCAAGCTGGTCGTGCTCTACGACAGCAACGGCATCAGCATCGACGGCGCGGTCGAGCCCTGGTACGTCGACAACGTCGCCTTGCGCTTCGCCGGCTACGGCTGGAGCGTGATCGGCCCGGTCGACGGCCACGACGTGGCCGCCGTCGACGCCGCCATCGCGCGCGCCCGCAAGCCCTCGAACAAGCCCACGCTCGTGATCTGCAAGACGACGATCGGCAAGGGCTCGCCGAACCGCGCCGGCAGCGCCAAGGCGCATGGCGAGGCCCTGGGCGCCGAAGAGATCGGCCTGACCCGCGCCGCGCTCGGCTGGACCGCCGAGCCTTTCGTGATTCCCGAAGCGGCCTATGCCGCCTGGGACGCCAAAGCCGCCGGCGCCGCCGCCGAAGGCGAATGGAACCAGCGCTTCGCGGCCTACCAGGCGGCACACCCCGAACTCGCGGCCGAGCTGCGGCGCCGCCTCGACGGCCAGCTGCCCGCCGATTTCGACGCCCTGGCCGAGCGCGCCGTGGCCGAGGCCATCGAGAAGGCCCAGACCGTGGCCACGCGCAAGGCGAGCCAGATCGCGCTCGAGGCCTTCACCGCGGCGCTGCCCGAGCTGCTCGGCGGCTCGGCCGACCTGACCGGCTCGAACCTGACCAACACCGCGTCGACGCCGGCCCTGCGCTTCGCCGAAGACGGCACGCCCAACGGCGGGCGCCACATCAACTACGGCGTGCGCGAGTTCGGGATGGCGGCGATCATGAACGGCATCGCCCTGCACGGCGGCCAGATCCCCTACGGCGGCACCTTCCTGACCTTCAGCGACTACAGCCGCAATGCGATCCGCATGGCGGCGCTGATGCAGCGCCGCGTCATCCACGTCTTCACCCACGACAGCATCGGCCTGGGCGAGGACGGGCCGACGCACCAGAGCGTCGAGCACGCGGCCTCGCTGCGCCTGATCCCGAACCTGGACGTCTGGCGCCCGTGCGACGGCGCAGAGACCGCCGCCGCATGGGGCGCGGCGCTGGCCCAGGCGCGGCGCCCGAGCGCACTGCTGCTGTCGCGCCAGAACCTGCCGCCGGTCTCCAAGGCCGGGCGCGAAGCGATTCTCCGCGGCGGCTACGTGATCGCCGAGCCGGCCGGAAAGAACGGCAAGGCGCGCGCCGTCATCATCGCCACCGGCAGCGAGGTGCAACTGGCCCTGCGCGCCCAGGCCGAGTTGGCCGGGCAGGGCATTGGGGTGCGCGTCGTCAGCATCCCCTGCACCAGCGTCTTCGACCGCCAGAGCGTCGACTACAAGAACCGGGTCCTGCCCGCCGGGCTGCCGCGCATCGCGGTCGAGGCCGGCGTGACCGATTTCTGGTGGAAGTACGGCTGCGCCGCCGTCGTCGGCCTCGACCGCTACGGCGAGAGCGCGCCGGCGCCGGCGCTGTTCGACCTGTTCGGCTTCACCCCCGGCAACCTTGCCGACACGGTGCGCAAGGTCCTGTTGTCCCATTGATCCAACGAAGGAGCTTTCCATGACCGTCAAACTGGGTATCAACGGCTTCGGCCGCATCGGCCGGATGGTGTTTCGCGCCGCGGTCAAGCATTTCCCCGACGTCGAGATCGTCGGCATCAACGACCTGCTCGAGCCCGAGTACCTCGCCTACATGCTGCAGTACGACTCGGTGCACGGCCGCTTCAAGGGCGAGATCGCGGTCGAGGGCAACACCTTGATCGTCAACGGCAAGAAGATCCGCCTGACGGCGGTCAAGGACCCGGCCACGCTCGCCTGGGGCGAGGTCGGCGCCGACGTCGTGGTCGAGTCCACGGGCCTGTTCCTGACCAAGGAGACGGCCGAGAAGCACCTCGCCGCGGGGGCGAAGAAGGTCATCATGTCGGCGCCGAGCAAGGACGACACGCCGATGTTCGTCTACGGCGTGAACCACCAGAAGTACGCGGGCGAGGCCATCATCAGCAACGCCAGCTGCACCACCAACTGCCTGGCCCCGGTGGCCAAGGTGCTCAACGACAACTGGGGCATCAAGCGCGGACTGATGACGACCGTGCACGCCGCCACCGCGACCCAGAAGACGGTGGACGGCCCGAGCAACAAGGACTGGCGCGGCGGCCGCGGCATCCTCGAAAACATCATTCCCAGCTCCACCGGCGCCGCGAAGGCGGTGGGCAAGGTCATCCCCGAGCTCAACAAGAAGCTCACCGGCATGGCCTTCCGCGTGCCGACATCGGACGTCTCGGTCGTCGACCTCACGGTCGAGCTGAGCCGGGAAGCCAGCTACGAGCAGATCTGCGCCGCGATGAAGGCGGCGAGCCAGGGCGCGATGAAGGGCGTTCTCGGCTACACCGAGGACAAGGTCGTCGCCACCGACTTCCGCGGCGAGAGCTGCACCAGCTTCTTCGACGCCGACGCCGGCATCGCCCTGGACCCGACCTTCGTCAAGGTCGTGGCCTGGTACGACAACGAATGGGGCTACTCCTGCAAGGTGGTCGAGATGGCGCGGGTCATAAGTTGATCCCCCCCGAAGCGCCTTCGGCGCGCCGGGCCGCTTGCAGGCGGCCCGGCCTGCGGCAGGCACAAGGCCGCTGTCGCGTCCTTGTGTCCGGCCGCAGCCCACCCCGGGGGGGCCATCCGGCATGCTTGCCGGATGGCGACGCCAGCGGGTTGCGCGGCGTCCGCTTGAGGGGCACCCGCGTGTGTTTCGAGTGAGTGCGATATTCGACGAATCGTTCGCGACTGTCCGCGGCTGACACGCCGGCGAAACCTGCCAGCAAAATGGGGACGCTACCGTGACATGACGGTACGTCCCTTTTTTGTGGCCTGCTTGGCCCCCGTCCCATGAACATGCGCTTCGCCCAGATCCTGCCGCTGCTGGCTGCCCTGATGCTGCTGGCCGCGGGCCTTGCGCCGCGCGCCGACGCGGCCGGGATGGGGCCGCGCCGCTCGACCATGGCGGCGCCGACCGAGGACCCTAACGGCGCGCGCGCAATCGTGCGCTACAAGGCGATGAGCGGCATCCTCTCGGCCCAGGGCGGCGCGATGCGCCAGGGGCCGATGAAGGCGGCGCTGATGGGGCAGCGCACCGGGCTCGTGCTGCGCGACGGCCATCTGCTCGACGGCCGGACCGAGGTGGTTCACGGCGACAAGCGCCTGAGTTCGGCCGAACTCGCGGCGCGCCTGGCGGCGGACCCCGAGGTCGAGGCGGCCTGGCCGGATCTGCGGCGCCACGTGCTGGCCACGGTGCCGAATGACCCGCTTTACCCGACCTTCGTCAACGGCGCGCTGAATCCGCTGACATCGCCCGACTACGCCCAGTGGTACCTCGAAGCCCCCGATTCTTCGGCGCTGACCCCGACCGCGACGAGCAACATTTCTGGGATCAATGCCCAGGCCGCCTGGAACATCACGACCGGCTCGGCCAGCGTCGTCATCGCCGACATCGACACGGGGGTGCGCTTCGACCACCCCGACCTGACCAACAAGCTGATCTATCCCGGACGCAGCTTCTATTCGAGCGACGGCAGCGGCACCGGCTGGAGTGCCGACGCCAGCGATCCGGGCGACTACACCACGGCGGGTCAATGCGGCAACGGCCAGCCGACCACGAACGAGAACAGCAGCTGGCACGGCACCCAGGTGATGGGCCTTCTCGGTGCCGAGACCGACAACGGCATCGGCATCGCCTCGATCGGCCGCAACGTGACGCTGCTGCCGGTGCGCGCGCTCGGCCCCTGCGGCGGCTACGACTCCGACATCATCGCGGCCATGCTGTGGGCGGCCGGCATCCCGCTGCCCAGCAACGACCCGAACGTGCCGAACCCGGGCGGGGTGCCCGTGAATCCGCATCCGGCCCGCGTGATCAACCTCAGCCTGGGCTCGGATGGGACTTGCGGCCCGACCGCAACCAGCCCCGGCACCGTCTACTACACCTACATTCCCCAAATCGTGGCCGCAGGCGTCACCGTCGTCGCGGCGGCCGGCAACGGGGTCGAGAACGCCGACTACACGGGCGGCGGCATCGCCGTCACGGTTCCGGCCAACTGCCCGGGCGTCATCGCGGTGGCCGCCTCGCGCAACATCGGAACCAAGGTCGGGTTCTCGAACCTGGGGCCGGAAGTGGCGATCAGCGCGCCCGGCGGGAACTGCATCAACGCGACCGGCCCCTGCCTGTTCCCGATGGTCACGACGACCAATCCGGGCGCCACGGTGCCGGTTGCGACGAGTTCGATCCCGCTCGCGCAGCAGACGGCCGAGCTCTACACCAACTCCAGCAACTGGTCGGTCGGCACCAGCTTCGCCGCCCCGCTCGTTGCCGGGACGGCGGGCCTGATGCTCTCGGCAGCGCCGACGCTGACGCCGGCCCAGGTGAAGGCGCTGCTGCAGTCTTCGGCGCGCGCGTTCCCGACCACCAGCGCCGGAGCGACCACGCCCGTGCCGACCTGCACCGCGCCGCCCGCCTACCCGGCGAGCTCGCCCTATCAGGACGAATGCATCTGCACGACCGGCACCTGCGGCGCGGGCCTGCTCGACGCCGGCAGGGCGGTGGCGGCGGCGGTGAATGCGATTCCCCCGACCGTGGTCCTGACCCCTTCCGCTACCACGGTCGCGGCGGGCGGCTCGGTGAGCTTCGACGGCGGCGGCAGCAGCGCTGCCGGCGGGCGCACGATCGCGAACTACGCCTGGACCCTCACCAGCGGCGCGGGCCTTGCCTCGATCACCACGAGCCCGGCCGCGGGCGCCGGCGTCTCGGCGGTGACCGTGGCCACCCATGCCGCCGGCAGCTTCAGCATCCAGCTCACCGTCACCGACAGTGCGGGCAACAGCGCGACCCAGAGCAGCACCGTGACGGTCACGGGTTCAGCGGGCGGTTCCGGCGCCGGCGGTGGCGGCGGCGGCGCGATGTCGTTCGCCTGGCTCGCCGCCCTCGCGCTCGCCTTGCTGGCCCTCGCCCGCACGCCGCGCCGCGGCGCCTGAGCGCCCCCAAGGCCGGGCTGCGCCCAGCCCGCCCCCCACGGGGGCTCGAGCGAAGCCCGAAGTCCGGCGAGCCGGCCGTCCCCCGCGCTCAGCGCGGGGCGCAGGGCTTGAAGGCGAGCGCGATCTGCGGCGGCTTCAGCGCCGCCAGCTGGTGCTGCAGGGCCGGGTCGGCGTGTTCCGCGCGCAGCCAGTGCTGGCTCGGCGCCGCCAGGCTCACCACCCGCGCCGTGTGCACGCCGCTGGCCGCGGCAGAGGCCAAGGCCGCCTCGGCCTCTGCCTGGCTGGCGTGGTGCGACAGGACCAGGCCCGGTGCCAGCTCCGGCGGCGCGTTCAGGGCCTGGAACGAAACCTGGCGCCGCTCGAGTTCGGCCATCTTGGCGCGCAGCGTCGCGGGGTTGGCATAGCGCCCCATGTAGACGATCCAGTCGGGGGGCGGCTGCGTCGGCTCGTCGATCCAGGCGCCGGCGGGCACGCTCGCCGCGGCGAGCGCCGCATTCGCGCTCGCGGCCTCGGCCTCGGGCAGGGGGCCGGCTTCGAGGCACGCGACCTGCGCCGCGGCGAGCGCCGCCGAGGCCGCCTTCGGCGTGAGCACGCGAATCGCTTCCGGATGGAGCTGGGCCGCGAGCCGTTCGGGCTCGCGCTCGCCCTGGTGTGGCGGCGGCAGCGCCGGCGCGAGCGTGCCGCGCGTCCAGAGAAAGAACAGCAGGTTGGCAAGCAACAGCAGGACGACGAGCGCCCTCAGCATGGGTCGGCGCCCTGCAGGCGCACGCTCACTTCGCCGCTGACCAGCCGGTGCTCGCCGGTCGAGGTGCGCACGCGCAGCGCGCCGTGTTCGTCGACGCCCTCGGCCAGCCCTTCGGGCACGTTGGCCAGCGTCGTCGTGATGCGCTGGCCCTGCAGCAGATCGCGCCGCGCATAGGCCTGGGCGAAGGGGGCGAAACCCTCGTGCCCGAAACGCAGCAGCGCGCGCGCCAGCGGTTGCGCCAGCAGCGCCAGCGCCTTGGGCGCGCTCGCCCCGGGGTCGAGCTCGGCCAGGCAGGCGAAGCCGTTGGCCAGGCCTTCGGTGGGCTGGGGCAGGACGTTCAGGCCGACCCCGACCACGCACATGCGGCTGCCGCCGACGGCCACGGTCTCGATCAGGATGCCGCCGAGCTTGCGCCCGCGCCCGGGGCCGTCGACGAGCCAGAGGTCGTTCGGCCACTTGAGGCCGACGCGCGCCGGCTGTGCCCCCGGCGCGTCGAGCGCGTCGGCGAGTGCGACGCCGACCGCGAGCGAGAGCCCCGACCATTCGCGCGGCGCCAGCGGCAGCGAGAGCGAGAAGGTGAGCGAGAGCCCGGGGCTGGCCTGCCAGTCGCGCCCGAGGCGGCCGCGCCCGCGCGTCTGGTGCTCGGCCACGAGCAGGCAGGGCTGGGTGTCGCCCTGGCGCCGGCCGTAGGGCGAGCGCGGCGTCGCGCCCGCATCGTCTTCGAGCTGGCCCGGCCGCGTGATCGGCGCGTCGCGCTGGCCGCTGGATTGGCGCGCCCTCTCGAGGAGCCGGGTGTTGGTCGATTCGGTGCGCGCCACGACCTCGACGCTCACCCCCGGCAGCAGCGGTTCGAGCTGTTCCCACAGGGACTCTGCGTCCCAGTGCAGGGGGTGGAGTTCCGCGGGCATGGCCTCAGCGCCTCTTCGGAGCGAGCAGGGTGCGGCGGCAGTTCGGGCTGCCGCAGCGGCACTCGTATTCCTTCTTCAGCTTCGGCGTGTAGCGCTCGTCGATGATCAGGCCGTAGTCGTAGAACAGTTCTTCGCCCGGCTCGATGTCGCGCAAGGCCTCGACGAAGACCTGCCGGCCCTGCTCGTCGGCGCGGCAGTTGGGGTCGCAGGCGTGGTTGATCCAGCGCGCCGCGTTGCCGTCGACCGCGGCATCGATGACATGGTCGTCGTCGATGTGGAAGTAGAAGGTGTGGTTCGGCTGCGCCGGGTCGTGCGGATGGCGGCGCAGGGCCTCGCGCCAGCTGATGAGCTCGCCCTTGTATTCGATGATGCGTTCGCCCTCGGCGATGGGCTGCAGCGCGAACACGCCCTTGCCGTGCACGCCCGAGCGCCGAACCTGGATGCGGCGGCCGCGGCGGGAGAGGGGGGCTTGCGCGGACATCTTCATTCGGTACATTGAAATCATGGGCGCGCGCGTGTGTGCGGGCGTGCGCGCGAGTAGGCGGCATTGTAGGCAAGGCGCGGCAACGCGCCGGACAACTGGGAACCATGAGCAAGACGATCATCATTGCGGAAAAGCCGAGCGTCGCACAGGACATCGTGCGGGCTCTCACCTCCGAGTCAGGCAAGTTCGAGAAGCACGCCGAGCATTTCGAGAACGACGCGTATGTCGTCACCTCGGCGGTCGGTCACCTCGTCGAGATCAAGGCGCCGGAGGAGTTCGACGTGAAGCGCGGCAAGTGGAGCTTCGCCCACCTGCCGGTGGTGCCGCCGCACTTCGACCTGGCGCCCATCGACAAGGCCAAGAGCCGGTTGAACGCCGTCGTCAAGCTCGTCAAGAGGAAGGACGTGGACGCCATCATCAACGCCTGCGACGCCGGGCGCGAGGGCGAGCTGATCTTCCGCCTCATCATCCAGTACGCGGCGGGTGCGAAGCCGCTCACCAAGCCGATCAGGCGCCTGTGGCTGCAGAGCATGACGCCGGCGGCGATCCGCGACGGCTTCGCCCACCTGCGCAGCGACGAGCAGATGCAGGGCTTGGCCGACGCCGCGCGCAGCCGCAGCGAGGCCGACTGGCTCGTCGGCATCAACGGCACGCGCGCGATGACGGCCTTCAACTCGCGCGATGGCGGCTTCTTCCTCACGACCGTGGGCCGGGTGCAGACGCCGACGCTGTCGATCGTGGTCGAGCGCGAAGAGAAGATCCGCAAGCACGTGGCGCGCGACTACTGGGAGGTGAAGGCGCAGTTCGACGCCGTCGCGGGCCAGTACGAGGGCAAGTGGTTCGATCCGAAGTGGAAGAAGAACCCCGACGATGCCGAGGCGCGCGCCGACCGCCTCTGGAACGCCGCCGACGCCGAGGCCATCGCCGCCGCGGTGCGCGGCCAGCCCGCGACCGTCGTCGACGAGGCCAAGCCCAGCACCCAGGCCTGCCCCCAGCTCTACGACCTGACGACGCTGCAGCGCGAAGCGAACTCGCGCTTCGGCTTCTCGGCCAAGACGACGCTGTCGATCGCCCAGGCGCTGTACGAGAAGCACAAGGTGCTGACCTATCCGCGCACCGATTCGCGCGCCCTGCCCGAGGACTACCTGCCGGTCGTGCGCGAGACCTTCGCGATGCTCGCGAGCGAAGACCTGCCGGGGCCGCTGCGCGAGCTCTCGGCCCATGCGCGCAAAGGCATCGAGCAGAACTACGTCAAGCCGACGAAGAAGGTCTTCGACAACACCAAGGTCTCGGACCACTTCGCCATCATCCCGACGCTGCAGCCGCCGAAGAGCCTGACCGAGGTCGAGGCCAAGCTCTACGACCTCGTCGTCAAGCGCTTCATCGGCGTGTTCTATCCGAGCGCCGAGTTCATGGTCACGACCCGCGTCAGCACGGTGGCCGTGAACGGCGCCGAGCACCGCTTCCAGACCAACGGCAAGGTGCTGGTGAACCCGGGCTGGCTCGCGGTCTACGGCAAGGAAGCGGCGGGCGAGGATGCGAACCTCGTTGCCGTCGCGCCGGGCGAGCTCGTGCGCACCGAAAGCGCCGAGGTCAACGCCCAGAAGACGCGCCCGCCCGCGCGCTACACCGAGGCGACCCTGCTCTCGGCGATGGAAGGCGCGGGCAAGCTGATCGACGACGACGAGTTGCGCGAGGCCATGGCCGAGAAAGGTCTGGGCACACCGGCGACGCGCGCCGCGATCATCGAGGGGCTGATCCTCGAGAAGTACATGCACCGCGAAGGGCGCGAACTGGTGCCCACGGCCAAGGCCTTTCAGCTCATGACGCTGCTGCGCGGCCTCGCGATCGAAGACCTGACCAAGCCCGAGCTCACCGGCAACTGGGAATACCAGCTCGCCGAGATGGAGCACGGCCGGCTCGGGCGCGACGCCTTCATGGCCGAGATCGCGAAGATGGCCGAGCGCATCGTGCGCAAGGCCAAGGAATACGACCGCGACACGATTCCCGGCGACTACGCGACGCTGAAGGCGCCGTGCCCCAAATGCGGCGGCGTGGTCAAGGAAAACTACCGGCGCTTCACCTGCACGGGGGGCGGGGCCGCAGCGGCTGCGCCGGCCCCAGGGGGCCTGGAGTCGGAGGGCTGCGGTTTCAGCATCACCAAGAGCCCGGCCGGGCGCAGCTTCGAACTGCATGAGGTCGAGCGCTTCCTGGCCGACAAGAAGATCGGTCCGCTCGAAGGCTTTCGCTCCAAGGCGGGCTGGCCTTTCACGGCCGAACTGCGGCTGGTGTTCGACGACGAGATCGCCAACTGGAAGCTGGAGTTCGACTTCGGCGAAGACGCCAAGCAGGCCGAGGATGGCGCACCGGTGGACTTCTCGGGCCAGCACAGCCTGGGCGCCTGCCCCAAGTGCCAGGGCCACGTCTACGAGCACGGCACGAACTACGTCTGCGAGCACGCGGTGGGCGCGCACGTCACCTGCGACTTCAAGACCGGCAAGATCATCCTGACCCAGCCGGTGGACCATGCCCAGGTGCACAAGCTGCTGACCACCGGCAAGACCGACCTGCTGGAGAACTTCGTCTCGAACAAGACCAAGCGCAAGTTCAAGGCCTTCCTGGCCTGGGACAAGAAGGAGGGCAAGGTGGGCTTCGAGTTCGAGCCGCGCGCGCCCAAGGCGCCGGCCAAGAAGGCTGCGAAGAAGACGGCTGCGGCCGAGGAGTGACGCTCGCCGTTCTCTACAAGCTGCTGGCCATCCTGCTCATCGTCACGCTGGGCTGGGTGGTGGGGCGGCTGCGCTGGCTGGGCGACGAGCAGGCCGAGCCGGCCCGCGTGCTCTCGAACGCGGCCTTCTACCTGTTCTCGCCGGCGCTGTTCTTCCGCACCACGGCGCGCATCGACCTGGCCCACCTGCCCTGGGCCATCCTGGCGGCCTTCTTCGTGCCGGTGGTGGCAGTGATGCTGGGCGTCTACGCTTGGCAGCGCCTGCTGCGCGTGCGGCGCGGCCTGCCAGTGGCGGCGCCGGCCGTGCGTGCCATCACGGCCACCTTCGGCAATTCGGTGCAGATCGGCATCCCCCTGGCCGCCGGGCTGTTCGGCGACGTGGGCCTGGGCATCCACCTCACCCTGGTGAGCGTGCACGCGCTGGTGCTGCTGCTGGTGTGCACCTCGCTGGTGGAGATGGACCTGGCCCGCGAGCGCGCCCAGCCCGGCGCCGGCCTGGTGCCTGTTCTGCTGGGCACGCTGCGCAACGCGGTGCTGCACCCCGTGGTGCTGCCGGTGCTGCTGGGCCTGGGCTGGAACCTGCTGGGCCTGCCCCTGCCCGAGGCGGCCGACGAGGTGCTGCGCGTGCTGGGCTCGGCCGTGGTGCCGCTGTGCCTCACGCTCATAGGCATGTCGCTGGCCTACCTGGGCCTGCCCAAATCACTGCACGGCGCGGTGGCGGTGTCGCTCATCAAGCTGCTGCTGCAGCCCGCGCTGGTGCTGGCGGTGGCCCACTGGGGCTTCGGCCTGCACGGCCTGGCCCTCTCGGTGCTGGTGATGCTGGCCGCGCTGCCGGCAGGCTCCAACGCGATGATGTTCGCCCAGCGCTACCGCGCGCTGGAAGCCGAAGCCACGGCCGCCAACGTGCTCTCCACCCTGGCCTTCGTGGGCACTGTGCCGGTGTGGCTGACGGTGCTGACGCGGTTTCCCTGAGCGGTTGTTGGGGCGGCTTGCGGCGCATGCCGTCGTTCGGGTTGAGCGCCACCTCCAGTGGTTGCAGGGCGGTGGTGGTGCCTTCGGGCGCAGGGCACATTCGCGTTTGGGTAGAGAGCGCCGAGGACCAAGGCGGAACAAGAGAGCTCAGGCG
>JAGWTS010000174.1 GCA_028868875.1 Burkholderiales bacterium | reverse complement strand
CCGGGCAGGTATTCGCTCAGGTGCGGGTCGGCCGAAGGCACGAGCAGGGCGTGCACGCCGGCCGCGGCCAGGGCCTCGCGCAAGCGGGCCAGGCGCGCCGGAGTCGGGGTGCTGCGGGTGTCCATCGCGCGCCTTCTTCGTTGAAAGTGGAGCGCGGATTTTAGGTTCGCTGGGGCCTTGGGGTCTTGGCCGGCGCCCGGCGCTACAAGTCGGTGCGCAGTTTCCAGATCTCGGGGAAGAGCACGGTGTCGAGCATCTTGCGCAGATAGCCCACGCCGTTGGTGCCGCCGGTGCCGCGCTTGAAGCCGATGATGCGTTCCACCGTCGTCACGTGGCGGAAGCGCCAGAGGCGGAAGGCGTCCTCGAGGTCGGTGAGTTCCTCGCCGAGCTGGTACAGGTCCCAGTGCGTGTCGGGCTCGCGGTAGACCGTGAGCCAGGCCTGCTCGACCGCGTCGCTCGCGGCATAGGGCTGGGTCCAGTCGCGCTCGAGATGGTCGGCCGGAATCGCCAGCCCGCGCCGCGCGAGCAGGCGCAAGGCCTCGTCGTAGAGCGAAGGCGCGCGGAAGGCCGCCTCCACCTGGGCCAGCCGCTCGGGCCGGTGCGAGTGCGGCGCGAGCATGGCCGGGTTCTTGTTGCCCAGGCTGAACTCGATGCAGCGGTACTGCCAGCTCTGGAAACCGCTGCTCGAAGCCAGGTAGGGGCGGATCGCGCTGTACTCGGGCGGCGTCATCGTCGCCAGCACGTCCCAGGCGTGGACGAGCTGCTCGAAGATCTTCGAGACCCGCGCCAGCATCTTGAAGGCGGCCGAGAGCCGGTCTTCGGCGATCGCGGCGACGGCCGCGTGCAGCTCGTGCAGCATCAGCTTCATCCAGAGCTCGCTCGTCTGGTGCTGGACGATGAACAGCATCTCGTTGTGGTTGGGCGACAAGGGGTGCTGGGCCCCGAGCACCTGGTCCAGGTGCAGGTAGTCGCCATAGCTCATCGCGGTGCTGAAGTCGAGCTTCGCGCCATGGTGGTCGATCGTCATGTCACGGCCTCGCGCTGGTTGAATTCGGGGCGGCGCCATTCCTCTTGTTCGAGAACGGCTTGCAGGTGCAGCGCCGCGTCGAAGGCGTCGACGAAGCGCAGGTACAAGGGGGTGAAGCCGAAGCGCAGGATGTCGGGGGCGCGGAAGTCGCCGACGACGCCGCGCGCGATCAGGGCGCGCACCACCGGGTAGGCGATGTCCGGGTGCGCGAAGCAGACCTGGCTGCCGCGCCGATCGTCCTCGCGCGGCGAGGCCAGCGCGAGCTGCGGGCAGCGCGCCTCGACGAGCTCGGCGAAGAGGCGGGTCAGCGCCACCGACTTGGCGCGCAGCGCTGGCAGGCCGCCGTAGGGCTCGGCCGCGAGCACGGTGTCGACGCCACATTCCAGCGCCGCGAGCGACAGCACCGCGGGCGTGCCGCAGAGGTAGCGCGAAATGCCCGGCGCGGGCCGGTAGCCGGGGGTGAACTCGAACGGTGCGGCGTGTCCCATCCAGCCCGCCAGCGGCTGCCAGAAGCGCTCGGCGTGCTTGGGGTTCGCCCAGACGAAGGCCGGGGCGCCGGGGCCGCCGTTGAGGTATTTGTAGCCGCAGCCGATCGCGAAATCGGCATCGGCGCCGCGCAGGTCCACCGCCACTGCGCCGGCGCTGTGGGCGAGGTCCCAGACCGTGAGCGCGCCCGCCGAATGGGCGGCGCGGGTCAGTGCGGCCATGTCGTGCATGCGGCCGGTGCGGTAGTTGACGTGGGTGAGCATGAGCACCGCGCAGCGCGAATCCAGGTGCTGCGGCAACTCGTCGGCATCGGCCAGCACGAGCTCGAATCCGCGCTCGCGCGCCAGCGATTCGGCGATGTAGAGGTCGGTCGGGAAGTTGCTGCGCTCGGAGACGATGCGCTGTCGCCCGGGCGCATCGGTGCGGGCGATCGTGAGCGCGGCCGAAAGCACCTTGAAGAGGTTCACGCTCGTCGAATCGGCGGCCACGACCTCGCCCGCTCCGGCGCCGACGAGGCGCGCGATCTTGTCGCCCACGCGCGGCGCCAGCTGCATCCAGCCCGCGCTGTTCCAGCTGCCGATGAGGCCGACGCCCCATTCGGCCGTCACCACTTCCTGTACGCGCTCGGCGGTGCGGCGCGGCAGCACGCCTAGCGAATTGCCGTCGAGGTAGATCAGCCCCTCGGGCAGCGCGAACTGCGCGCGCAAGGGCGCGAGCGGGTCCTGGGCGTCGAGCGCGAGGGCGTCGTTGCGGGTCATGGGCATGGGCTTCGTCTCCGGGCCATCTTCAAGTGAGTTCGCGCAGCACCGCGCGCACCGGCGAGGCGTCGGCACCGCTCAGTCGCAAGGGCAGGGCGATGAGCTCGTAGTCGCCTTCGGGCACGTCGTCGAGGACGAGGTTCTCGAGCACGCGCAGGCCGCGGCGGCGGATCACCTGGTGGCTCTCGAGCGTCTTGCTCGGCGCCGGGTCGATGCTCGCGCTGTCGATGCCGATGAGCCGCACGCCGAGGTCGGCCAGGCGCTCCACGGCCTCGGGCGCGTAGGCGCTCAGATCGGGGTCCCAGCGCGAAACGACGGCCTGGCGCCGGGTCCGCACCAGCACCCGCGGCGGCAGGCCCGCGGCGGCATGTTCGAGGTCGCGCCAGCGCACGAGCGGCCCGCAATCGAGGGCGTGGATGACGCGGCAGGGGCCGAGGTAGGGCTCGAGGTCGAGCGCTCCGATGGCGGCGCCGGCCTCGTCGTAATGCAGCGGCGCGTCGGCATGGGCGCCGGTGTGGGGCGAGAGCGTGAGGGTGCTCACGTTCACCGGGCAGCCCGGGCCGATGCGCGCCGCCCAGGCGCTGGAAAAAGGCGCATCCCCGGGGAAAACCGGAGAACCCGCATCGACAGGCGGAGACAGATCCCAGAGACGGCGCGACATGGCCGGGATGATAACGAACTCGGGACGAAAATAGTTGACATCTAAAGTATCTGGTCGAAAATGGGAAGCATTGCAGCCTGGGTTCCCGCCATGAAGACCGACCCTTTCGCCCGCGACCGCCTGCCGCCGCCCGAGCAGCAGCCCGAATACCTCTTCGACCTGCCGGGGCTGCAGTTCCCGCCGCGGCTGAACTGCGCCACCGAGCTGCTCGACCGCTGGGTCGAGCGCGGCCAGGGCGATCGGCCCTGCATCCTCGGCCCCGGCCTGCGCTGGACGTACGCCGAGCTGCAGGCCCAGGCGAACCGCATCGCCCGCGTGCTGGTGGAGGACATGGGGCTCGAGCCCGGCCACCGCGTGCTGCTGCGCGGCGCCAATTCGCCGATGATGGCGGCCTGCTGGTTCGCGGTGGTGAAAGCCGGCGGCATCGTGGTCGGCACCATGCCGCTGCTGCGCGCGCGCGAGCTGCAGCCGCTGATCGAGAAGGCCCAGGTCGGCCTCGCCTTGTGCGACGTGGAACTCGCGGCCGAACTCGAGGCCGCGCGCGCCCAGGCCCCGGTGCTGCGCCGGGTGCTGCACTACGGCGGCGAACTCGAACGCCTGGCCGCGGCCAAGCCGCCCACGTTCGAGAACGTCGACACCGCGCTCGACGACACCTGCCTCATCGCCTTCACATCAGGAACGACCGGGGTGCCCAAGGGCACGATGCATTTCCACCGCGACGTGATGGCGGCCTGCGCCTGCTGGCCAGCCCATGTGCTGCGGCCGACGGCCGACGACGTCTTCATCGGCAGCCCGCCACTGGCCTTCACCTTCGGCCTGGGCGGCTTGCTCGTGTTCCCGCTCGCCGTGGGCGCTTCGACGGTGCTGATCGGCAAGGCCTCGCCCGACGCCTTGCTGCCCGCCATCGGCGCCTATCGCGCGACGGTGATGTTCACGGCCCCGACTTCCTATCGCGCGATGGCGACGCAGGTGTCCCAGCACGACTTGTCGAGCCTGCGCAAATGCGTTTCGGCGGGCGAGGCGCTGCCCGCGGCGACGCGCCAGCTGTGGAAGCAGGCCACCGGCATCGAGATCATCGACGGCATCGGCGCGACCGAGATGTTCCACATCTTCATCTCGGCCGACGAAGCCCATGCGCGCCCGGGCGCCACGGGCTACGTGGTGCCGGGCTACCGCGCCGCGGTGCTCGACGACGAAGGGCGCGAACTCCCGCCGGGCCAGGTCGGTCGCCTCGCGGTGAAGGGCCCCACGGGCTGCCGCTACCTCGACGACCCGCGCCAGTCCCATTACGTGAAGAACGGCTGGAACCTCACCGGCGACGCCTACCTCGTCGGCGCCGACGGCCAGTTCGAGTACCAGGCACGCACCGACGACATGATCGTCAGCGGCGGCTACAACATCGCCGGCCCCGAGGTCGAAGGCGCGCTGCTGCTGCACCCGGCGGTGGCCGAATGCGGCGTCGTCGGCCAGGCCGACGAAGCGCGCGGCCAGATCGTCAAGGCCTACGTCGTGCTGCGCCCGGAGCACGAAGGCGACGCGGCGATGGTGCGCACGCTGCAGGACTTCGTGAAGCAGACCATCGCGCCCTACAAGTACCCGCGCGAGATCGAATTCCGCGCCAGCCTGCCGCGCACCGAGACCGGCAAGCTGCAGCGCTTCAAGCTGCGCGCCGCATGAAGGGGTTCGAGACCGCGCGCCGGGTCCGCTTCGCCGACTGCGACCCGGCGGGAATCATCTTCTTCCCGCAATACCTGGTGATGATGACGACCCTCGTCGAGCAATGGTTCGACGAAGGCCTGCGCATCCCCTATGCCGAGTTGCTGGGCCCGCGCCGCATCGGCCTGCCGACGGTGCGGCTCGAGGTCGACTTCACCGCGGTCAGCCGCTTCGGCGACGATCTGGCGCTTCGGTTGGAGGTCGAGCGCGTCGGCCGCAGCTCGCTCGCGCTGCGTCACGAGTACCGCGGCGGCGGCACGACGCGGCTGCGGGCGCGCCAGGTGATCGTCGCCACCTCGCTCGCCGACCACCGTCCGGTCGAACTGGCGCCCGACATCCGCGCCGCGATCGGCCGGATGCAAGATCAGGAACCACAAGGAAGCCCATGAAGATCCTCCAACCCGCGGGCTGGACCGCGCCCCGCGGCTACGTCAATGGCGTCGCCGCCCCCGGTACCTGCGTCTTCGTGGCCGGCCAGATCGGCTGGAACGCGCAATGCGTCTTCGAGAGCGACGACCTCGTCGCCCAGGTGCGCCAGGCCTTGCTCAACGTGCGCGCGGTGCTCGCCGAGGCCGGTGCGCTGCCCGAGCACATCGCGCGCATGACCTGGTACCTCACCGACCGCAAGGAGTACCTGGCGCGCGCCCGGGAGATCGGCGCCGCCTACCGCGAGTCCATCGGCAGCTACGCCGTGGCGATGACGGCGGTGCAGGTGAGCGCGTTGATCGAGGAGCGTGCCAAGGTCGAGATCGAGGTCACGGCGGTCCTGCCCTGACGGGAACTCCGGCGCAGCGCGCATGCCGCCGAGGCGCAAGCGCCTCGCGGCGATTGCGCTCGACCTCATCGGCCCCGCCGCCGTGCTGGGCCGTCGGTCGGGTGAGGTCGATGCGCTGCAACTGCGGGGAGCCGCGGTTACGGGCCGCCGTCCATGGTTCGTGCCTGGGCTATGCCCGGCCTAAGTCGGCCCATTCAGACTCCCGGCCAACACGTTGCCATCGGCAGGAGAACCCCATGAACGATTTGACCGCGAGCCGATGGAGCGGCTGGCTCAACAAGGTACCGGCAGTCACGCTGTCGTTCTGGATCATCAAGATCCTCTCGACCACGGTGGGCGAGACGGGGGCCGACTTCCTCTCGGTCGACGCCGGCTGGGGCCCGGGACTGACGCGCGCGGTCATGGCCGTCTTGCTCGCCGCGGCCTTGTTCGCGCAGTTGCGCACGCGCCGCTACACCCCGCGCTGGTACTGGCTGACGGTGGTGCTGGTCAGCATCGTCGGCACCCAGATCACCGATCTCCTGACCGATGGGCTGGGGGTCAGCCTCTACGTCAGCAGTGCCGCCTTCGCGCTGGGGTTGGCCGCGATCTTCTTCGTGTGGCACCGGGTCGAAGGCACGCTGTCGATCCACGCCATCGTGACCCCGCGCCGCGAGTTGTTCTACTGGGCCGCCATCCTCTGCACCTTCGCGCTCGGCACGGCGGCCGGCGATCTGGCGACCGAGGCCCTGGGCCTGGGCTTCGCCTGGGGCGCGATCGGCTTCGGCACGTTGATTGCCCTCACCTACGCCGCCTGGCGCATGGGTGCCGACGCGGTGCTGACCTTCTGGATCGGCTACATCCTGACCCGGCCCTTCGGCGCTTCGCTCGGCGACCTGCTGACCCAGGCCCGGGCCGACGGCGGGCTCGGCCTGGGGGCCATGGGCACGAGCGCGGTGTTCCTCGCGGTGATCGTGCTGCTCGTCGCTGCGGCCGAATTCGGAGTCGGCGCAAGGCGGTCGTCGCGAATCGCCGAATAGCGCGGGCTGCATGCCCCGCGCAGCAGCCGGGCCTGGGCAGCGCGCTTGTGTCTTTTGGGCGGACCGCGGGGCCGGGGATCAGGCGATCAGGCGATCAGGCGATCAGGCGATCAGGCGATCAGGCGATCAGGCGATCAGGCGATCAGGCGATCAGGCGGCGCGTCCGGCCCCGGATTCAGCGGCGCCAGCCCATGCCGCCGGCGCGCGGCATCGCAGGCCGCATCGCCGATTCCGGCCGCCGCGCGCGGCCCGAATTCACGGCAGGGCGTCGGCCGCCATTCGTGGATCGCGCAGCTCGCACGCACGCCCACCTGCCCGACCAGGGCCGCGCAGCGCGGCGGCTGGTGGTCGCTGCCGCGCATGCGCACCATCCTGGCGCCGATCTCTTCGGCCAGGCCGAACGGCACGGCGCCGCCGGCGCCGGCCCATTCCTCGCGGTCGAAATCGACCCGGAAACTCGCGCAGCAGGCGCCGCAATCCAGGCAGGGGTTGCTCAAGCCTTGACCACCGTCACCGTGCAGCCGGCCTCGGCCACGACTTGCGAGCTCACGCTGCCCAGGTAGCGCCGCATCGCCGAGCTGCCGCGCGAGCCCATCACGATGTGGTCGACCTGGTTGCGCTCGGCAAACTCGACCAGGGCCGCTGCCGGATCGCTCGATTCGAGGACATGGAAGGTCAGGCGCCCATCGTCGAGCGACAGGCTCTTGCTGATCGGCCGCGCCCAATGCTTCAGCGCCACGAGCTGCTTGACGTGGCGGCTCTGGCCCTGGGCGTCGACGAGCTCGTCCATGCCGATGCGCCCGGTCTTCATCACGCTCACGCAGGCCAGGCGCGCGCCGGGCTCGGTGACGACGATGCGGCGCACGGTCTCGCGCACGAGCTCGAGCAGCTCGGTCTCGGCCTGGTCGATGTCGACCGCGGCGACGACGATCGGGCTCTTCATGACCTGGCTCACCGCCCCCAGCTGCGGCGCCTGCGGCTTGCTGCCTTCCTTGCCGAGGGCGAAGAACCAGCGCTTGAAGTGCTCCAGCATGCCGCCCTGGCGCTGGCGTTCGGCGCGCGCGGTCAGCGCCACCTGGTCCGGGTTCTGCAGGTCCAGCGCGAGCTGGGCTCCGCTCTGGTAGCGCTTGGCCGGGTCGATCTCCAGGCACTTGAGGATCACCTCCTGGAGCCAGGGCGGGCAGTCCCTGCGCAAGGCGCGCGGCGGAATCGGGTCGATGAACAGGCGTCGGCGCAGTCCGCGCACAGTCTCGGGAGCGCCGAAAGGGCGCTGGCCGGTCGTGAAGTGGTAGAGCATCACGCCGAGCGCGAACAGGTCGCTGCGCGGGTCGTTGCGTACGAACTGGATCTGCTCGGGCGACATGTAGGGCCCGGTGCCGATCGGCAGCGTGAACTCCTCTTCGAGCAGATCCGGCAGCTTGTCGTGGCGCGACAGGCCGAAGTCGACCATCACCGCGTTGCCGTCGGCGCGGAACATGATGTTGCTCGGCTTCACGTCCAGGTGCACGAGGCGCTGGCGGTGCAGGTCGTGCAGGGCGGTGGCGACGCGGGCGCCGGTTTCGGCGACTTCGTCCAGCGCCAGCGGCGCCTCGTGCAGGCGCGGGCGCAGCGTCGGCCCCTGGATGTGCTCCATCACGATGTAGGGCTGGCGCGTGAAGTCGCCGCGCGCGACGTACTTGGGCACGTGCACCCCCGAGAGCACCGGCAGGATCATCTGCTCGACCTCGAAGCCGACGATGGTGGCCGGATCCTCGCCCCCCTTGATGCGTGGCACCTTCATGATCAGCGGCATGGCGTCCGCGGCGCCGCCGACCGCGCGCGTCACGCTCCAGAGGTTGGCCATGCCCCCCTGGTGCACATGCTCTTCGAGGCGGAAACCGTCGATCACCTGGCCCTTGGCCAGCGCCGGCGGCTGCCCGGGGGCGCCGGCCTCACTCGCCATCGGCAAGGCGCTCGGCCAGGCGCTGCGGCAGGTTCGCTTCGCGCATCTTGGCGCTCGCGGCTTCGGTGTCGTAGGGCACGCGCCAGTAGGTGAGGTTGCCGCTGGCGTCGTCGTAGGTGGCGTAGCAGGCCGCGGGGTCGCCGTCGCGCGGCTGGCCCGCCGAGCCCGGGATCACCAGCCACTGGCGCTGGATGAAGAGCGGGATCGCCATGCCCGCTGTGGGCACGAAGTCGCCGGCCTTGCCGGTCGGCGAGAGGTGGAACAGGCGCGGCTCGTGCATGTGGCCGCAGAAGGTGATGCGCTGGTTCGTGGCGTGCAGGCTGCGCACCGCATCGGCGCGGCTTTGCACGTATTCCCAATCGGCGGGCGCCCAGGCATTGGCGTGCACGAACAGCAGCTTGCCCAGTTCCACCTTCAGCGGCAACCCGGCGAGGAAGTCGATCTGATCGGCATCGAGCCGGCCGCGGGTCCATTCGACGACGTAGCGCGGATCCGGCCGCATCGACGGCGATGCGCCCTGGACCACGCCGGCATCGTGGTTGCCCATCACCGCGATGGCGCCGGCGGCCACGTATTCGCGCACCCGGTCGACGACCCAGCCGGGGTCGGCGCCGTAGCCGACGAAGTCGCCGAGCAGGGCATAACGGTCGATGGCCTGGCGCGCGGCGTGTTCGAACACGGCTTCCACCGCTTCGCGGTTGGCGTGCAGGTCGGTGATGATCGCGAACTTCACATCACGGCGCCGAGCTGCCAGGGCACGAACTCGTTCTGGCCGTAGCCGTGGATCTCGCTTTTCGTGTGCTGGCCCGAGGCCGTGGCCAGCATCAGGCGGAAGATGCGCTCGCCGGCTTCGTCGACGCTTTCCAGCCCTTCGACGATGCCGCCGCAATCGAGGTCGATGTCTTCCTGCTGCTTCGCCCAGAGCGCGCTGTTGGTCGAGAACTTGAGCGAGGGGCTGGGGGCGCAGCCGTAGGCCGAGCCGCGCCCGGTCGTGAAGCAGATCAGGTTGGCGCCGCCGGCGACCTGGCCGGTGGCCGAGACCGGGTCGTAGCCCGGCGTGTCCATGAAGACGAGGCCGCGCGCGCGCGGGGCCTCGGCGAACTCGACGACGTCGACGAGGTTGCTGGTGCCGCTCTTGGCGATTGCGCCCAGGCTTTTCTCGAGGATGGTCGTCAAGCCCCCGGCCTTGTTGCCGGCCGAGGGGTTGTTGTCCATGCGCATGCCGTTGCGCGCGGTGTAGGCCTCCCACCAGGCGATGCGAGCCTGCAGCCGCGCCGCGACTTCGGCGCTCACGGCGCGCCGCGTCAGCAGGTGCTCGCCGCCGTAGATCTCGGGGGTCTCGGAGAGGAAGGCGCTGCCGCCGTGGCGCACCAGGCGGTCGACCGCCGCACCCAGCGCCGGGTTGGCGCTGATGCCCGAGTAGCCGTCGCTGCCGCCGCATTGCAGGCCGACGAGCAGGTGGCTGGCCGGCACCGGCTGGCGCCGCACCCGGTTCGCCTCGGGCAGCATGGCTTCGATCAGGGCAACTCCGCGCGCCACGGTCTTCGCCGTGCCGCCGCTGTCCTGGATGCTGAAGGTGGCCAGGCGCGCGCCTTCGGCCAGGCCTTCCTGCGCGATGAGGCCCTGGATCTGGTTCGTCTCGCAGCCCAGGCCGACGACGAGCACGGCGGCGAAGTTGGCATGGCGCGCATAGCCGCCCAGGGTGCGGCGCAGCACGCGCAGCTCCTCGCCGTCGGCCGCGGTGGCGCAGCCCATGCCGTGGGTGAGGGCGACGACGCCATCGACGTTCGGATAGGCGGCCAGCGCCTCGGGGTGGACGTCGCGCCGGAAATGGTCGGCGATGGCGCGCGCCGCGGTGGCCGAGCAGTTCACCGAGGTCAGCACGCCGATGTAGTTGCGCGTCGCGACGCGGCCGTCTGCGCGCACGATGCCTTCGAAGGTGGCGGGTTCGGCGACGAAGTCGGTCGGGCGTTGGGCGCTGCCGGGCTCGTGCCGGCGCGCGAAGTCGCCGTAGGCCAGGTTGTGGGTGTGCACGTGCTGGCCCGGTGCGATGTCCGCCGTGGCCTGGCCGATGACCTGGCCGTAGCGCACGACCGCATCGCCGCGCCCGATCGCGCGCGTCGCGAGCTTGTGGCCGGGCGGAACCAGCCCCGCCACCGTCACGCCTTCGTCTTCGAGCCGCGTGCCGCCCAGCAGCTGGTGGCGCGCGATGACGACGTTGTCGTCGGCGTGGATGCGGATGACGGGGTTCATTCGGGGTGCCGCCTCATTCGTCGATCAGGGCCGGGTCCCAGGCATGCACGCGCTGCTGCTGCTCGCCGAGCTTGGCGATGCTCAGATGCATCACGTCGCCGGGCTTCAGGAACACCGGGTTCGGCTTCACCCCCATGCCGACCCCGGGCGGGGTGCCGGTGCTGATGAGGTCGCCCGGATACAGCGTCATGAAGCGGCTGACGTAGGAGACGAGCTGGGCGACGTTGAAGATCATGGTCCGGGTGTTGCCGGTCTGGAAACGCTTGCCGTTCACGTCCAGCCACATGTCGAGCTGCTGCGGGTCGCCGACCTCGTCGGCGGTGACGAGCCAGGGGCCGACCGGGCCGAAGGTGTCGCAGCCCTTGCCCTTGTCCCAGGTGCCGCCGCGCTCGATCTGGTACTCGCGCTCGGACACGTCGTTGACGACGCAGTAGCCGGCCACGTGCGCGAGCGCATCGGCTTCGGAGACGTAGCGCGCGGTGCTGCCGATGACGACGCCGAGCTCGACCTCCCAGTCGCCCTTGACCGAACCCTGGGGCAGGACGACGGCGTGGTTGCAGCCCACGGCGGCGCTGATCGGCTTCATGAAGAGGATCGGCTCCTTGGGCAGGGGCAGGCCCGATTCGGCGGCGTGGTCGGCGTAGTTCAGGCCGATGCAGATGAACTTGCCCATGCCCGACCAGGGCACGGC
>JAGWTS010000173.1 GCA_028868875.1 Burkholderiales bacterium | reverse complement strand
CTGCTCGGGCACCTGGTCGAGATGACCGGCATGGCGAAGGCGATGGTGGACTTCCTGGCCTCGCTGGTCGGTCATGTGCGCGGCGGCTTGAACTACGTGCTGCTGGGCGCGATGCTGCTGATCTCGGGCATCTCGGGCGCCAAGACCGCCGACATGGCGGCCGTGGCCCCCGTGCTCCTCCCGGAGATGAAGCGGCGCGGCAATCACGAAGGCGAGTTGATCTCGCTGCTCGCCGCCTCGGGCGCCATGGCAGAAACCATTCCTCCGTCGCTGGTGCTGATCACGATCGGCTCGGTGGCGGGCGTCTCGATCGCGGCGCTCTTCACCGGCGGCATCCTGCCGGGTATCGTGCTCGCCATCTTCCTGGCTGTGCTGGCGCGGCTGCGCAGCGCCGAAGTAGCACAAGGGCATAAGCGCGCGCCGATGGCAGTGGTCGGTCGCACGCTGCTGGTTGCGCTGCCCGCGCTGGTGCTGCCGGTGCTGATCCGCACCGCGGTCGTGAAGGGTGTCGCGACGGCGACGGAGGTGTCGACCATCGGGATCGCCTATGCCGTCGTGGCGGGGCTCCTGATCTACCGGCGCTTCGACTGGCGGCGCCTGTACCCGATGCTGGTCGACACGGCGGCCTTGTCCGGCGCGATCCTCTTCATCATCGGCATGGCCACCGGCATGTCATGGGCGCTTACGCAGTCCGGCTTCTCGCAAAGCCTGGCACACCTGATGACGAGCGTGCCGGGCGGCAAGTACGGCTTCCTGATGGTGTCGATCGCGACCTTCATCGTGCTGGGCAGCGTTCTGGAAGGCATCCCCGCCATGGTGCTCTTCGCGCCGCTGCTGTTCCCGGTCGCTCGCGCCATCGGCGTGCACGAGGTCCAGTACGCGATGGTCGTCATCCTCGCAATGGGCATCGGCCTGTTCGCGCCGCCCTTCGGCCTGGGCTATTACGCCGCCTGCACGATCGGCCGCGTCAACCCAGATGTCGCCCTGCGTCGCATCTGGCCCTACCTGGGCGCGCTGCTCCTGGGCTTGCTCATCGTCGCGTTCGTGCCCTGGTTCTCCATCGGCCTGCTCGGCTGACCCGACTCAACTTTTCTTCACCTTCAAAGGACTTCCATGTCTGATCTGACAACCACGCTGCGGGAACGCGCCTACCGCATCCGCCGCTTTGCCCTGCGCATGGGCGAGGTGCAAGGCCAGGGCTATATCGGCCAGGCCCTGGGCTGGGCCGACGTGCTGGCGGTGGCCTATCGCCACGCGCTGAACCTGCGCCCCGACGACCCCGAGTGGGAAGGCCGCGACCGCTTCCTGCTGTCCCACGGCCACTACGCGATCGCGGCCTACGCCGCACTGATCGAGGCCGGCACCATCCCCGAGAGTGAACTCGAGACCTACGGCAGCGACGACAGCCGTCTGCCGATGTCCGGCATGGCCACCTACACGCCCGGCATGGAGATCTCCGGCGGCTCGCTGGGCCATGGCCTGCCGATCGCCGTGGGCATGGCGCTTGGCCTGCGCCACAAGCAGAACCCGGCCTTCGTTTACAACTCGATGTCCGACGGTGAACTCGACGAGGGCTCGACCTGGGAAGCGGCGCTGGGTGCGGCCCACCACGGTCTCGGCAACCTGATCTGCCTGGTCGACATCAACAACCAGCAGGCCGATGGGCCGTCGTCCAAGGTGCTGGGCTTCGAGCCGCTGGCCGACAAATGGGCGGCATTCGGCTGGTTTGTGCAGCGCGTTGACGGCAACGATCTGCCCGCCGTGCTGCAGGCCTTCGATGCCGCGCGGGCCCACACCGAAGCCCAGCCCCGCGTGATCCTGTTCGACACCTTGATGGGCAAGGGCGTGCCCTTCCTCGAGAAGCGCGAGAAGAACCACTTCATCCGCGTCGACCCGCCGGAGTGGCAGCAGGCGCTGCAAATCCTGGATCAATCGCATACCGTTGGAGCCCTGGCATGAACACCGCTGTTGCACCGAAGAAGCCCCGATTGACCACGTCGGCCATGATCGCCTCGATCGCCGCCGAAGGGCAGCGAGTCAAGGCCGCCCCGTTCGGCAAGGCGTTGGTCGAACTGGCCGCCAGCCGGCCCGAGATCGTCGGCATGACGGCCGACTTGGCCAAGTACACCGACCTGCACCTGTTCGCCCAGGCCTACCCCGACCGCTTCTACCAGATGGGCATGGCCGAGCAATTGCTCATGGCCGCGGCCGGCGGCATGGCCAAGGTGGGCTTGGTGCCGTTTGCGACGACCTATGCGGTGTTCGGCACCCGCCGCGCCTACGACTTCATCCACCAGGTGATTGCGGAGGAGAATCTGAACGTCAAGATCTGCTGCGCCCTGCCGGGGCTGACCACGGGTTATGGGCCCAGTCACCAGGCGACGGAGGACATCGCGATGATGCGTGGCATCCCGGGATTGACCATCGTCGATCCCTGCGACGCGCTGGACCTCGAGCAGGCGGTGCCGCAGATCGCCGCGCACAAGGGGCCGGTATACATGCGGCTTGCGCGCGGCAACGTGCCGCTCGTGCTCGACGAGTACGACTACCGATTCGAGCTCGGCAAGGCGAAGCTGATTCGCGACGGCGAAGATGTTCTCGTCATCTCCAGCGGCTTCATGACGATGCGAGCCCTCGAGGTCGCAGAGGCGCTGCGCGCCGACAACATCGGCGTGGCCGTGCTGCACTGCCCGACGATCAAGCCGCTGGACGAGGCGACGATCACCGAGGCCGTCAAGTACAAGCATCGCCTCGTGGTCGTCGCCGAGAACCACTCGGTGATCGGCGGGCTGGGCGAGTCGGTGGCGAGCGCGCTGCTGCGCCATCGCGTGCAACCGGCGGGCTTCCAGATGGCCGGGCTGCCCGACGCCTTCCTCGACGCGGGGGCGCTGCCGACGCTGCACGACCGCTACCGCATCAGCCGCGATGCGCTGGCGGCGCGCATCAAGGGGTGGCTGGGCTGACTGGTGCAACCCCGCGCAGGGCGCCGGAAACCCGATCGCGATGCGGGCTCGTGGTTCTTCGTCACCCTCTGCGCCCAGGTCGGCTTGCTGAGGAGGGACCGGGGCCGCGTCGGTCCGGCGATCCGGCGCGCCTGCACCGGCGTCACGACCTCGGCCTCCTTCGGGAACTTGCAGGCGTCGTTGTTGAAGGTTCACCACCAGCCGTCGTTGAGCACCGAGCCCTTGCGCAATATGTTCGTGCTCATCGGCCCGTCGACCTTGGCGGTGATGTTCCGGGCCGGGATGGCGGCCTTCTTGTCGTTCAACAGCGTGCCGCGCTCGGCGGTGGTCTTCGTGCCCGACGCGGTCCCGAAGTTCTGCATCAGCCCGATGTCGGTGCGCATCCTGGACTCGCCGAGCAACTGCTCCTCGCGCAGGCCGTCGCACGTGTTCCGGTACTTCGCCCAGGCGTCCGGGACCTCGACGTCGAAGGTGTCGAGCGCGCGGGGGCGCTTGCAAAGCGCCAGCCCGGTGCGGCAATGGCGCCGGCCCCCAACGCCTCGCCCCCGACCGGGCGCACACCCTGGCCTGGGCGGTGCGCTGGCACGCGACCATGCCGCTGGCCGGCGAACGAGGCGGGCGGCTGCTGGTCGCCATGGCGCAGGGCCCCGTGCTGACGCGGCCTGCCGTCGCGGCCCTGTCCGCGGCCCTGGCCATCGCCGCTGCCGAGATCGGGCAGGTCGCGATCGCCGTGCTGGCCGCGCGCGAAGCCGGGCTGCTCGCCGGTGCGCCCGCGAGCGCCGTATCCGGGTCGGTGACGCCCGCGTTCAGCGCAGGTCGGATCCCCGATGCAGCCGCCGGCACACCAGCGCCAGCGCCAGCAGGTTGGGGTCGCGCTCGCGGCTGCGCAGGAAGTTCAGGCCGATGACCTGGCGCATCAAGTATTCCGGCAGCAGCGGAATCAGCTGCACCTTGTCCTTGAAGACGTCGCGCACCCGGCCCGGAAGCAGGGTGCAGCCGACGCCGCCGCTGACCAGGTTCATCAGCGAGAAGATGTCTCCCACCTTCGTCACGACCTGGGGCGTGAACTGGGCGATGCGAAACGCTTCGACGAAGCCGGCGTAGGTGACGAAGCCGTCGCTCAGGCTGACGAAGCGTTCATCGGCGCATGTGCGCAGGTCGACCGCCGCCATCGCGGCGTATTTCGATCCGACCGGGGCGGCGAAGAAGATGTCGTCTTCGAACAACGGGATCGATTCGATTTCGGATTCGGCGTCTGGAACGGCGACCAGGGCGGCGTCGATCTCGCCCTGCTCGAGCTTGAGCAGCAGGTCGGTGTTCGAGCCCAGCACCAGTTCGACCTGCAGCTTGGGGTTTCGCACCTTGAGGTCGACGATGACGCGCGGCACCGTCGCGGTCGTGAGCGAGTACAGCGAGCCCAGGCGCAACAGGTCGGACGAATAACCGCCGGCTCGGCGCGTGGCCTGCACGCCCTCGCTCATCGCGTTGAGCACCTCCCGGGCCACATCGGCGAGCACCCGCGTGGCCCGCGTCGGCACCAGGTTGCGGCCTTCGTGGCGAAACAGCTGGCAGCGAACCGCGGCCTCGAGCGAATGCAGGGCGCGGTGGATGCTCACGCTGCTCACCTGCATCAATTCGGCCGCCCGCGCCAGACTGCCGGCCTGCATGTAGGCGAGCAGGATCTCGAGTTTGCGGAACGTGATCTCTTCGCTGAGCCGCTCGATCACAGTAACAAACCCCCTCCTGGATCGAGTCTAACCGCTGCCCGGTCCGCGGCCGCGCTGCCGATTCCGGCCAGGCCCGACGGGCGAGGGTCAACCCTCGATGCTTGCGATCAAGGTAATCGTCGAGCGCTTTCGCTAATTGTTCTGGAACCCGCTGTCCGCTACCGTTTGTCACACGGCGCTCGCCGCGGCGAATGAAATTCGGAGTCGGGGACTTCGGAACACGACCCTTCAGGAGACAAGATGAAGAAATTGCTCATTCCGGCATTTGCGGTCGGCCTTCTGGCCGGTTGCTGGGACAGTGGGGGCTCGACGGCAACGACAGCCCAGGCGACGACGGCGGCCGCCGGAAGCGTGGACCAGTTCCAGGTGGTGTCCGCGGTCGATGCCTTCGGCGGCGCCACGCCCGCGGGGGCGGCAGGGCCCTATGTGGTGATCACCGGCATCGTGCACGGCAAGCTCGATCCGAAGAACGCCGCCAACGCAGGCATCGTCGACCTCGCGAATGCGCCGGTCGACGCCGCAGGCATGGTCGAGTACAGCACCGACGTCGTGATCCTGCGCCCGAAGTCGGCCTCGACCGCGCGCCGCGTCCTGTTCTACGACGTGGTCAACCGCGGCAACAAGCTCGCCCTGTCGAGCTTCGTCGGCGGCGGCGCCCTGACGACCGGTGCCGCGCCATCGGCCGCCTTCCCGTCGATCCTGCGCCGCGGCTACACCGTGGTGTGGAGCGGCTGGCAAGGCAGCATCGCGCAGACCGGCAACGGCGCCTCGGCCGCGGTCGGCACCGTCTTCCCGACCGCCGCGAATGCCGACGGCAGCGCCATCACCGGCCTGAGCCGCGAGGAATTCATTCCCGACTACGCGGGCGGCAACGCGACCACGATCCCGCTGAGCTATCCGCCGGCGTCGACGACCGATCTGTCGGAAGTCACCTTCACGGCGCGCCAGTCCTGGCTCAACAGCGCCGGCCAGCAGGACTACGCCGCGCCGTCGGCCCCGGTCACGACCTGGAGCTACGTGAAGAATGCCAACGGCAGCTACTCGGTGAGCTTCACGCCGCCGGCGGCCGTGCCCGACGCGACCGGCGCCATGGTGCCGCCCGACGCCGGCACGATCTACAGCTTCGTCTACCGCGCCAGCTCGCCGATGGTCAACGGAATCGGATTCGCCGCGGTGCGCGACCTGATCACCTTCCTGAAGACCGCCAGTGCCGACGGCCAGGGCAACGCCAACCCGTTGAACGACATGAAGGCGGCGGCCTGCGCCAGCGGCGTGAACTGCCCGGCCAATCCGGCGACCAATTTCGACGTGGCGCTCGGAGAAGGCATTTCGCAATCGGGACGCTTCCTGCGCGACTTCCTCTACCAGGGCTTCAACAACGACGGCAGCGGCAACAAGGTGTTCGACGGCCTGATGTCGATCATCTCGGCCGGTCGCCGCACCTGGGTCAACGAGCGCTTCTCGCAGGGCGGCCGCTGGTCCAAGCAGCACGAGGACCATTGGATGCCCGGGGACCAGTTCCCGTTCACCTACGGCGTGACGACCGACCCGCTGACGGGCAATTCCGACGGCCTGATGAAGAACTGCCTGGCGAGCAGCACCTGCCCGAAGATCATGCAGATCGACGGCGCCTTCGAATGGTGGGGCGGGCGCGCATCGCTCGTCGTCACCGACGGCACCGGCAAGGACATCGCGCTGCCCGACAACGTGCGCTACTACCTCGTGCCCGGCACCCAGCACGGCGGCGGCGCCGGCGTGAGCACCGGCATCGTGACCCAGCCGGCGGCCGGCAGCCTGTGCCAGTTCGCGCCCAGCCCGGTTTCGGAGACACCGGTGGAGCGCGCCCTCATCCCGGCCCTCGAGAACTGGGTCGTCGCCAACACCTTGCCTCCGGCGTCGCAGTACCCGAGCGTGGCCGCGGGGACGGCGGTGCCGACGGCGCCCGGGCAGTTCGTCTTTCCGAACCTCGTCGGCGCCATGGTTCCGAGCGGCGCGGCCGCGACGCCGACCGCGGTCAACTTCGGCTACACGGGCATCTACAACCAGGTGTTCGTCACCGACTACTCGCAGGCGGCGCCAGTCGCCAACCTGGCCAAGCAGTACGTGCAGCTGGTGCCCAAGGTCGATGCCAACGGCAACGAGGTCGCGGGCGTTCTCATGCCCGAGCTGAGCGTGCCGTTGGCCACCTACTCGGGATGGAATCTGCGCGGAGTCGGCCACTCGGTAGGCGAAGGCTGCTCGTCGACCGGATCGGCGATTCCGTTTGCGGTCACGGCGGCGGCCCGAAGCGCGAGCGACACACGGGCCTCGCTCGACACCCTGTATGCGGGGCGGGCGAACTACGTCGCGAAGTTCGACGCGGCTGCTGATGCCCTCGTCGCGCAAGGCTTCCTGACCCAGCTCGACGCCGACAACATCTACAAGATCGGCGCCACCTCGGTCTCGACGACCTTGATCCCGAACCCTTGAGCGTGAACGCGGACGGTCCCGCTCGAGCCGGCGCCTGGCTGTGGGTCGCCCTGGTCGCGCTGGTCGCGCTGGTCGCGGGCTGCGGCGGCGGCGGTTCGAGCGGCAGTGCTCCGCCTCCGGCATCGGCGGGCGGTGCGACGGGCCCGGTGACCTTCGCCGACAGCATCGCGCTCGGCAGCTGGGTGCCGCAGGCGATCGGGTACAGCGCGGGCGACGCGACGACGCCCGCGTCGGTAGCCACCGCCAGCGCTTCGGAGCTGCTGCCGGCCGGCTCGTCCGCGCTGGTCGCGGTGCATGTCGATCCGGCGCTGCCGGGTGTGGCGGAGATCTGCATCTCGGGCGACGGCGAGAGCACCAACGTCGTCGCGCCCATCAACATCGGCGTCGTCGCACAAAGCGCTGCGGTGCTGCTCGACGCGGGCTGGTCCGCGCGCGCCGACCCTGCGGCTGCCTGGGCGGCTCTCGCGGCGCGCCAAGCGGTCCTCACCGGCTGGGAGAACTGCGGGGTCAAGCCCGAAGGCGCGCCTTCGCCTTCTTCGCGGCTGACCGCGCAGGCCGGGGGGGGCTATGCCGAAGACGTCTACGACGGCAACCCCGGGACGACCTATAACGTCGTGAGCCAGTCCGTGACCTCGGCCCAGATGGACGCCATGCTCTCGGCCGCGGGGTATGCCACGAGTGCCGACCCGACCCGGCCGCTACAGCTGTACTGGCGCTTTTTCGCCGATGGCGCCGGCCACCAGCTGGCCATCGAAATGGGCCTTCCGAGAGCCGGTGCGCCGAGCACCCTCGAGGGCTTCGTCGCGCTGTACGTGCCGGCCTCGTGACCCCGGGAGCGCGGGGGCCGCGGGTTCGGCCTTAGCCCCTGCGCGCTCGAACCCGGCGCCAGGGTCAGGCGTCAATACGGTTCGAGGCGGCGTACGAGGAGGTGTTCGAGGTCGTATCGCAGGGCCTGGCCTGGGCCGGCGGCAGTGTCCGGTCCGGCGTTGGTGAACGAGTCCTCCATCAGCGCTTTGCGCAGCCGCATCGGCGCGGAGCCATTGCGTGATCTGGTGCGGCGCTGCCTGAGGTCCGCAACTGGCAGTGGAGGCGATGAAGTGGCTGACCGGGAAGCAAACCCAAGGCTGGGATGGCCGAGAGCATGTCGCCCGGCTGCGGGATACCCTGGGCCGCAACGGGCTTGCCCAAGACGCCCAGCATTCGATCGCCAACCGGATCCGCCATCAGCACCTCTCCGGTCGCCTTGCATTTGAACTTGTAGGACATGCTGTTTTCCTCGCACTCGCTGCACTCTGCGGCGGCATGTCCTTGAATGGCCATCCCCTTATCGACTGGATCTGCATTCGTCTGTGTGCCAACGAGCATGCCGACTTCGCCGTTCGGACCGCCCAGTATCGAGAGACCTGGCCTCCTTTGGCCCAAGGCGGGTCAGCGCGCAGACGTGGCGCCGTTCGAGTGAAATACTGCCCCGGCAGCCAGTCGGCAATGTATCCGCAACGAGTGTCCCCATGACAGAGAGCATCGAATCGTTCATCGTGGCCGAGGCAGCGTTTTACGTTTGGGGGCGACGCCATTCACTTTCCGAGGATCATCATTTGCTGAGTCACACGCGGAACTGGCTCAATTCGCTCCCGAAGGGCGTTCGCCCCGTTTACCTGCAATCCGAATTTCCGCGCATTGCAAACGACCTCTCTCGGCTTTGGCCCTATAGCGAACCCCTCGACCTTTATTTCGAGGAGAAGGAGTACAGCCCACGAATGGGGCGCGGCGGATTCCGCCCGCTCATCAGCGAGGAGCTGCTGGCAATGCACCTTTACTCGATCCACAAGCGGCCGGTCCGTTAACGGCCGCCGGGCGCGGTGACTCGGCAAGCTGGGGAAGGGCCTTGTTGGGCCCGGCGCGCCATGGCCGAGCCCGAAAGTTCCACGAGCAGGATGGCTTTGAGGCCTCACCAGCCCGTCCCATGACGCCGGCCCTTTGGACGTCGGCAGGGCCACGGCAAGGTGGGTCAGCAGGTCCGTCATCGAGACCGGCGTGTTCGTCGCCTGTGCGATGAACACGGCCGCCAGCGTGATGGAGATCGAAAAGGCGTCCAGATTGAACGTATAGCCGGTCGGAATCACAAGGCCGACCGTCGAGTCGCGAATGCCCACGCGCTCGAGCTTGGACATGATCTGAGGCAGCACGCTGTCGCTGGACGTTGTCGCCAGGACGATCATCGATTCATCGCGCAAGTACCGCAGCAGCTTGAATAGGTTGAAGCCGCAGACTCGCATGATGGCGCCCAGGACTCCGAGCGGGGCCAGCTTGATGAATCCGATCGACTCCGGCATCCGAGCCCAAGGCACCGCAACAGTGCCGGAAGCCCCCCATCCGCCCGGGAGCGGTGCATTTCGGGTCCCACCAGGGCATCCGAAGCTGGCGCGGTGCTTGCTTGTATACCGATCGGAACACATGTCTCGTGGCGAACCCGATTGGCGGCCGACGCGGGGTTTCTCATCAAGCAGGAGTGGCAAAGATGTTCGAGCAACACTTGAATCGACGTGACTGGACCAAGGGGGCGCTGGCTCTGGCGGCCTCGGGGCTTGCTGGCCGCGTGCTGGCGGCAGCACCGCTGACGGTGGGCTTCATCTACGTCGGCGCGCGCGACGACTACGGCTACAACCAGTCGCACGCCGAGAGCGCGGCGCTGGTGCGCAAGATGCCGGGCATCCAGGTGGTCGAGGAAGAGAACGTGCCCGAGACCACCGCGGTGCAGAAGACGATGGAAGGCATGATCATCCAGGACGGCGCGTCGCTGCTGTTCCCGACCTCGTTCGGCTATTTCGACCCGCATGTGCTGGCGGTCGCGGCCAAGTACCCGAAGGTGCGCTTCGCCCATTGCGGCGCCCTGTGGACGGCCGGCAAGGACCCGCTGAACACCGGCAGCTTCTTCGGCTACATCGACGAATGCCAGTACTTGAACGGCATCGTCGCCGGCCACGCGACGAAGAGCAAGAAGCTCGGCTTCGTCGCCGCGAAGCCGATCCCGCAGGTGCTGCGCAACATCAACGCCTTCACGCTGGGCGCGCAGTCGGTGCACCCGGAGATCACGACGAACGTGATCTTCACCGGCGACTGGAGCATGCCGGTGAAGGAGGCCGAGGCGACGAACAGCCTCGCCGACCAGGGCGCCGATGTCTTCACGATGCACGTCGACGGCCCCAAGGTCGTGGTCGAGACGGCGGCGCGGCGCGGCAAGATGGTCTGCGGCTACCACGCCTCGCAGGCCAAGCTCGCGCCCCAGGCCTACCTGACCGGGGCCGAATGGAACTGGATCACCGCCTACAAGCTGATCATCGATGCCGCGCTCGCCGGCAAGCCGCACCCGAACTTCGTGCGCGGCGGGCTCAAGGAAGGCTTCGTCAAGAGCTCGCCCTATGGCGCGATGGTCGCCGACGCGGCGCGCCAGCAGGCCGAGGCCGTGCGCGCACGCATGATGAAGGGTCAGTTCGACATCTTCGCCGGCGAGATCGTCGACAACACCGGCAAGGTCGTGATCCCCAAGGGCAAGGTCTACCACCAGACCGACCTCGAGCTCGAGGGCATGAACTACCTCGTGCGGGGCGTGATCGGCAAGGCCTGAGTCCGGGCGCACCATGGCCACGACATCCTGGCAGGCGAGCGCCGAGGCCGTGCTGCTGCCCGCGGGCGCGCTGGCGGCGGCGCTGCTCGCCTTCGGCGTCTTCGTCTGGTTCGGCGGCACGAGCCCGCTGCAGACCTGGGCGCTGCTGTTCAGCGGCGCCTTCGGCAATGCCTTCGCCTGGCAGAACACGCTGCAGCGCGCCGCGCCGCTGATGCTCACGGCGCTGGCGGTGGCGCTGCCGGCGCGCGCCGGCCTGACGGTGATCGGCGGCGAAGGCGCGCTCGTGCTCGGCGCGCTCGGCTGCGCCGGCCTGCCTTACCTGACGCCGCTGCCCGGCAACGTCGTCGGCACCGCGCTCGTGCTCGGCGCCGGCGCCTTGCTCGGCGCCGCCTGGGTCGCGCTGGCGGGGCTGCTGCGCCAATGGCGCGGCGTCAACGAGACGATCTCGAGCCTGCTGCTGAGCTACATCGCGATCGCCCTGTTCAAGCATTTCGTCGAAGGGCCGATGCGCGACCCGGCGAGCCTGAACAAGCCCTCGACGCGGCCGCTGGCCGA
>JAGWTS010000172.1 GCA_028868875.1 Burkholderiales bacterium | reverse complement strand
ACCGAGCTCACGCTGTGCATCTACCTGCTGCAGATGCGCGAGCTCTTCCGCTGGGAACGCGGCTTCGCGTTGGGCGCCTCGCTGCCGCAAGCCGAGGTCGGCGCCTGGCTCGACGCGCGCGAACGCCTCTGGGACGAACTCGAAGACGCACCGTACCGCCTGCTGCCGCTGGGCGAGGGCGCGCTCGACCCCTTCGACAGCGCCGCCGTCAACGAGCACCTGTTGCCGCACGGCCTGGTCTACGGCGCCGGACGGCTTGCCACCGGCCGGCCGCTGTTCTTCCTCGGCGAGTTGGAGCGCGCCGAGCAGCGCCAGGGCCTGCAGGTGCGGCTCGCCGGGCGCGAGCTCGCACGCGGACTCGCTGCGCCGCCGGCGGCGCTGTGCGGCGGCGAGGTGCTGCTGCGGCGCGACGCCTTGCGGCGCTGGCTCTGGGAGCGCTTCGAAACCTGGGGCCCGCGCGGCAGCGGCCATGCCTTCATGCAGGCGATGCAGGCGGCGGGCCACCGCGGCGGCGACCCGGCCCGCGCGCTCGATGCGCTGGCCGAGATCGAGCTCGAGACCCTGCTGCTGCACGAGATCGGCGAACACCGCGCCGGCCTCGTGCTCGGCCCGGGCTGGTCCGAAATGCGCCTGGCAACGGGGCGCGAGCGCCGCATCGAGCCGCGTTTGCGCGCCTTGCGCGACCATCTGGCCGACTGCCTCGTCACCTTGCCGGCGCTGGTCGAAGGCGGCGCGCCGGCGGCCCTGCACCTCTGGTTCGCCAACCTCGACGGGCTGCGCCTGGAGATGTTCCCGCGCCTGGCCGCGGCCTACGCGAGCTGGCGCGAAGACGACGCCGGCCGGGCGCTGCGCTCCGCCATCGAGGCCGGCAGCCGCCACTGGCCCGAGCTGGCCGCGCGCCTCGTCCGGCTCCATGCCGACCGGGGCGCCGGCAGCCCCGCCGCGATCATCGACTGCCTCGGCGCGGCCGACGCGCGATGTTGAAGAGCCGCCCGGGTCCGCCCCGATGCGCCGTGGCCGCGAAGCCGCGACAGTTCCGATCCAGAAGCCGGATGAGAGAAGATCCGGTCCCCTTTGCAGGAAGCCCCATGAACCCCAAGACCCCGATGCCCAGCCGGCGCGAACTGCTCGCCGCGTCCCTGCCGTCCCTGCATCTTGCCGGCCTGCTGGCCGGACTCGGCCTGCTGCCCGGCCAGGCCCTGGCCGCCGACGCGCCCGGCTGGAACGCAACCGCCTTCGACGCCAAGTCGGTCGCCAACGTGATGAAGGCGCTCGGCGTCGCCGCCCCCACGCCGAGCACCGGCGTCGTCCTCAGCGCGCCCGAGATCGCCGAGAACGGCGCCGTGGTGCCGGTGGGCGTGAGCTCGAGCCTGCCCGGCGTGACGCGCCTGATGGTGCTGGTCGAGAAGAACCCGGCCACGCTCTCGGCGCTGTTCGAGATCGGGGACGCAGTCGAACCCACGATCTCGACGCGCGTCAAGATGGGCCAGACCTCCAACGTGTACGCGGTCGCGCTCACGAAGGACGGCGCGCTGCACTACGCCGTCAAGGAAGTCAAGGTCACCCTCGGCGGCTGCGGCGGCTGAAAAACAGAGGAGAAATCGTCATGGCAGATCCGATGAAGCTGCAGGCCAGGATCGTGGTCAGCGAGACCACGGTGCGGGTGCTGATGGCGCACGAAATGGAAACCGGCCAGCGCAAGGACTCGTCCGGCAAGCCGATTCCGGCCTGGTTCATCCAGAACGTCGTCGCCCAGCTCAACGGGCGCACGGTGCTGAACGCGTACTGGGGCCCCTCGGTCTCGAAGAACCCGTTCCTGATGTTCAAGATCAAGGGCGCGAAGGCGGGCGACAAGGTCACGGTCTCGTGGGTCGACAACCACGGCGACAAGCGCAGCGACGAAACCGTCGTCGCCGCCGCCGCCTGACCGCCGGTCGGCGCTTCGCCCCTTCGCCTGTTCGTCTGTTCCCCAGGAGCAAGCCCCCGATGAACCGAACCTTCAGAACCTCCCGCAGCGCGCTCGCCGCGGCCGCTTGCGCCGCCCTCTGGGCCGGCGCCGGCGCACCGGCCGCGCAAGCCAAATCGGTTGCCGACGACATCGCCGAATACCGCGCGATGCTCGCCGACGGCAATCCTTCCGAACTGTTCGAAGCCAAGGGCGAGGCGCTGTGGAAGCAGCCGCGCGGGCCGAAGAACGCCACGCTCGAGGCCTGCGACCTCGGCCTCGGGCCGGGCGTGGTCAAGGGCGCCTTCGTCGAGCTGCCGCGCTGGTTCGCCGATACCGGCCGCGTGCAGGACCTCGAGTCGCGCCTGCTCAGCTGCATGCAGAGCCTGCAGGGATTCGACGCCGCCGCGATCGCGAAGACGCCTTTCGGCCGCGGCGAGCAGGCCCATCTCGAATCGCTGGTGGCCTGGATCGCGAGCCAGTCCACCGGCATGAAGCTGAACCTGCCGCAGGCCCGGCCCGAAGAGCGGCGCATGTACGCGCTCGGCCGCAAGGCTTTCTTCTACCGCGCCGGGCCGATGGACTTCTCCTGCGCTTCCTGCCACGGCAGCGAAGGCAAGCGCGTGCGGCTGCAGGACCTGCCCGACCTCACGCGCAACCCGGGCGACGGCATCGGCTTCGCGGCCTGGCCCGCGTACCGCGTCAGCAGCGGCGAACTCTGGGGCATGCAGCGCCGCCTCAACGACTGCTTTCGCCAGCAGCGCTTTCCGTATCCGGGCTATGCCTCGGAAGTGACCATCGCCCTGGGCGTGTACCTGGGCGTGAACGCGAAGGGCGCGGTCTCGACCGCACCTTCCATCCGGCGCTGATGAAAGGCCCGAGCGTGCGAACCTCGAAACTTCTTGCCGTCGCGGCCCTGGCCGCCATTGCCGGCTGCACCACGCCAGCGCCGGACCCTGGCGCCGACGAGGCCGCTTTCAAGCAGATGATGGCCTCGTCGTTCCGCGACAAGGGCATCGCCCGGGTCGAGCGCCTGCAGCAGGACGAGTCCGACGCCGCCTGCTCGCGCGCCGGAGGCGCGCCGCTGCCCGAGGCCCAGGCCCTGGCCATCCGCGACCAGAACCGGGCCACGGTGAAGATGCCGGCCGACGGCCGCTTTCTCGGCGACTGGCGCGCAGGCGAGAAGCTGGCGCAGAGCGGCAAGGGCATGAGCTGGTCCGACGCCTCCACCGCGACGCGCGAGAACGGCGGCAGCTGCTACAACTGCCACCAGATCGGCCCGCAGGAGATCGCCTACGGCACCATCGGCCCGAGCCTGTTCCACTACCTTGCGAACCACGAGGCAAGCGACCCGCAAGGCGCGGCGGCGCGCCGGCTCGTCCAGGTCACCTGGATCCGCCTCTACAACGCCAAGGCCCTGAACGCCTGTTCGGTGATGCCGCGCTTCGGCCATGCGGGCCTGCTCGACGAGAAACAGTTGAAGGACTTGATGGCCTTGCTGCTCGACCCCGATTCGCCCGTCAACCGCTGAGGGCCGGGCGTGAAGCTGGCGCGGCGCGAATTCATGCAGGTGCTGGCCGCGGCCTCGGCGGCGGGCCTGGCCCTGGGGCGCCACGCCGAGGCCGATGCCGCGAGCGCCCAGCAAGGCCTGTACGACGCCCCGCCCTTCGGCAACGTCTCGCTGCTGCATTTCACCGATTGCCACGCCCAGCTCCAGCCGCTGTATTTCCGGGAGCCGAGCGTCAACATCGGCGTGGGCGCGCTGGCCGGCAAGCTCCCGCACCTCGTCGACGAGGCCTTCCTGAAGGCCTGCGGCATTCCGCCGGGCACCGCGCCGGCCCATGCCTTCACGAGTCTCGATTTCGAGACCGCGGCGCGGCGCTATGGCCGCGTCGGCGGCTTCGCCGCGCTCGCCACGCTGGTCAAGCAATTGCGCGCCCAGCGCCCGGGCGCCTTGCTGCTCGACGGCGGCGACAGCTGGCAGGGCTCGGCCACCTCGCTCTGGACGCGCGGCCAGGACATGGTAGAGGCCTGCAAGCTGCTGGGCGTCGACGTGATGACGGGGCACTGGGAGTTCACCTACGGCATGGAGCGGGTGAAGCAGCTCATCGGCGAGCTCGCGGGCCGGGTCGATTTCGTCGCCCAGAACGTCGCCACCGCCGATTTCGGCGACCCCGTCTTCAAGCCCTGGGTGATGCGCGAGATCGCGGGCGTGAAGGTCGCGATCGTCGGCCAGGCCTTCCCCTACACGCCGATCGCGCATCCGCGCTTTCTCGTCGCCGACTGGACCTTCGGCATCCAGGAGGAGAACCTGCAGAAGCAGGTCGACGCCGCCCGCGCCAAGGGCGCCGCGGTCGTCGTTCTGCTGTCGCACAACGGCATGGATGTCGACCTGAAGCTCGCCGGCCGCGTGCGCGGCATCGACGCCATCTTCGGCGGCCACACCCACGACGGCGTGCCGTTGGCCATTGCCGTGGCCAACGCCGGCGGCAAGACGCTCGTCACCAACGCCGGGAGCAACGGCAAGTTCCTGGGCGTGATGGACTTCGACGTGAAGAGCGGGCGCGTTGCCGACTACCGCTACCGGTTGCTGCCGGTGTTCGCCGACCAGATCGTGCCCGACGCGCCGATGCAGGAACTCATTGCCAAGCTGCGCCAGCCTTACGAAGCCCGGCTCACCGAACCACTCGCAATCACCGACGGACTGCTCTACCGGCGCGGCAACTTCAACGGCAGCTGGGACCAGCTCGTCTGCGACGCGCTGATGCAGGTGCAGGACGCGCCCATCGCCTTCTCGCCCGGCTTCCGCTGGGGCGGCACGTTGCTGCAGGGCGACGCGATCACGCGCGAGGCGCTGATGGGCCAGCTCGCCATCACCTACCCCTGGGCGACGGTCACCGAGATGAGCGGCGAAACCATCAAGGGCGTTCTCGAAGACGTGGCCGACAACCTCTTCAACCCCGACCCGTATTACCAGCAGGGCGGCGACATGGTGCGCGTGGGCGGGCTGCAATACCGCTGCAGTCCGAACGAGGCCATGGGCCGGCGCATCAGCGACATGCGCCTGGACGGCAAGCCGCTGGACGCGGCGCGCAAATACAAGGTCGCGGGCTGGGCCCCGGTGGCCGAGGACGCCGGCAAGGCGCCGGGCGTGAAGCCGGTGTGGGAGGTCGTCGAGACCTGGCTCGCCGCGCAGCCGAACGGCCGCGTGAGTTCGCGCCGGATCGACACGCCCGAACTGGGCGGCGTCGGCGCCTGATTCGGGCCGGCGCGGCTCAGGGCCGGATGTAGCCCCAGCCCTGCTGCTGCTTCTGGATGATCTCGACGACGCCGGCGGGCACGTAGCCGATCTTGGGCAGCATGTCGGCGGGCTCGAGCTTCATGGCCTTCATCGTGTTCTGGCAGGCGACGACGGCGACCCCGGCCGCGAGCGCATCGGCGACGCGGTTGCCGACGACCGAATCGTCCCGCAGCATCCGGATGCCGGGGCCGTAGGCGACGATCTCGAGCTCGACCGCCCCGGCGCCCAGGGCCTGCTGGACGTTGGCGACGTTGTTGAGCGCGAGGTTCCATTTCGCCGGGTCGGCGTCGCTGACCTGGAACACGGCGCGCGTCTTCGCCTCGGCGGCCTGGGCCGTGGCGGCGGCGCCCGCGAGCGTGGCCGCGGCGGCGGCGAGTGTGGTGGCGGAGAGGAAACTGCGGCGGGGCTCGGATTTCATGGGGGGCTCGGCGGGTGAAGGCGGGACCAGCGTTCTAGCACTTGTCGGCGCCGGGCGCAGGGGAAGCGCGGTGCCTTGGGCGTGCATAACATTTGCACTACGATCGCTCGCATGAAAACCGCTCAACTTCCTCCGGTGCGGGTCGAGCCTGCGGTGCGCGCGGAAATCGAGAATGCGCAGCGCGAAGGCGAAAGCCGGTCTGAATTCGTCGAGGCGGCGGCCCTGCAGGCGGCGCGGACGCGCAAGGCGCAGCAGGAGTTTCTGGCCCGGGGGCGGGCCTCGATCGCAAACGCCCTGAAGACAGGCGAGTTGCACCCGCTGGGCGGGGTTCTCGACGCCATGCAGGCGCGCCTGGATGAGCGAATGAAGAAGCAGCGGAGCACCCGGCGAAGCCCGGCCGCCAAGGCGTGGGCTTTGCGGTCTACCTGACCCCCGAGGCCCGGGACGATCTGCGCCGCCTCGAAGATTTCCTCGTCGAAACGGCCCTCGAGCACGGCGACTTCGACCTGCCGCAGCGCGCGCTTGCTGCGATCCGCCGCGAAATGCGCGTGCTCGAATCCAACCCGTACACCTGCCGCAAGGTGAGCGCCAATCCGCTCGAACGCGAATGGGTCATTCCCTTCGGCGCTTGCGGCACCGTGGCCTTGTTCGAGATCGTCGGCAGCGACGAAGTGATCGTGTCTGCGCTGCGGCACCAGCGCGAGGACGACTGCCACTGACGGCGCGCGGGCCGGCATCACGTTTCCCGTTCCGCCTGCCAGGCCATCGCCTTCAGCGTCGCGACCGACCCGCCGACGATGGCCGCCACGGCCAGCACCGAACCGATGGCCAGCGTCGACAGCCCGCTGATGCCCTGGCCGATGGTGCAGCCGGTGGCGGTGACGCCGCCGAAGCCCATCAGCACGCCGCCGATCAGCTGGTTGCGCAGGTCGGCGAGCGAAGCGAATCCTTCCCAGCGAAAGCGCCGCGACGCGAGCGAATAGGCGAGCGAGCCGAGCGCCACGCCGAGGACGCTGGCGATGCCGAAGCTCATGTGCAGCGAGGCATCGGTCCACAGCATCAGCATCTCGAGCGTGTAGGCGAGCGGGGCGACGAAGCTGAGCGATTCGATCGTGTGCGAATTGGTCGCGAAATACACGGTCTCGAGGGTGTCGGGGTTCTCGCCGTGGCCCAGGTGGCCGCTGAGGGCCCAGGCGGCGGTGACGAGCAGGCCGAGCAGGAGGCCGGCCGCGACCGAACTGCCGTTGGCGCGAAAGCGCCGGTCCTTGAAGACGAAGATCAGCAGCGCGAGTGCGATCACCCCCGCGCTCAGCGCCAGCGCCTGTGCCGGTGCCAGTCCGCTCGCGCGCGCAACCAGCGTCGCCAGGCTCTGGTCTTTCGCGCCCCAGGCCCCGAGGTCGATCGAGACCGGGTCCAGAAAGCGCACGCGCCAGGCGCCGAACAAGCCCTTCAAGGTCATGTAGGACGCGATCGCGACGAACACCAGCACCACCAGCGAGCGCAGGCTGCCGCCGCCCAGGCGCACGAGGTTCTTGTTCGCGCAGCCGCCGGCCAGCGTCATGCCGACGCCGAAGAGCGTGCCGCCGAAGGCCAGCGACAGCCAGTTCAGCGTGGGCCGCTGGTAGACCGAGCGCGAGAGGTCGACCAGGCCCGCGAGCTGCAGCGCGCTGGCGCCGACGAGCGCCACCGCGACCGCCAGCAGCCACATCCGCACGCGCCCCCAGTGGCCCATGTGGACCACGTCGGAGAGCGCCCCCATCGTGCAGAAGTTGGCCTGGTTGGCAATGGCGCCGAAGGCGAAGGCGATCGCGAAGCCGCCCCAGACGACGAGGGTCGATGGCTGCATCGGGCCGGGGGGGCTCAGCGCCGGGGCGGGATCAGATGAAGAGGCAGACGTCGCTTTCGCCGGCGAACTTCATGAAGGTCGCGGCGCCGCCGAATTCGATCGGCTCGATGAAGTCCGACTTCTGGAAGTCGAACAGGTCCACCGTCATCTGGCAGGCGATGAACTTGACGTCGGCCTCCAGGCACAGCGAGCGCAGCTCCTCGAGCGAGGCCACGCCCTTCTTCTTCATCTTCGCCTTCATCATCGAGGTCGCCATCGCCTGCATGCCCGGCAGCACCGAGACGATGACGGGCATCGGCACCGGCATCGGCATGGCCGGGTTGGCGAGCGGGCTGATCGCGATGTCGTCCAGGCTCTTGCGCAGCAGCTGCAGGCCGTAGAAGGTGAAGAACACCTGCACCTCCCAGCCCAGCGCCGCGGCGGTCGAGGCCAGGATCAGCGGCGGATAGGCCATGTCCAGCGCCCCCTTGGTGGCGATGATTGCCATCTTCTTCGTAGCCATGCCGACTCCAGCGCCCCTCGAGGCTTCAGGCCTTCTTCAGGAAGAAGACGTACTTGTTGTTCTCGGTGCCCGATTCGAGCAGCGCGTTGCCGGTCTGCTCGGCGAAGGCCTGCATGTCGCAGACCGAGCCGGGGTCGGTGGCGATGACGCGCAGCACCTGGCCCGGGGCCATGTCGGCGAGCGACTTCTTGGTCTTCACGATCGGCAGCGGGCAAGCCAGGCCCGAGGCATCGAATTCCTTGTCGAATTTCACGCAGGTCTCCTGTGCAGGCTCGAAACACGGACGCAGGCTCCGGCCCTGCGGTGATTAACGCGCCGAGGGCCGCGGGGCGTCTATTCCCGCAATGGGTGATGGTGGATACCCCATCCGGGTAGGTGGCCGGCCGGGTGCATCGGCGCTGGCAGAATGAAGCCGGAGACACCTTGCGCGCCATGAATTCCGCCCTCGAAAACCTGCCCCGCGTCGACGACGAACTCGACCTCCTCGCCGACCTGCTGCCGCTGGCCGGCCAGGACGTGATCGAACTCGGCTGCGGCGCCGCGGCCCTGGCGCGAGCGCTGCTGCAGCGCCACCCCGACAGCCGCGTCGTCGGCCTCGAGACCGATGAGCGCCAGCACGCCAAGAACCTGGCTTCTCCCCAGGCCGGTCTGCGTTTCGTCGCCGCCGGCGCGCAGGCGATCCCGTTCGAGGCCGCCGCCTTCGACATCGCCTTGATGCTCAAGTCGCTGCACCACGTGCCATTGCCCTTGCAGGCGCAGGCCCTGGACGAGGTGGCGCGCGTGTTGCGGCCCGGCGGCCATCTCTACGTGTCGGAGCCGGTCTTCGCCGGCCCCTTCAACGAGGTGGTGCGGATCTTCAATGACGAGCAAGCCGTGCGCGCCGCGGCGCAGGCCGCGCTCGACGAGGCCTTGCGCCAGGGGCGTTGGACCCAGGTCGCCGAGCGCCGCTTCCAGACCCCCGTGCGCTTCGAGAGCTTCGACGACTTCGAGCGCCGCCTCATGCGCCCGACCTTTGCCGACCACCGCATCGACGCCGCCAAGCTCGCCGCGGCGCGCGCCGCCTTCACGCCACACCTGGGGCCGCAAGGCGCCTTCTTCGAGCGGCCGATGCACGTGCGGCTGCTGCGCCGGCAGGGCTGAGCGCGCGGCCCCGCGGCCAGGCGCGGCCGACCGGCGCCCAGGCGCCCTTCAGTCCGGCGCCGGCGCGCCGATAACCGAAGGGCGGCCTGAGCCGTCGAGCGGAGCATTCGAGAGAACCATGGACCCCATCAGCAGCACTGCCCTCGGCGGCGCCTCGTCTTCCGACCCCGCCAGCGAGGCTTCGGTCCTCGTCCTGAAGAAGGCCATCAACCTCCAGGCCGCGAATTCCCTGCAGCTGCTGCAGGCGTTGCCCCAGCCCGCGCTGGCGTCTTCCGGCAACCTCGGCACCCAGGTCAACACCTTCGCCTGATCCACTGCGCCCGGACCCCCGGGCGCCGGCTGTCAGAATCGCGGGCCACTCGATGAGCGCCCCGCCTGTCCGCGTGCTCGCCGTCATCCCGCCGATGACGCAGCTGAACACCCCTTACCCGTCGACCGCCTACCTGACGGGATTCCTGCGCGGGCGCGGCATCGATGCGCGCCAGACCGATCTTGCGCTGGCGCTGGTGCTGGAGCTGTTCACCGCTGCCGGCCTGGCCGAAGTGCGCGCCTGCATCGCCGCGCTGCCGCCGCAGCGGCGCACGCCGCGGCTGGATGCGTTTGGCGCCGCCTTCGAGCGCCATGCCGCCGTCATCGGCCCGGTGATCCGCTTTCTGCAAGGCGCGGACGCCACGCTGGCGCACCGCATCGCCGGCCGCACCTTCCTGCCCGAGGGCGAGCGCTTCGCCGCGCTCGAGGTCTACGTCGACCCCGATGGCGGCGACCCGCTGGCCTGGGCCTTCGGCGCGCTCGGGGCCCAGGACCGGGCGCGCCACCTCGCGACGCTGTACCTCAACGACCTCGCCGACGTGCTGCGCGACGCGGTGGACCCGCGGTTCGAGTTCGTGCGCTACGCCGAGTCGCTGGCGGCCAGCCAGCCCAGCTTCGACGCCCTGGCCGCGGCCCTGGCCGCCGAACCCACGCTGATCGACCGCACGCTGCAGCGCCTCGCGCTCGAGGCCTTGCGCGAGCACGAGCCCGACGTCGTGCTGCTGAGCGTGCCTTTCCCGGGCTCGGTCTACGGCGCCTTGCGCATCGCCCAGGCGCTGAAGGCGGCGCGGCCGCAGCTGCGCATTGCCCTGGGCGGCGGCTTCGTCAACACCGAGCTGCGCGAGCTCGCCGAGCCGCGCGTCTTCGACTTCGTCGACGCGGTGACGCTCGATGCCGGCGAGCGCCCGCTGCTGGCGCTGCTCGAACACTGGGCCGGCAAGCGCTCGGCGCAGCGCCTGGTGCGCAGCTTCGTGCGCGACGCGCAAGGGGTGGTGCGCTACATCGACATCGGCGAGGCCGACATCCCGTTCGCGCAAGTCGGCACCCCGACCTGGGACGGGCTGCCGCTGGCGCGCTACCTCTCGCTGCTGGACCTGCTCAATCCCATGCACCGGCTCTGGAGCGACGGGCGCTGGAACAAGCTCACGGTGGCCCATGGCTGCTACTGGAAGAAGTGCAGCTTCTGCGACGTGGGGCTGGACTACATCTCGCGCTACGACGCGGCCGAGGCCGAGACCCTGGTCGACCGCATCGAGGCCATCGTCCACGAGACGGGGCAGACGGGCTTTCATCTCGTCGACGAGGCGGCGCCGCCCAAGTCGCTGAAGGCGCTCGCGGCCGAGCTGCGGCGCCGGCGCGTCGAGATCTCGTGGTGGGGCAACATCCGCTTCGAGAAGAGCTTCACCCCCGAGCTCTGCGCCCAGCTTGCCGAGAGCGGCTGCATCGCCATCAGCGGCGGCCTCGAGGTGGCGTCGGACCGGTTGCTGAAGCTGATGAACAAGGGCGTGACGGTGGACCAGGTGGCGCGCGTGACGCGCGCTTTCGCCGAGGCCGGCATCCTCGTCCACGCCTACCTGATGTACGGCTTCCCGACGCAGACGGTGCAGGACACCGTGGACGCGCTCGAATACGTGCGCCAGCTCTTCGCCGCCGGCTGCATCCAGTCGGGCTTCTTCCACCGCTTCGCCTGCACCGTGCATTCCCCGGTCGGGCGCGACCCGGCCGCCTTCGGCGTCACCCTGCAGCCGCTGCCGCCCATCACGTTCGCGAAGAACGACATCGGCTTCGTCGACCCCACCGGCGTCGACCACGACGCGCTCGGCCTCGGGCTGAAGAAGGCGATCTACAACTACATGCACGGCATCGGCCTCGAGCAGGACGTGCGCCGCTGGTTCCCG
>JAGWTS010000171.1 GCA_028868875.1 Burkholderiales bacterium | reverse complement strand
CGAATCGGCGAGCGCGGTGACGCAGAGCACGCGCCCGCCGCTGCTCTGCAGGCGGCCGTCGACGAGTTCGGTCGCGGCGTGGAACACCTGCAGGTCTTCGCGCGCGGCCGGCAGGCCGCCGATCGCGTCGCCCTTGCGCGGCGTGCCGGGGTAGCCCGCAGCGGCCATCACGATGCCGAGGGCGACGCGCCGGTCCCACTTGAGCTCGACGTTCGCGAGCTGGCCTTCCGTGGCGCGCATCAGCACCTCGAACAGGTCGCTCTTCAGCCGCATCAGGATGACTTCGGCCTCGGGGTCACCGAGGCGGCAGTTGAACTCCACCGTGCGCGGCTGGCCCTGGGCGTCGATCATCAGGCCGACGTAGAGAAAACCCGTGAACGGATGGCCTTCGCGCGCCATGCCGGCGAGCGTGGGTTGCACGATCTCGTGCATCACCTTGGCGTGACCGTTGGGCGTGACCACCGGCGCCGGCGAATAAGCGCCCATGCCGCCGGTGTTCGGGCCCTGGTCGCCGTCGAAGATGCGCTTGTGGTCCTGGCTCGTTGCCAGCGGCAGCACGTTCGTGCCGTCGCACAGCACGATGAAGCTGGCCTCCTCGCCCGCCATGAACTCCTCGATCACGACACGGCCGCCCGGAACGCCGAGCATCGCGTCGATCGCGGCATGGGCCTCGTCGACCGTGGTCGCGACGACCACGCCCTTGCCCGCCGCGAGGCCATCGGCCTTGACGACGATGGGCGCGCCGTGGCGCTCGACATGGGCGTGGGCTGCGGCCGCGTCCTCGAAGCTCATGTACAGCGCCGTCGGGATGCCGTGGCGCTGCATGAAGTCCTTGGCGAAGGCCTTGGAGCTTTCCAGCTGGGCCGCGGCCCGGGTCGGGCCGAAGATGCGCAGGCCGCGGGCGCGAAAGACATCGACCACGCCGGCAGCCAGCGGCGCCTCGGGGCCGACGACCGTGAGCGCCACCTTCTCGGCGACGGCGAAGTCGGCAAGCGCCTGCGGTTCGGAAATCGGCACGTTGCGCAGATGCGCATCGCCGGCCGTGCCGCCGTTGCCGGGGGCCACGAACACGGTCTGTACGCGCTCGCACTGCGCCAGCTTCCAGGCCAGCGCGTGCTCACGCCCACCGCCGCCGATGACCAGCACCTTCATTCCGAAATCGAGGCGTTGTGGTACACGTCCTGGACGTCGTCGAGGTCCTCGATCACGTCCAGCAGCTTCTGCATGCGCGCGCCGTCTTCGCCGGCGAGCTCGATCTGGTTCTCGGCGCGCATCGTCACCTCGGCCAGTTCGGCCTTCATGCCGGCGGCTTCGAGCGCGGCCTTGACGGCCTCGAAATCGGCCGGCGCGGTGAGCACCTCGATCGCCCCGTCGTCGTCGGTGATCACGTCCTCGGCGCCGGCTTCGAGCGCCACTTCCATCAGCCGGTCCTCGTTCGTCCCCGGGGCGAAGACGAGCTGGCCGCAATGCTTGAACTGGAAGGCCACCGAGCCTTCGGTGCCGAGGTTGCCGCCGTACTTGCTGAAGGCGTGGCGCACCTCGGCCACGGTGCGCACGCGATTGTCGGTCATGCAGTCGACGATGATCGCCGCGCCGCCGATGCCGTAGCCCTCGTAGCGAATCTCCTCGTAGTTCACCCCTTCGAGGTTGCCGGTGGCCTTGTCGATGTTGCGCTTGACGGTGTCCACCGGCAGGTTGACGGCCTTGGCCTTCTCGACCGCCAGCCGCAGCCGCGGGTTGGCCGAGATGTCACCGCCGCCCAGGCGCGCGGCGACCATGATCTCGCGGATCACGCGCGTCCAGGCCTTGCCGCGCTTTTCGTCCTGGCGGCCCTTGCGGTGTTGGATATTGGCCCATTTGGAATGACCGGCCATCGAATGGAACTCCTCGTGCGCGAAGGGTTTCGCGTCCCGTTGCAGGGGGGTGATTCTATCGGGGGGGCCGGGTTCGGCTTCGAGCGCGCTCCTTGCAGTGTCAGAACTCGCGCCGCGCGTTGCGCCGATGGTGTCGGGGAGATGCCGCCTCGCAGGCAGGTTCGAGCATCGGCCGTGGCGACCGGAGCGCGAACCGCGCGCGCCTCGAGCCGACCGGAACGCGCGGAGCCTCCTGCTTGCGCCTAGCTGCATTCCACGCCCCCCAGGCGGCGCTTCGCGAAGCGCTCCGGCAGGCCATCGCAAGTCACTGGCGCGCTGCCGCCGCGCCGCCGAAGATCCTGCCCATGCCGCCACCCCTTCAACCGGCGGCCCCTGACAGGAGATTGCACCATGATCGACATCATCCGCTTCACCCCGCCCTGGGTCTGGCTGCTGCTGGCGGCGCTCGTCGCGCTCGGCCTGGCGCAGACCCGAACCCGCCGCGTCACCCGCGGCCGGCTGCTCGCGCTGCCTCTGGCGATGATGGCGCTGGGCCTGGCTTCGACCGCCACGGCGCTGGCCGCGAACCCGGCCGCCGCCAGCACCTGGCTGGCCGGCCTCGCGGCCTTCGGCGCGATCGGGTTGCGGCTGCCGCGCCCTGCGCAGGCGCGCTGGCTGGTCGCCGAGCAGCGGCTCGAACTGCCCGGCAGCTTCGGCCCGCTGGCCTTGATGCTGTCGATCTTCGCGCTGCGCTACGTCAGCGCCGTGGCGCTGGTGCTGCACCCCGACTGGCGCAGCCTGGCGTCGGTCCAGGCGGCGCTGGCGGCCTCGTACGGCGCACTGGCCGGGCTGTTCCTGGGCCGCGCGCTGTCGCTGCTGCGCCCGACCCTCAGCCCGCAGGCGAGAATCGTCGCGCATGAGTTCCGCCACCGTGCCTGAACTGCCGCGCACGGCGCTGGCCGCGACGCTGCAGCGGCTGCGCCAGCGCGCGTGGAACACCACGGCCTTCATTGCCGTGCTGTGCCTGGGCATCACCGTGCTGCTGAGCGCCTTCGGCCGCGGCCGCTTCGGCACCAACGCGGTCTATTCCTACGCCATCGGCCTGTGCTGCTGGGCCGCCAACGAGGCCGTGCAACTGGCCACTGCGGCCCTCTACGACGCGACCCGCCGCTGGCGCGGCCTGCCCGGCGACGCCACCATCTTCCCCAGCCGCTGGGCGCACGCGGTGCCGGCGGTGCTGCTGTGCGTGATGCTGGGTCCGCCGGCGGGAATGTGGATCGCCGACCGGCTCACGGGCCAGACCTCGCCCAGCCTGCTGCTATGGGACAGCGTCAACACGCGCATCACGATCGCGATGTCGATCGTCGCCTCGCTCGCTGCGGTGGCGGTGCTCGGCACGATGGAGCGTCTGGCCGCGGCCCGCGCCGAGGCCGAGGCGGCACGCCGCCTGGCCACCGAAAGCCAGCTGCGGCTGCTGCAGTCGCAGCTCGAGCCGCACATGCTGTTCAACACCCTGGCCAACCTGCGCGTGCTCATCGCCCTCGACCCGCCGCGCGCCCAGGCCATGCTCGACCGCCTGATCGCCTATCTGCGCGCCACCCTCAGCGCCTCGCGCGCCGAGCGCCACCCGCTGGCGGCCGAATTCGAGCGCGTGGCCGACTACCTGGCGCTGATGGCGGTGCGCATGGGCGAGCGCCTGCAGGTCGATCTCGACCTGCCCGACGAACTGCGCTCGATCGCCGTGCCACCGCTGCTGCTGCAGCCGCTGGTAGAAAACAGCATCCAGCATGGGCTCGAACCCAAGGTCGAGGGCGGGCGCATCGAAGTGCGATCGCGTCGCGACGGTGCCTCGCTCGTGATCAGCGTGCGCGACACCGGGGTCGGCCTGGGGAACGCGTACGCGAGCGCCGGCACCGGCTTCGGACTCAGCCAGGTGCGCGCGCGCCTGGCCACGCTGTATGGAGAGCGCGCGGGATTCACCCTCGCCGCCGACGCAAGCGGCGGTACCCTGGCGACCCTGAAGCTGCCGATCGAATGAAGCCCCCCACCGCCCTCATCGCCGAAGACGAGCCCTTGCTCGCCGCCGGACTGCGCGCCGATCTCGCGGCATGCTGGCCTGAATTGGACGTCGTCGCCCTCGTCGGCGACGGGTCGCGCGCTAGCGAGCAGGCGCTGGCGCTGAAGCCCGACGTCTGCTTCCTGGACATCCGCATGCCGGGCCAGAGCGGCCTCGAAGCGGCCCAGGCGCTGGCCGAGGACTGGCCGGACGACGCGCCCTTCCCGCTCCTCGTCTACGTCACCGCCTACGACCAATACGCATTGCAGGCCTTCGAGGCCCAGGCGGTCGACTATCTCGTCAAGCCGGTCGATCGCACGCGCCTCGCGGCCTGCATCGAACGCCTGAAGCGCCGCCTCGCCGACCGCGCCGGCGCCGCCGACCGCCTGCAGCAAACGCTGGGCCAGTTGCGCCAGCTGCTCGGCGCCGCTGCGCCGGCCGGCGCGGGCGCCCCGCTCGAAGTCATCCAGGCCCAGAGCGGCAACCTGATCCACATGGTGCCGGTCGCCGAGGTGGTGTATTTCGAGGCCGCCGACAAATACGTGCGCGTCGTCACCGCTGAACGCGAGCACCTCGTGCGCACCTCGCTCAAGGAATTGCTGCCGCAGCTCGACCCGAACCGCTTCTGGCAGGTGCACCGCGGCACCGTCGTGCAGGCGCGCTGCATCGCGACGGCACGGCGCGACGAATCGGGCAAGGTCCACCTGACGCTGCGCGGCCGGGCGGAGACGCTGGTCGCCAGCCGCCTCTACGCGCACCGCTTCAAAGGCATGTGAGGGCGGCCGATAGAATGCCCGGCTCCCCTCGCAGTGCCGCGCCATGGCCAAGCCCCCGACCCCACCCGAAGCGCCGAAACCCGGCAACTTCCTGCGCTCGATCATCGAGCGCGACCTCGAATCCGGCAGCTGGAGTGCGCGCCATTTCGGCGGCAGCCCCGGCGACGGCGCCCACCATCGGGCCGGGCCGGCCGACCCGGCGAAGATCCGCACCCGCTTTCCGCCCGAGCCCAACGGCTATCTGCACGTCGGCCACGCCAAGAGCATCTGCCTGAACTTCGGCTTGGCGCGCGACTACGGCGGCGTCTGCCACCTGCGCTTCGACGACACCAACCCCGAGAAGGAAGAGCAGGAGTACGTCGACGCCATCATCGAGGCCGTGCACTGGCTCGGCTTCGGCTGGGAAGCCAACGGCAGCAGCCACCTCTACTGGGCGAGCGACTACTTCGACTTCATGTACCGCGCCGCCGAGGCGCTGGTCGAGGCCGGCCTGGCCTACGTCGACGAGCAGAGCGCCGAAGAAATGCGCGCCGCGCGCGGCGACTTCAACACCGCCGGCACCGCCAGCCCTTTCCGTGGCCGAACCCCCGCCGAGAACCTCGCACGCTTTCGCGAAATGCGCGACGGCCGGCTCGCCGACGGCGCCGCGGTGCTGCGCGCGAAGATCGACATGGCGTCGCCCAACATCAACCTGCGCGACCCGACGCTCTACCGCATCAAGCACGCAACGCACCACAACACGGGCGATCGCTGGTGCATCTACCCGATGTACACCTACGCGCACCCGATCGAGGACGCGCTGGAGAACATCACCCACAGCATCTGCACGCTCGAATTCGAAGACCAGCGCCCGTTCTACGACTGGCTGCTCGACCAGCTCGCAACGCTCGGCCTGCTCGAGCGCCCCTGCCCGCGCCAGTACGAGTTCGGCCGCCTGAACCTGAGCTACGTCATCACCAGCAAGCGCCGCCTGCGCGCGCTGGTCGACGAGAAGATCGTCGAAGGCTGGGACGACCCGCGCATGCCGACGATCTTCGGCATGCGCCGGCGCGGCTACACGCCCGAGTCGATCCGCGCGATGGCCGACGGCACGGGGGCCAGCAAGAGCAACATCTGGCTCGACTACTCGGTGCTCGAAGGCTGTTTGCGCGACGACCTCGAAGGCAAGGCGGCGCGCGCGATGGCGGTGCTCGACCCGCTGCCGCTGAAGCTCGTCAACTGGACGGAAGTCTTCGGCACCGGCCACATCGAGCCCTGCCGCGCCCCGGCGCATCCGCAGCGGCCCGAGCTCGGCCAGCGCCGCTTCGGCCTCGGCCCCGAGGTCTGGATCGAGCGCGACGATTTCGCCGAAGCCCCGCCCAAGGGTTTTTTTCGCCTCTTCCCCGGCAACAAGGTGCGGCTCAAGTACGGCGTCGTCGTCGAATGCACCGGCTGCGAGAAGGACGCGCAAGGCCGCGTCACGGCGGTGCTCGCGAAAGTTGTTCCGGATACCAAGAGCGGCACCCCGGGCGCGGACGCAGTGAAGGTCAGGGGCACGATCACCTGGGTCGCGGCGCACGATGCGCTCGCCGCCACCGTCGTGCTCTACGACCGCCTCTTCACCGAAGCCCAGCCGGAGGCCGGCGGGCGCGACTTCCGCGAGGTGCTGAACCCGCAGAGCAAGCAGGTGGTGCAGGCCTGGATCGAGCCCTCGCTGTCGGAGACCGCGCCCGAGACCCGGCTGCAGTTCGAGCGCCACGGCTACTTCGTCGCCGACCGCACGCTGCACCAGCCGGGCCAGCCGCTGTTCAACCGCATCACCACCTTGCGCGACAGCTGGGCCAAGTAGCCCGTCGCGCGAGACCCCCCGCCTTTTTCGAAAACCTCGCCACGATGCTCAGCCGCACCTTCGCCTGCCTCGCCCTGGTCGCCTTCGCCGCCGCGGCCCAGGCCGACACCGACCCCGCACTGGCCCGCGCCGCCGCCGAGAAAGGCGCGGTCGTCACGCCGAGCGGGCTCGTCTACCGTTCGCTGAAAGACGGCAGCGGCCCCAGCCCGAAGGCGAGCGACACGGTGGAAGTGAACTATCGCGGCACGTTCCCCGACGGTCGCGAGTTCGACAGCTCGTACTCGCGCCACCAGTCGGCCAGCTTCCCGCTCGATCGTGTGATTCCTTGCTGGACCGAGGGCGTGCAGCGGATGAAGGTGGGCGGCAAGGCCAGCCTGGCCTGCCCGGCTTCGATCGCCTACGGCGCGCGCGGCGCCGGCAACGGCCTGATCCCGCCGAACGCGACGCTGCTCTTCGAGGTCGAGCTGCTCGCGATTCGCGGGCGCTAGAAAACCTGGTCGTCGTCTCCGAGCACCACGGCCGGGGTCGCGAACTCGCGCCCGACAACGGCGCGGGCATACAGGTAGTTGCTGCGCGCCCGTTCGCTCAGGGTGTCGAGCTCGACCTCGCCGCGTTCGTCGCACGGGAAGGCCAGGCCCCGACCCTGATTGAACAGGGATTCGAAGCGCAACTGGAATCTGCCGCGAGGCATGGCAGAGGCCGCAACCGGGAGCGAGAGGGTCAACATGGCTGTTCTCCTGATGACCTACAACTTAGGCGAGAAGCGCTCGCAGCGCGCTCGGCGACTCCCCATCCAGGTTGTCGGTCATCGCCTGAGCCGTCTGTAGGGACGATTCCGACAAGGACCGCTGGCTCAACTTCGGCGCCGAGCTGCCGATGAGGGGAGTGTCGAACTCGACCGGCCCCCCATGCTCGTAACTAACGCACAAGCCTCGCGCAGCGCCGACATCGGCCGCGAAATCGATCACGCTAGAAGCCGTGGTCCATTGCAAAGAATCGTGATCCCGCCCTGCCCGGAGCTGCTGGTGCGTCTGCGCGCGGCGATGGCCGAGCCCGAAGCCGACCTGAACGAGGTGGCGCGCATCGCCGCCGGCGACGTCGCGATGTCGGCCACCCTGCTGCGCAACGCCAACGGCCCGCGCTTCGCCGGCAGCCAGCCGGCGCACACGGTGGGCCAGGCGATGAACCGCCTCGGCCTGGACGAGACGGCCGCGATCATGACCGGCTTTCTCGCCCGCCACGCGATCCCGGCCGACCACCCGCGCCTGCGGCGCTTCTGGGAGCAGTCGCGCCTGCGCGCCCAGGCCATGGCCTTCATCGCGCGCCAGCTCGCCGGGCTCTCGCCCGACCTCGCCCACACCTACGGCCTGTTCTGTCACGTCGGCCTGCCGGTGCTGCTGCAAGGCATGCGCGGCTACGCCGGCACCCTGGTCGAGGCCGCGGCGCGCGTCGACCGATCCTTCATCGCGACCGAGAACGCCAACCACCAGACCGACCACGCCGTCGTCGGCGCCCTCGTCGTGCGGGTGTGGCGCCTCGCGCCCGAAGTCATGGCGGCGATCCGCCTGCACCACGATCCGCAGGTGCTGGGCGACGAAGCCACCGAACCCGAGGTGCGCACCCTCGTTGCCGCCGGGCTCGTCGCCGAGCACGTGATGCGGCGCCGCGAAGGGCTCCCGTCCGAGAGCGACTGGGAACAGCATTCCGCCTCCGCGCTCGCCTGGCTCGGCATCGGCGAGGACGACCTGGGCTATTGGCGCGACGAGATGGAAATCGAGCTCGACGCGGCCTGAACCCGCCTCGCCCGCGGTTTCAGCCCTTGCGCCGCGCCGCCTTCACCCCGGGCCGCGGCGGCAGGCCGCTGTGCTGGGTCAGCGCCGTGCCGCGCCCTGGCGTGCTGTTCTTGCGCCGCGCGCTCTGGTAGCTGCCGTCGGTCGCGGGCTGGAAGCTCGGGATCAGCTGCTGCTTGCCATTGCCGATGAGGTCGGCGCGGCCCATCGCGCGCAGGGTCTCGCGCAGCAGCGGCCAGTTGTTCGGGTCGTGCCAGCGCAGAAAGGCCTTGTGCAGGCGGCGCCGCTTCTCGCCCCGCGCCACGTCCACTTTCTCGCCGCGCCTCGGGTCGCGGCTGATGCCCTTCAACGGGTTCAGGCCCGTGTGGTACATCGTCGTCGCCGTGGCCATCGGGCTCGGGTAGAAGGTCTGGACCTGGTCGGCCTTGAAGCCGTTGCGCTTCAACCAGAGGGCGAGGTTCATCATGTCCTCGTCGCTCGTGCCCGGGTGCGCGGCGATGAAGTACGGGATCAGGTACTGCTTCTTGCCCGCCTCGGCGCTGTACTGCTCGAACATCTGCTTGAAGCGGTCGTAGCTGCCGATGCCGGGCTTCATCATCTTCGACAGCGGCCCGCCCTCGGTGTGCTCGGGCGCGATCTTCAGATAGCCGCCGACGTGGTGGGTGACGAGTTCCTTCACGTACTCGGGCGAGCGCACCGCGAGGTCGTAGCGCAGGCCGCTGCCGATCAGGATCTTCTTCACCCCGCGCAGCGAGCGCGCGCGGCGGTACAGCTTCACGAGCGGGCCGTGGTCGGTGTTCAGGTTGGGGCAGATGCCGGGGTAGACGCAGCTCGGCTTGCGGCACGCGGCCTCGATCTCGCGGCTCTTGCAGCCGATGCGCCACATGTTGGCGGTCGGGCCGCCGAGGTCGCTGACGACGCCGGTGAAGCCCTTGACGCGGTCGCGCATCTCCTCGATCTCGCGAATGATCGAGTCCTCGCTGCGGCTCTGGATGATGCGGCCCTCGTGCTCGGTGATCGAGCAGAAGGTGCAGCCGCCGAAGCAGCCGCGCATGATGTTGACCGAGAAGCGGATCATCTCCCAGGCCGGGATCTTGGTCGGCCCGTCGTGGCCGCCTTCGGCGTCGGCGTAGCTCGGGTGCGGCGCGCGCGCGTAGGGACGGTCGAACACGTGGTCCATCTCGGCCGTCGTCAGCGGAATCGGCGGCGGATTGATCCACAGGTCGCGCTCGCCGTGGCGCTGCACCAGGGCGCGCGCATTGCCCGGGTTCGTCTCCAGGTGCAGGACGCGATTCGCGTGGGCGTAGAGCACGGCGTCGCTCTTGACCTGCTCGTAGGCCGGCAGGCGGATCACGGTCTTCGCGCGTGGCGGCAGCTTCGCGGCACCGCCGGGTACGAAGCGCAGCGGCTGCGGTGCGCCGCCATCGACCGCGCTGGCCGCACAGGCTGCGCCCTGGGACTGCGCCGTCTCGGCCGTGGTCTGGTAGGGGTTGATGTGTTCGTCGATGCGCCCAGGCCGGTCGACCTCGGTCGAGTCGATCTCGAAGAAGCCTTCGGGTGGGTCGCGCACCATGAAGGCGGTGCCGCGCACGTCGGTGAGGGCGCCGATCGGCTCGCGCGCGGCAAGGCGATGCGCGATCTCGACGATCGCGCGCTCGGCGTTGCCGTACAGCAGCAGGTCGGCCTTGGCGTCGACGAGGATCGAGCGCCGCACCTTGTCCTGCCAGTAGTCGTAATGGGCGATGCGGCGCAGGCTCGCCTCGATGCCGCCCAGGATCACCGGCACGTCGCCGTAGGCCTCGCGGCAGCGCTGGGCATAGACGAGCGAGCTGCGATCGGGCCGCTTGCCGCCCTCGCCGCCCGGGGTGTAGGCGTCGTCGCTGCGGATGCGCCGCTCCGAGGTGTAGCGGTTGATCATCGAATCCATGTTGCCGGCGGTGACGCCGAAGCACAGGTTCGGCCGCCCGAGCGCGCGAAAGGCGTCGGCGCTGGTCCAGTCGGGCTGGGCGATGATGCCGACGCGAAAGCCCTGGGCTTCGAGCGTGCGCCCGATCACGGCCATGCCGAAGCTCGGGTGGTCGACATAGGCATCGCCGCTGACGACGATGACGTCGCAGGAATCCCAGCCCAGCGCCTCCATCTCGCGCCGGCTCATGGGCAGGAAAGGCGCAGGGCCGAAGCGGGCGGCCCAGAACGGGCGATAGCCGGTCAGGGCCCGGGCGGCGCGCGGCGAAGGGGCGGAAAGGGTCGACAAGAAGAAGGGCTCGGCTGCGACCGGGCGCGAAAGCGCGCACCGGCAAGGGCGCGATTGTCGCTGCGGGACCGCGCCCCTGCACGCGCCGGGCCATGCGAGGCTGGTTCGCCCGGCGTGCCAAATCGTCGAGCAGGCCTCAAGCCCGGGCGAAATCGGCCGATAGACCGACATGAACTCGACCTGGGTCTCCTTGACAGCCGTGGCATCAGTCGTTGCAGCGGCGACCGCAGCAGCGGCCTGGCGCAAGCAACGCCGGACGATCGACCGCTTGCGCGCCCAGCTCGCGCGCAACGAGGAAGCGCGCGACGAGCTCGCCGATTGCCTCTTGCAGGAGCGCCGGCGCATCGAGGCCGCGCTCGCCGAGGCGCAGGACGGCCCCTCGGATCGGCGCGCCGCGCTCGAAAGAATGCTCGCCGCCCGGCCGACCCCGGCTGCGCCCGAGTTTCCCTGGCTCGAGACCCTGCCCAGCGCCGAAATGCCCGAATCCGAGCCGCGCGCCCACGTCGACTTGTCGGCCTGACGCCGGCGCGCCCGCTTCAGCCGGCGAGCGCCGCCTCGACGGCGCCTTCGTCGTCGTCTTCCTGCCCCAGGAAACCGCCGCTCTGGTGCGCCCAGAGCCGGGCGTAAAGGCCGCCTGCGGCGAGCAAGCTGGGGTGGTCGCCCGTCTCGACGATGCGGCCGCGGTCCATCACCACCAGCCGGTCCATCGCGGCGATGGTCGAGAGCCGGTGCGCGATCGCGACCACGGTCTTGCCTTCCATCAGCCGGTACAGGCTCGCCTGGATCGCCGCCTCGACCTCGCTGTCGAGCGCGCTCGTCGCTTCGTC
>JAGWTS010000170.1 GCA_028868875.1 Burkholderiales bacterium | reverse complement strand
CACTCGGCCCCGCATTCGAGGTGGTGGAGCGAGCTCACGACGTCGGTGACGCCGGCCTGGCGGATTTCGCGCAACGAGACCGGGTCGCCCGGGCCGAACCATCTCCAGCTTTGCAGCATGCGTCTTTCCTGTTCTTTCGTGGGCGACCAGGCGCTCAGCGCTTGCGGTCGATGAGTTGGTTGAGCAGCACGGCGAGCAGGATCAGCCCGCCGCGCACCACGTCCTGCCAGAAGGGGTTGAAGCCCCACAGCGTCATGCCGTTGAGGAGCACGCCCAGGAACATGACGCCGATGAAGGTGCCCCAGATCGTGCCCTTGCCGCCGAACAGGCTGGTGCCGCCGATGATCACGGCCGAGATCACCTCGAGCTCGGCGCCCTTGGCGACGGTGGAGTTGCCGCTGTTGATGAGCGAGGCATAGATCACGCCGCCGACCGCGGCGCCGAACGAGGTCAGCATCATGCACAGGGTCTTGACGCGCCAGACGTCGATGCCCGACAGGCGCGCGGCCTCGAGGTTGCCGCCGACGGCGTAGACCTCGCGCCCGAAGGTGGTGTAGCGCGAGACCACGTGGGTGCCGACGAAGGCCAGGGCGAGCAGGTAGACCGGCACCGGCACGCCGAGCCAGCGCCCGCTGCCGATGAAGCCGAACCAGTTCGGGAAGCTCTCGATCGGCGTGCCGTCGGTGATGAGGTTGGCGAAGCCGACGAGCACCGCCATCATCGCCAGCGTCGTGATGAAGGTCGGCACGCCGACGCGGTGGCGCAGGGTGCCGCTGACCCAGCCCACGAGCAGGCCGAAGCCGAGCGCGGCGACGACGCCGGCCACCACCATCCAGACCGCGGGCTCGAGCGCCGAGGCCGGCGTCAGCCACTGTACGACCCAGGCGCACAGGCAGCCCGAGGCGGCGATGACCGAGGCCACCGAGAGGTCGATCTCGCCGGCGATGATGACCATCGTCATGCCGCAGGCGATGATGCCCGTGACGGCCACGTTGCGCAGCACGTTGAGCTGGTTGTCCAGCGTGATGAAGCCGTGCGCGGTGAGGGCCAGCAGCAGGTACATCGCCAGCAGCACCAGCTCCATCGGATGGCGCAGCAGCGGCTGGATCGGGGACTCGTCGCGGCCTCGGCTCATGTTCTCGCTCGGTTCAGGATGGGTCGGCCATGCAGGCTTCGTAGAGCGCCTTGGCGCCGATGTCGGGTCCGAACTCGTGGCTCAGGCGCCCGTTCTTCAAGACCAGGATGCGGTCGCAGACGGCCGGCAGCTCCTCGAGCTCGGTCGAGACGACGATCGCGGCCAGCCCTTTCTGCGCGAGCTGGAACATCATCTGGAAGATCTGCTGCTTGGCCTGGACGTCGACGCCGCGGCTGGGCTCGTCGAAGAGGAGGACGCGCGGCCCGATGTTGAGCCAGTTGCCGACGACGATCTTCTGCTGGTTGCCGCCCGACAGCGACGAGACCGGCAGCTCGGGCGCGCCGAGCTTGATGCGCAGGTCCTCGATCTGGCGCAGCACATAGGGGCGCTCGCGGCGCTCGCTGGTCCAGCCCGAGGCCGCCATGCGCGAGAGCCCGGCCAGGCACAGGTTGGCGTGGCAGGACAGGATCTGCACCAGGCCCTTGGCCTTGCGGTCTTCCGAGGTGTAGCCGACGCCGAGCGCGCGCATGCGCCGCGGGCTGGGCCGCTCGACCGGCGTGCCGGCGACGAGGATCTGCCCGCCGGCGATGGGGTCGGCGCCGAAGATGCCGCGCAGCAGTTCGGTGCGGCCCGAACCGAGCATGCCGGCGATGCCCAGCACCTCGCCCTTGCGCAGCGCGAACGAGACGTCCTCGATCAGGCCCTCGATCTTCAGGTTCCTGACCTCCAGCACCACCTCCGACGGGTGGGCATGGCTGTCGTGGCGCACGAACTCCTCGACCTGGCCGAACATCATGTCGACGATGGTCCGGGGCGTCGCCTGCGCGATGTCGACGGCGCCGATGAAGGCGCCGTCGCGCAGCACCGCGATGTCGTCGGCGATCTCGGGCAGCTCGGCCAGGCGGTGCGAGACGTAGATCATCAGCACGCCCTTGTCGCGCAGCCGGCGCAGCAGCGCAAACAAATGGTCGACCTCGTCGCGGGCCAGGGCCGAGGTCGGCTCGTCGAGCTGCAGCACGCGCGGCGCGTAGGACATCGCCTTCGCGATCTCGACCACCTGCTGGCGCCCGACCGAGAGGCTGGCGACGCGGGCCGCGGGGTCGATGCCGGTGGCCCCCATGTCGTCGAGCAGGCGGCGCGCCATCTCGTTCAGCCGGCCCCAGCGGATGAAGGCGCCGGCCTTGGGCATGCGGCCGAGGAAGATGTTCTCGGCCACGCTCAATTCGGGGATCAGGCTCAGTTCCTGGTGCACCGTGACGATGCCGGCCGCGAACGCGTCCTGCGGGCTGCGCAAGGCGAGCGGCCGGCCGTCGAGCAGGATCTCGCCCGCGCTCGGTGCGACCGCGCCGGCCGTCATCTTGATGAGCGTGCTCTTGCCCGATCCGTTCTTGCCGATCAGGGCGTGGATGCGTCCGCCCTCGAACCGGTGGTCCAGCGGCTGCAGCGCCCGCGTGCTGCCGTAGTCCTTCTGCAGTCCGCGGAACTCGAGAACGGCCGGCTTGGCGTTCATGGCGCGAGGGGGGCGTCGGTCGCTGCGGACTACTTGTTCAGCTGCTTCATCTGCAGCATGAACTTCTCGACCCCGGCCTTGTCGCCGCGCGAGAGCAGTTGCACCGGGACCAGGGTCTCGGCCGGAACGGGCTTGCCCTCGAGCAGGGCAAGCGCCGCCTCGACCCCCTTCTCGCCGACCACGAAGGGCTGCTGGGCCGTGGTCGCCTGCAGCACGTTGTCGGAGGCCAGCAGGCCGCGCGCGAGCTGCTCGGAGCCGTCGGTGCCGAAGACGAAGACCTTGCCCTGCTTGCCGGCGTTCTTCACCGCCTGCATCGCGCCGACGGTGCCGCCTTCGTTGGCGGCATAGATCAGCTGCACGTCGGGATGGGCGGTCAGGATGTCGCCGGCCACCGCCACCGCCTTCTCCGGCAGCCAGGCGTCCTGCTCGGCGACGATGTCCAGCGTCGTGCCCTTCTTCGCGTTCTCGAGGAAGCCGCCGACGCGGTCGCCGCTCTGGGTCGGCAGCAGCGACTTGAAGGCCAGGATCGCGAGCTTGGCGTGGCCGTCGAGCTTGCTCTTGACGAATGCGGCGGCCGCGGTGCCGGTGGACAGGCCGATGTCCTTGTCGCTGGAGCGGAAGAAGGCCTGCGCGACGCCGGGCTTGTCGACGCCCGAGCCCACGGTGACGACGACGATGCCCTTGGCGCGGGCGCGCTCGAGCGCCGGCAGCGAGTTCGTCGGATGCAGCGCGGTGATCACGATGGCGTTGACGCCGCGTGCGATGAAGGTGTCGATGATCTCGGCCTCCTTCTCGATCTTGTTGTTGCTGTTGGCTTCGAGCAGCGTCGCGCCGCCGGCCTTGGCGCCGGCGCGCATGCCGGCGAGCACCGTCTTCATGTAGATGTCCTGCTGGAAGACGATGCCGGCGATGACCGGCTTGCCCGCCGCCTGCGCCGAGGGCGCGAGCGCAAACATCGACAGGGCCGCGAGCGCGGCGCCGCACAAGGATTTGAACTTCATGGCCTGGGTTTCCTGGGTTGCTGGGGTGGCGTGGACATACCCGTCCACTTGGGTTGACAAAGCGCTGCGCGGCAGCGGCTGCAGCGGCAGGGAGGGTTCAGACCCCGGACTTGACGACGGTGGCGCCGTCGACGACGTATTCGCCGCCCGAGCAGTAGCTGGCACGCGGGCCGGCGAGGAAGGCGATCATCTGGGCGACCTCGCCGGGCTCGCCGATGCGGCCGGCGGGCATGCCGCGGCCCCAGTCGGCGAAGACCTCCTCGGCCGGCCGGCCGCCGCCGAACTTGGCCACCGACAGGTCGAGCAACGGGGTGCGGATCGCCCCCGGGCTCACGGCATTGGCGCGGATGCCGCGCCCGGTGTAGTCGACCGCGAGGCTGCGCGTGAAGCCGAGGATGGCGGCCTTGCTCGTGGTGTAGGCCGAGACGTCGCGCTGGCAGGCCGTGGCCTGGATCGACGAGACGTTGACGATGGCGCCGCCGCCGGCGGCCAGCATCTGGGGAATGGTGTGGTGGGCCGTGAGGAAGACGCTCTTGACGTTGACCGCCATGACCCGGTCCCAGACCGCTTCGGTGGTGTCGCCGGCGTTGGCATAGGGGTGGATCGCAACCGAGTTGACGGCGATCGTGATGCGGCCGAGCCGGGCGCCGACCCGGGCCGCGGCCTCGGCCATGAAGGCGTAGTTCGAGGCGTCGCCGCCGACCCCCATCAACTCGACCCCGGCCTCGGCCGCGCGCGCCACCGCGGCCTCGACATCGCGGTCGGCGACGATGGCCACGCGCGCCCCGCGCCGCGCCAGCAGCACCGCGGCGTGCCAGCCGATGCCGCTGGAGCCGCCGACGACGAAGGCGACGCGGCCTGCGAGTTCACGCTCGGTGCTGATGGGATGGGTCATCTTCTTTCCCTGGATGGCGCCCGCCACACCGGGTAAGTCCGGTGCGTCATGTTCAATTTAACTGAGGTACCAGTACCTCAGTGATTGGCAATATAGGAGAACGAATGTCAACTCGCATACCGTGCAAACCCTGAGTCAGCCGGCTGCATGGCTGAACCGGAGCCATGAGGCCTCGACACCGAGGCCTGCCGCGGAGCGCGCAAACGCGCAGGTCATGGCCGGCCTGCGGCAGCAGGGGCCCCGAAGCGATCGAGGGGCTCGGGTCGGGTCAGGCGCTCGTGACCGGTCCGGCGCAGGCCGCCGGGCCCGCAACGCTCAAAGCGCCCGCGCCAGCGACTGGCGGCTCCATTCCATCAGCACCTTGTCCGTTTCGCGCAGGCCGGCGCGCGGCCCGGGGCCTGCGGCTGCCTGAACCTGCGCCCCTGCGGTCGTGTGGAGTCGATTCCGATCCGATTCGAAACCGATACGCGCCGCTCAGCCCGCGTCGCCCCGATGGAAGTCCGGGCTGCGCTTCTCGCGAAACGCCGCGAGCCCTTCGGCGAACGCGGGCCGGTCGAGCAGCTCGCGCTGGCGCAGGCGCTCGTGGTCCAGTTGCGCGGCCAGGCCGTTCGTCTGCGCCGCGGCAAAGGCGCGGCGCACCTCGCGGCAGATGCCTGGCGGCGCGGCCGCCAAGCGCTGCGCCGTGGCCATCGCCTCGGCCTGCAAGGCCGCGGATTCGACCTGGCGCCAGATCAGGCCCCAGCGCGCGGCCTGCTCCGCCGTGATCGCCTCGCCCAGCATCGTCACCGCCTGGGCCCGCGCCCAGCCGATGAGCCGCGGCAGCTTCCAACTCGCCCCCAGGTCGGGAACGAGGCCCAGGCGCGGCGCGAAGGTGAGCACGAAGCGGGCATCGGTCGCTGCGAGCACGAGGTCCGCCGCCAGCGCGATGCTGACGCCGGCCCCGGCGCAGGCACCGTTGACGGCGGCCACGGTCGGGATCGGGAGCTCGTCGAGGGCCTGGATCACCGGGTTGAACCACTCCTCCATCAGGTGCGATTGGCGCACGCCCAGCGATTCGCCTTCCAGCCCCGGAACGCCGTTGGCGTCGAGCTGCCAGCCGGCGCAGAAGCCGCGGCCGGCGCCGGTGATCACGAGCGCGCGTGCGCTGCCGTCGGCGGCGAGCGCGCGCAGCGTGGCCAGCAGTTCGCGCACGGCGTCCAGGCTGAGGCTGTTGAGCGTCTCGGGGCGGTTGAGCGTGAGCAGGGCGACCGGGCCCTGGCGTTCGAGGCGGATCATGCGGTCCATCGCCGGCCTCGCGCTTCAGCGGCCGCCGGTCGCGGCCGGCGGCTTGCCGAGGCCGAAGCCGCCGTCGACGACCATGAGCTGCCCCGTCATCAGGCAGGCCGGGTCGAGCAGCCAGGCGATGGCGGCGGCGATGTCCTCGGGCGTGGCCACCCGTTCGAGCAGCGCGCCTTCGGCATAGCGCGACTTCACCTTTTGGTAGGTCTCGTCGCCCAGGCCATCGCGCATCCAGCGCCCTTCGATCAGCCCCGGCAGCACGGCGTTGACGCGCACCTTGGGCGCGAGCGCGCGCGCCAGGCCGAGCGTGAGGCCGTTGAGCGCGGCCTTGGACACCACGTAAGGCAGCGAGCTGCCGTTGCCCGAAAGCGTCGAGCTCGACGAGACGCAGACCATCGCGCTGCCCGGCCCCATGTGCGGCGCGGCGGCGCGCGCGAGCTGGAACGCGGCGACGGTGTTGACGCCGAAGAGCTGCTGGAAATCCTGCGCGCTCACGCCTTCTAGATCCGCGAGTGCGACGAAGCGCGTCGTGCCCGCCGAATGCACGAGGCCGTCGATGCGGCCCCAGCGCTGCACCGCTTCGCGCGCCAGGGCGCGGCAGACCGCGTCGTCGGCGATGTCGCCTTGCAGCAGATGCGCGTCGGCGCCGGCGGCGCGGCAGGCCTGCAGCACCGCGGCCGCGAGGTCGGCGCTGCGGTTGAAGTTCAGCAGCAGGCGCGCTCCGGCGCGCGCCAGCTTCAGGGCCGTCGCGGCGCCGACGCCGCTGGCGGCGCCGGTGACGATGTAGACGCGCGGGCCGGACGTCGGCGCTGCGCGGTCGATGGGTGGGTTCACGTTCTGCGCTCCGGCTCGGGGGGAATCGACTCGCGCAAGGCGCGCTTCAACAGCTTGCCGTTCGCATTGCGCGGCAGCGGCGTCGTCGTCAGGGTCCAGGTTTCGGGGCACTTGTAGTCCGAAAGCCGGGGCCGGCAGAAGGCCGCGAGCTCGTCGGCTCCGGTGCCCGGCGCCTTCAGCGAAACGAAGGCGTGGACGCGTTCGCCGAGCACCGGGCAGGGCCGGGCGACGACGGCGCATTCCTGCACCGCGGGGTGGGCGTACAAGACGTTCTCGACCTCGATCGTGTAGATCTTGTAGCCGCCGCGGTTGATCATGTCCTTCAGGCGGTCGACGACGCGCACATAGCCTTCGGCGTCGATCGCGCCGAGGTCGCCCGAATGCCAGAAGCCGGCCGTGAAGTGCTGCGCCGTCGCCTCGGGGTTGTTCCAGTAGCCGGGAACGACCATCGGGCCGTGGATCCAGATCTCGCCGGTCTCGCCCGCGGGCAGTTCGCGCCCGGCTTCGTCCATCACCCGTATCTCGACGCAGCCCAGGCGGGTGCCGACGCTCGCCAGATGCTGCGCGGTGCGCCCGGCCGGCATCAGCGTGGCCGGCGAAGTGGTCTCGGTCGAGCCGTAGCAGTTCATGAGCGTGAGGCCGGGCAGGCGCTGCGCCAGGGTCTCGATCGTCGCCAGCGGCATCGGCGCGCCGCCGTAGGCGCCCACGCGCCAGGAGCCGAGCTCGCGCTGCTCGAAATCGGGCTGGAGCAGGCACAGGTTGTACATGGCCGGCACCATCAAGGTGTGGGTCATGCGCTCGCGCTCGGCCAGGGCGATGAAGTCGGCCGCCTTGAACGCCGGCATGATGCAGAGCTTGCCGGCGCAACGCGCCATCGTCGCGATCAGCGCGACGAGGCCGGTGACGTGGCTCAGCGGCACCGCGGCGATCGAGCAGTCCTCAGGGCCCAGCGCCATCGCGATCTGGTAATGCATCGCCGAATGGACGAGGCCCAGGTGGGTGAGCATCGCGCCCTTGGGGCGTCCCGTCGTGCCCGAGGTGTAGAGGATGGCGGCGCAGTCCTCTTCGGCCACCGCCGCCGGCGCCGGGGCGGCGGCGGCGCCTTCGAGCAAGACCGCGAAAGGCTCCGAGCCGGCGCAGTCGCCGCCCGCCGCGATGCGCACGCGAAGCGCCGGCAGGTCGGCCGCGGCCGGCAGCAGCGGGGCGAGTTCGGCTTCGTGGACCAGCAGCACCGCAGCGCAATGGCCGAGCAGGTAGGCCAGCCCCGGGGTCTGCTCGCGCGTGCCGATCGGCACCGCGATCGCGCCCAGCCGCGCCGCGGCGAACAGGGTGACGACGAATTCGATGCGGTTGCCCAGCAGCAGCGCGACGCGGTCGCCGCGGCCGACGCCGCGCCGCGCGAGCCCGGCCGCGGCGCGCGCCGATTCGTCGAGCAGGGCGCGCCAGCTCAGGCGCCTCTCGCCGCAGACCAGGGCCTCGCCCTCGGCGTTGCGCGCCACCGCTTCTTCGAGCAGCGCGTGCAGGCTCGGCGGGCGCTCGGCGAAGCAGGAGACGACGCGGTCGCCGAAATGCGCTTCCTGGCGCAGGGCGGGCCAGATGCCGGCCCAGTCGGGGTGCACGCTCTGGCTCAAGACATCAATTCCTCGAAAGGCGTGACGCGCGCGTGGCCGTCGACGAATTCGATCGCGCGGCGGGCGAAGGCGGCGCTGAGCGGGCCGACTTCGGCCGCGTCGTCGGAGCTGGCATTGCCGGCGGCTGCGCGCGCGGCAATGCCTTCGAAGATCACGGCCATGCGAAACAGCGCGAACGCGAAGTGGAAGGCGGTGAGGCCGTCGCGCCGGCCGCTGGCGCGGTAGTAGTGGCGCAGGTATTCGTCTTCGGTGGGCAGGCCCAGCGCCGCGAGGTCGAGGCCGCGCAGGCCGCCGTATTCCGAGGGCAGGGTGCGCCAGGCCATGCAGTTGAAGGCCAGGTCGGCCAGCGGATGGCCCAGGGTCGAGAGCTCCCAGTCCAGCACCGCGACGACGCGCGGCTCGCTCGGGTGGAACATCAGGTTGCCGAGGCGGAAGTCGCCGTGGCAGAGGGTGGTCTCGCGCTCGTCGGGCAGGTGCTGCGGCAGCCATTCGCGCAGGCGCTCGATCGCGGCGTCGTCCCGCGTGCGCGAGGCCTCCCATTGGCGCGACCAGCGCGCGATCTGGCGGCTGAAATAGCTGCCCTGGCGGCCGTAGTCGGAGAGCCCGGCGCCGGCCCAGTCGACGCGGTGCAGGCGCGCCATCGTCTCGTCCATCGCGAGATAGATCTCGCGGCGTTCGGCCGGCGCGAGGCCGGGCAAGGCGGTGTCGGGGAAGATGCGTCCGGGCACGCGCTCCATCAGGTAGAAGGGCGTGCCGACGACTTCCGCGCCGGCGTGGAAGAGCACGACTTTCGGCACCGGCAGTTCGCTCGTCGCCAGCGCCCGCATCACCCGGGCTTCGCGGTCCACCGCATGGGCGCCTTGCAGCAGCGTGCCTTCGGGCTGCTTGCGCAGCACCAGTTCGCGGTTGTCGAAGCGGACGAAGAAGGTCGGGTTGGACTGGCCGCCGCCGATGCGCTCGAGCCGCATCGCGCCTTGCAGCGAAGGCAGGTGCTGGCGCAGGAAGCGCTCGAGGCGGGCCGGCTCAAACATCGCTTCTTGCGGCGAGATGGCCCGTGCCCTCGTCGATGAACAAGTCCAGCAGCAGCCAGATCGCCGACTTCTGCCAATGCAGCCCCGGCCGCAGCGAGGCGTAGACGCCGCCGCCCAGCGCCTGCGGCGCGACGAACTTGAGCGCGCGCAGCCCCGGCACCTCGTAGCGCCGCACCGGGCCGGGCACGACGCGGTTCAACTCGCGCTGCACGCTCGCGGCGTCGAGCGCGCCGGCCAGCAAGGCGTAGGCCGCTTCGTCGCGCGCGACCAGCGTCAGGTCGAGCACGTCGCCCTTGTCGCCGGCGCGGCCGCTGGCGAGGTCGCCGACGCGGATCATGGCGCCTCGCTCCATTCGATGCCGACCTCGATGCGGTGGGCCGGGATGTAGCCATCGACGACCTCGATGCGTGAACGGCGCTCGCTGCGCACGCTGCAGCCGCCGGCGGGGCCGGACAAGGTCATCGCGTAGATCTCGTCCTCGACGATCTGCGCCGCTTCGAGGTCGGGGCAGCGTGCCGAGACGTGGACCCGGCATTCGGCCGGCGCCGCCCGGCTCGGCGCCGAGCCGGCGCGCAGGATCGAATCGACGCCGACCACGTCGACCGCGATGTCGTCGTCGGCCCAGTCGTGCAGGCGCAGGCGCAGGGTCTCGGCACTGCGCCGGGCGCGCTCGAGCGCGCCGCTGCCGGCGAAGCCGATCTCGCAATCGGCGATCCAGCCCGGGCGTTCGATGAAGCCCGCCACCTTGAGCGTCGGCGGGGGGCCGAGCGAGCGCGCGCCGCTCATGCGCACGCGCTGCGGCCCGGTGGGCTCGAAGCGCACGCCGCTGAAGTCGAGGACGCAGTCGGGCGTGGCGTAGCGCGCCGGGTCGTGCACTTCGTAGAACAGTTGCAGGGTGCAGGTTTCGGGATTCAGGAGGCCGGGGGCGCCGGCGAGCAGGCGGATCTCGGCGCTGCCGTCGGCATAGACCTCGGCCAACGGAAAGCCCAGGTTGGCATAGGCCTCGGCGCTCAGCATCGCACCGCCCACCGGGGCGTAGTTGCCGCCGCTCAGCTGGCCCGAGCATTCGAGCAGATGGCCGACCGCGATCGCGCCGGCGAGCGCCGCTTCGCCTTCGTCCAGCCGCAGCAGGGCCGGCGCGGCGAAGAGCGCCGAATCGGCGACGCGACCCGTGACGACGACCTCGGCGCCTTCGGCCAGGGCCGCCGCGAGCGGCCGCGCGCCGAGGTAGGCATGGGCGCCGACGAGGCTGCCTTGCAGCGGCTGGTCCCAGGCGATGTGCTCGCGCAAGCCCATCACGTCGTCGCCGTGGACCGCGGCGATGCGCAGGCCCTTCAGGCCGAGTTCGGCCGCGAGCGTGGCGATGGCGCGGCCGGCGGCACGCGGGTTCGCCTGGCCGAGGTTGGAGACGATGGCGCAGCGGTTCGCGCGCGCCACCGGCAGCAGCGGCTTCAGGCGCCGCCGCAGGCGCGGGTCGTAGCCCTGGGCCGGGTCGGCGGCGCGCGCCTTCAGCGCCGGCAGCAGGGTGCGCTCGGCCAGGCATTCGAGCGCGACCGCATCGACCTCGCCCGAGGCGGCCAGGGCCACCGCGGGCTCGATGCGGTCGCCGGCGAAGCCGGCGCCGGCGCCGATGCGGCAGATGGGTGGGCGGGAATCCATCGCGTCAAAGCCCCATGTACGAGCGCTGCACGTCGGGGTCGCGCAGCAGCTCGGCGCCGCTGCTCATCTTCGCGATGCGGCCCTGGTCGATGATGCAGCCGCGCTGGCACAGGCGCAGCGCGTTGCCCACGTTCTGCTCCACCAGCAGCACCGACAAGCCCTTGCTCTGCACCAGCGAGTGAACCTTGTCGAAGAGCTTGTCGACCATGATCGGCGCTAGCCCCAGCGAAGGCTCGTCGAGCATCAAGAGCCGCGGCAGCGACATCATCGCGCGGCCCACGGCGCACATTTGGCGCTCGCCGCCGGAAAGCCGCCCGGCGAGCTGGCTGCGGCGCTCGGCGAGGATGGGGAACACCGTCAGCACCTCGGCCAGGGTCTCGTCGCGGCGCGCGCGTGCGGCGCGGTGGTAGGCGCCGAGCTCGAGGTTCTCGAGCACGGTCATGAAGGGGAACAGGCGCCCGCCTTCGGGCACCATGACGATGCCGCGCGGCGCGGCTTCGTGCGCGGGCAT
>JAGWTS010000169.1 GCA_028868875.1 Burkholderiales bacterium | reverse complement strand
GCAAGCGACGTTATTCCGAACTGCTCGCCGGCCTGCCGGGCATCAGCCCGAAGGTGCTGGCGCAGCGCCTGCGCCTGCTCGAAGACGAGGGCCTGCTCGTGAAGACGGTATATGCCGAAGTGCCGCCGCGCACCGAATACGAGCTGACTCCGCTCGGTCGCCAGCTCGAAGGCGTGATCGCGGCGATGGCCCGCTTCGGCGCGGTGCTGGCGCGCGCCGCCCCGGCCCCAGCGCGCTAAGCCAGCGCCACCCCGCAGGCGCTGCAGAACTTCGCCCCGGCCGCGGCCGGCGCCCCGCATTCGCTGCAATAGCGCGCGCCATGCGCCGCGGCGACGCGCAAGGCTTCGTGCGCCGGCGCCGCGGCCAGGCCCGGCGCCGCGGCGCCGCCTGCGAGCAGGGCCTCGGTCGACTGCAGCCGGCCCAGGCGCTGGGCGTCGGCTTCGGACTGGGGCGCGACGAACACGCTCTGGCGCGCCGCGAAGGCGGAGAGTTCGGCGCCGAGCTCGCGCGCTTCCTGCGCGGTGCCGAACATCGCCACCACCTGGCGCGCGCTGTCCTTGCCGAAGACCACCGATTCGAGCCGCGCGCGCCAGACGCGCAGCGTCATCGACTCGACCCGCACGACCTCGTTGTCGCTGTGCAACCGGCTCGACAGCTGGTTGCCGGTGCCGATGCGCGAGGCCTGCCAGGTGCCCAGCATCTCGACCCAGACGAGCACCGATTCGAAGTTGAAGCGGCCCCAGATCGAGCCCGCCGACTGGAAGCAGAACGCGGCGACGACGAGGCAGATCGCCGAATAGCCGATCGCCGCATGGCTTTGCAGCCCGCCTTCGAGCAGGCGCGCGGGGTCGAAGCCTCGCACGTAGTTCAGGGCGAAGGCGACGCCGGCGAGCACCAGCAGCGTCGCGTACAGGTCCAGCGCCACGAGCCAGCGATGGCGCGGCACGGCCAGGCCGCCGAAGAGCGTGGGCGCGGTCGTTCCCGTCAGCGGCATCGGCTGGCTCTCTTCGAGCAGTTCGCCGGCGAAGCGGCCCGAGCCGGCCGCGCCTTCGGTGACGGGTTCGAGCCGGGTGTAGCGCCGGTTCGGGATGTTCTGGGTCCACTCGTTCTGGAGCCGGCGGTCGAGTTCGGTCAGGAGCGCGCCGGGCGGGCCGTTCATCGACAGCGTGAGCTGCTCGCAGCTGCGCTCGGTGGGCGGCGGCGCGTCGACCTGGGCGAAGACCGCGAGCAGGATCAGCGCCACCGCCAGCAGCGCGGCGCCGAGCAGGAAGAAGGCCTGGCCGTGGACCTCGAAACCGAACGCCGGCCGCGCGCCCGCAAGCAGGCCGGCCGAGACCGGGCCCACCACGGCCACCACCATGAGCGCGATGAGCGAGGTCGTGGTCATCGCCGCCTTGGCGCCGGCCACCAGGGGCTTGAGCAGGACGACGGCGGCGAAGACGAGGTAGGCCAGGCCGATCAAAGGCCGCGTCGCCGCGTTCGCGAACAGGCCCCAGGCGACGACGAAGCTCGCCCCGGTGGCGGCGAAGGCCAGGGCGTTGAAGAAGTGGCGCTGCGCCAGTTCCTGCACCACGCGCGGCGCCGTGATCAGGCGCGGCGCGAGGTGGTAGAGCAGGCCGTTGAGGGCGCCTTGCGGTTCGGCGCACTCGATGCCGCCCTGGCGCAGCATCGCCTTTTGCGCATCGGCCGCGCCCGAGTTGCCGGTGGCGCCGATCGCGACCTCGGGCGCGAGCGATGCCGGGCGCCCGCGGCCGAAGAAGAAGCGCAGCCGGCGCGCAGCCGGCACCGCGAACGCGATGCCGGCGGCGAGCAGCGCGATGCCGACGAGCAGCGGCGCCGCCCCCAGGCGCAGCGAAGCGGACTGCAGCGCCTCGCGCGCCCACATCAGCGCGGTGACGCCGCCGGCCACCAGGATGGCGGCGCTGGCAAAGAGCAGCCCGTTCTCGACCCGGTACGGGTTGGGCAGTTCGAGGCTCTTGTTCTCGGAGCTGTAGTCGTAGGCCATGGTCCCCCCCGGTCTTGCGTCGCCATCGCGATGGCGCACCGCGCCCGTCCGTATGCGGCGCGGGCGCGGCGGATTCTAGGCCGCGCCCCCGTGGCTGAAGCCCCCGCGGCGGGCCTCGCGGGAAGGTCCGGTCGGCCACCGCGCCGATCACGAAAGCGAGTCGTCTCCCTGCTCGATGGCGCCGGGCGCGCGCGCAGAGCGCGCTGAAATCAGCTCCGCGCCGGCGTCTCGCGTTGCGGCGCGGCGCCGTCCACGCTGCCGCGGCGCAAGGTCCAGCGATGCAGCGCGGCACCGGCCGCCATGGCCGGCACGAACCACAAGGCCTCGCTGTTGCCATAGCCGATCGAGGCGATCGCCGGGCCAGGGCAATAGCCCGCCAGGCCCCAGCCGAGGCCGAAGATCGCGGCACCCGCGAGGAGCCGCACGTCGATGCGGTCTTCGGCGCGCAGCGCGAAATGGGGGCCGAGCAGCGGCCGCCCGCGCCGCAGCGCGAGGCGGAAGCCGATCGCCGCGGTGAGCATCGCGCCCCCCATCACGAACAGCAGGCTCGGGTCCCAGGCGCCGGCGAGGTCCAGGAAGGCCAGCACCTTGCGCGGATCGATCATCTGCGCGACGCCGAGGCCGAGGCCGAACACTGCGCCCGAAGCCAGCGCGGTGATTGCGCGCAGGCGGTCGAAACGGTCGCTCACGAGACCCCCAGCAGATGGCGCACGACGAAGGTCGTGGCCGCGGCCACGCCGACGAAGACCGCAGTCGCGCAAAGCGAGCGCAGCGAACCGCGCGCCAGTCCGCAGACGCCGTGGCCGCTGGTGCAGCCCGAGCCGAGCGCCGTGCCGTAGCCGACGAGCAGCCCGCCCAGGTCCAGCGCCGAATGCGGGAAATCCGGCCGCGGCAAGGGCCGGGCCCCGCCCGCGGCGACCCAGGCCGCAGCGCCGAGCATGAGTCCGGCCAGGAACAGCCAGCGCCAGAGCCGGTTGCCGGGAATCGATTCGAGCAGCCCGCCGGCAATGCCCGAGACGCCGGCGATGCGGCCGTTCAAGGCCAGCAGGAGGACAGCCGCAAGGCCGATCAGGATGCCGCCGGCCAGCGCCGACAGCGGGGTGAAGGTGGGCATCGAAGTGGACTCGCAAATTGACGCGGCGCGCATTGTCGCGGCAAGGCAAAGACCGGCTTGCGATCCGATGGTTTCCCGGACAAGTTCCGAACGATCGGGCGGCCCGCGCGCCCCGCTTCAAGGCGCGGCGTGAAGCTCGAGGATGTCCCAGCCGGCCCGTCGCGCATGGGCACGCAGCCGCGCGTCGGGCGCCACCGCCACCGGGTGCGTCACGGCCCCCAGCAGCGCCAGGTCGCCGGCCGAATCGGAATAGAACCAGCTCGGCTCGAATGCGCCGAGCGCGGTGCCGCGCGCCGCCAGCCAGGCCTGGACATGCGCGGTCTTGTGCTCGCGGTAACAGGGCTCGCCGTCGATCTCGCCGTCGGGCCGGCCTTCGACGAAGCGGGTCTCGGTGGCGAGCAGGTGCTCGATGCCGAAGGCGCGCGCAAAAGGCGTGGCGATCAGGCGCGACGTGGCGGTGACGATGGCGCACAGCGCCCCGGCTTCGCGGTGGCGCGCAACCAGTTCATGCGCCGCCGCGGGCAGGCGCGGCGCGATCTCGGCTTCGAAGTCGCCGAGCCAGCCCTGCAGCCGCGCCGGCTCGACCCCGGCCAGCGGCGCGATCGTCGAGCGGTGCATGGCGCGCATGTCGAGCGTGCCGGCGACATAGGCATGGGCCCAGCCCAGGTAGCGCGCCTCGGCCGCGGCTTCGAGGGCGCCGGCGCGGATCAGGAAGCGCGTCCACGCCATCCCGCTGTCGAACGGGATCAGCGTGTGGTCGAGGTCGAACAGCGCCAGTGCCGGGCGCGGCGTCGCCATGGCGGGCGCGCGCCTTACGACCAGTCGTCCATGTCGTGGCGGATCTTGTGGCGGTTCGCGATCAGCTCGTCCACCGAAGGCTCGTTGTTCAGCGCCCGCTTCAAGGCCAGCTTGGTGGCCTCGTAGTTGGTGCGGTACATGTCCTTCTTGTCGAGGTTCGGATCCTTCGCGCAGCGCGGGTCGATCCAGACCAGGCTCACGATGCACAGTTCGTTGGCCAGCGCCTTCGGGATCACGCCTTCGATCAGGCAGTCGACCACGGCGTCGGCGGTCGCGCTCTGCACCACACCGCCGAAGAGGTCGATGTTGGCGCTGTCCTTCAAGGTGACCTTGGGCACGATGATCGTTGCCGGCCGCACCATCTGGTTGCAGGCGCGGATCGCGAACATCGCCGTGTGGCCCTTGCTCTGGGCCATCATCGACGCAAAGGCCTGGCCCACCGGGCCGCGGGTGCGGCCGATCAGCAACTCGGGCATCGCATCGGTGAACTGGCCTTCGCGCGCGAGCACCGTGGCTTCGCCGGCGTGGAAAAGATAGTCGTCGTTCATGGGTCAGCTCGATGGAAAGAGAAAGGGATTTTCAGCGCGCCGCGATCCATTCGCCGCGGCCGTCGGCGGCGAGGTCGCCGAGGTGGCGCTCGCAGCCGCGCGCCGCGAGCCCGGCGAACGGGCCGCCGTGCTGCTCGAGGTCGCGCGCCAGCAGCTGCCAGAACACCGGCGCGGCGCCGAGCGCGGGCACGAAGGTGGGCGGCGCGGCCGGTGCGCCGGCGGCGAAGACGAGGCTGCCGCGGCGCATGCCGTAGCCCGGATGGGCGCCGGCGCGGCCGCCGATGGCGATGGTGCCGGCCACGAGCCGCGAGGCGGCGAAATCGCCGACGTCGCCGAAGACGATGGCGCTGCCGCGGCGCATGCGGTCGCCGAAGCGGGCCCCGGCGCTGCCGTGCACGATGAAGCTGCCGCCGCGCATGCCGTCCATGCTGCCGGGCAGGGTCGAAGCGGCGAAGTCGCCGGCACTGCCGCCGACGACGAGGCGGCCGCCCGCCATTTCGCAGGCCGCGAGGTCGCGCACGCTGCCTTCGATGCGGATCTCGCCGGCCTTCATGCCGCCGCCCGCGTAGTCCCCTGCCGCGCCTTCGACGACGATGCACCCGCCGTCCATCTGCCAGCCCAGGCGATCGAAGCGGGCGAGGTCGGCGGCGAAGACGAGGTCCTCGTCGGCCCGCGCCTTGACGCGGAAGAATTCGGCCAGCGGCACGAGGGCGTTGCCGCAGGCCAGCGGCAGGCGTTCGACCTCGGCGGCAGCGAGCGGGGCCAGCGCCGCCGGCCTGATGCCGCGCAGGTCGACGCGCAAGGCCGGTGCCTGGCGCGCATGCAGGGTCCAGCCGCTCATCGCCAGGCCCTCCGCACGGCACGCGGCCCGAAGCAACGCGACGCCTTCATGACGGCTCTCCTTCGATCAGGCGCCGCAGGTGGAAGTGGTAGGGCCCCAACTTGCCGCCGTAATTGCCGGCCGAGATGCGCAGCAGACCGGCGGCCGCGCCGCGCTCGATGCCGGCCTCGATGCCGGCGCGCATCGCCGCCGCAACATCGGCTTCGGCGAGACCGTCGATCACGATCTCCATCACGCAGCGGGTCTCGGGCGTCAGCTCGCTCTTGGGCACCAGGCCGTAGAGGTTCGGGCAGAAGGCGTCGTTGGTCGAGGCGCCCAGGCTCGCGTATTTGCTGCCGACCTTCGAGCCCGAGCGCACCACCCCGCCCGGAAACGGCATGATGACGTTGGGCAGGCGCTTCATCGCCGCCACCGCGGCTTCTGCGGCGCCGAGCGCGCTTTCGGTGTCGCGCGCCAGCAGCAGCAGGTTGCCGCCGCCCACGCTCTTGACCACCGGCGTCGTTTCCTGGGCGACGAATTCGCCGTCCATCACCGGGATGCGCCAGTAGCGCGTGCCGGCGATGACCTTCGAGATCTGCCAGCCATCGCCGAAGAAGCGCAGGTTCTTGCCCAGCGCGGCGCTGTCGCCGCCGGCATCGGGCAGGCCGGCGAAGACCGCCGTGGTCGGGCAGGTCAGCACGCATTGGCCGACGCGGCGCTCGATCTGCTTGGCCAACTCCTTGCCCGACATCGAGAACAGCAGCAGGCTGAAGCCCGGGCGGCCGTCGGGGGTTTCTTCGGCCGCGAGTTCGCGTTCGATGCCGGCTTCGCAACCGCAGGCGATGACCGAGGTCGCGAAACCGGTCGCCGCCACCGCCGCATGGCGCGCCCATTCGAGCCGGTGCGCGGTGACGATCAAACGCGTGGCCTTCATCGGAAAGGCTTCGGCGAAGCTGTCGTCGATGGCGACGCCGTTGCGGATCATGCTTCGCCCCGCAAGCAGGCCGCGGGCAGCAGGCGTCCGCCGTTGCAGCAGCGGCAGAGTTCGTCCGCGCCGATCGCGACATGGTCGAAGGCGATCGCCGCACCTTGCTCGGGCCAGCGTCGACGAAGCGTCTTCTCGACCAGCGGGTCGTAGCCCGGCGTCGTGAAGTGGACGCCGCCGGCGGGCGTCGCACTGACGCGGCCGGAGCGCGCCACCAGCGCACCGTCCTTGAAGACGTATTCGGGCGCCCTGAACATCGCTTCGCGGTCGGCCTGTTCGCGGTAGACCGCGATGTCGGCTGCGGCCCCCGGCGCCAAATGGCCGCGGTCGGAAAGCCCGAGCAGCCGCGCCGGCGCGGCGCGCGTCATCACCGCGATCTCGTCGAGCGTGAGTTCGCGCTGGATCGCGAGCAGGTTGCAGTTCGCCGCCACTTCGGGATGCAGGCGCGCGATCTGCTCTTCGCGGAACGAGCGGTCCATCAGCAGGCGGATCAGGTGCGGGTAGCTCGTGAACGGGCCGCCGTTCGGGTGGTCGGTGGTCAGCACCACCTGCCAGGGGTTGTTGACGAGCAGGAAGATCTCGAGCCCGATCGCCCATTGCAGCGCGTTGACGTAGCTTTGCTCGCGGTAGCGGAAGGGCACGACGCCGCAGCCCGCCGTGAGCTCGATGTCCGATCCCACCCATTTGCGCGGGTTCGCCAGCCCGGCCTGGGCGAACTGGCGCATCGTGTCGCCCGAGGCGGTGACGGTCTGGCCGAACATGATCTGGCCGACGTCGATGCTGATCTGCGGGTTCGCGTTCACGGCTTCGGCCAGCCGCGCCGCGGCCGACGAGAACTTCTTCGGCCCTTCGTTGCCGTAGGCGTGGAACTGGACATGGGTCAGGTGCGCCGGCAGGCCTTCGAGCGCGGCGATGGTCTCGAGCGTCGATTCGATGTTGCCGGCCACGCCCAGGTTGCTGCCATGGATGTGCAGCGGGTGCGCGACGCCCAATTCCTTCAGCGCCCGCGCCAGCGTGTGCAGCACCTGGCGCGGCGTCACGCCCCAGTGCACGTGCTCCTCGTTCACGTCGAGGCTGCGCTGATTGAACTTGAAGGCCGAGATGCCGCCCGGGTTCACGACCTTCACGCCCATCGCCTTGTTCGCGTTGATCGTCCAGGCGGTGTAGTCGCGCAGCAGCTCGTAGTTGCGGCCTTCTGGGCCGCCTTCGGCGAGCAGTTGCAGGAACAGCTCGTCGTTGCCGAGCAGCACGTAGGCGCCGTGGTCGAGCACCGGCACGTCGCCCATTTCCATGTGGGCATGGCGCGCATTGCTGGGCAGCATCGCCGGCTCGAAGACCGACGTATAGCCCATCTCGACGTAGCGGTAGCCGGTGGCCAGGGTGCCGGGCGAACAGCTGCCGCAGGAGGCGAGTTCGAGCGCGTTCGTCGGCAAGGCCCAGGGGTTGCCGGCGTTGCGGTGGTCCTCGGCCATCAGCATGCGCGCGAGGTTGACCTTGCCGCCGCCGATGTGGCTGTGCAGGTCGATGCCGCCGGCCATCAAGACGCAGCCGGTGGCGTCGATGGCTTCGTCGAAGCGCTGGCCGGGCGCGGGGGCGACGATGCGGCCGCCCTGGACCGCGATGTCGCGCGCCTCGGTGGACGCCCCCTGCGTCGGGTCGACGACGCGGCCGCCGCGCAGCAGCAGACTCGTCATGCCGCCCTCCTGGATTCGAGCGCCCCCAGGAGGGCGCGCGCCACTTCGTCGACGCCCGGCAGGCCATCGGGCCGCACCGCGAACAAGGGCATCAGCACCGTTCCATCGGTGCGGAACACATGGCCGGCGGCGCCGACGCCGGGCGTCGCGACCGGGATGAAGATGCTTCCCTTGCGCCGGCAGGCGCTCGCCTGGTCCGGGTGGCCGAGCACGACCTGCGGCAGCGCGGAGTTCGGCGGCGCCGCATCGGGCTCGAAGCTCGAGACCCAGAGCAGCGCATCGACGGCGCCGTCGGCGATCAGCCGCACCGTGTCGAAGACATGGGGTTCGTGCTCCAGCCCCTGCGGCCCGGCACGCGAGCGCAAAGGCAGGCCGCTGAGCCAGGCCCAGACCTGGTTCGCGGTGGCAGCGCCGTTGCCGCCGCCGATCCACAAAGCCGCGGCGCGCGTGCTGCGGTTGAGATCGCCGACGAGGCGGTGCACGGCCTCGATGATCAATGCGGACTGCGCCGGCAGCCGCGCCGGGGTGCCGACCAGCACCGCATAGCGCGCGGCGCGCAGCTGTTCGGCCAGCGCGCGCAACGCCGGCGGCAAGCCCGCCGGTGCACGCCCGGCGACCGCGGCGCCGAGCCAGGCCAGGGTCGTGAACAGGTCGTCCTGCAAGTACAGCGTTTCGACCGCGACGGCCGGCCCAGCCCAGCGCGCGAGTCCGGCCGCATCGTCCGTGCCCGACCCGAGCACGACGACGCGGCGCGCGAGAGCTGCGCCGAGCCCGAGCCGCTCGAGCGTGAGCGGCGCCGCCGCATCCGGCAGGCCGCCGACGAAGACGATGAGGTCGGCGCGGGCCCGCACTTCCGCCAGCGTCGTCGTGAACTGTCCGCGATCCTGAAGCGCACGCAGACCCTGCATCAGGGCCACGCCGCCGGCGGCATCGCTGATCGCGCCGGTGGCACAGGCCAGGGCATAAAGGGCGCGCGCACCGGCGACATCGGCGCCCAGGCCGGCGAAAAGCGGCTGCCGGCTGGCGCCGAGCACGCCCGCGGCGGCGGCGATGGCGGCTTCACGGCTCGCCGGGGTGCCGTCGATCTCGGCTTCGGCCGCACCCGGCGTGGTGCCGAAGCGCGCCAGCATGGCCTGCGCCCTTGTGCAGTCGGCACCGGCCGGGGCGAGCCGGCCGGCTGCGGCCTGGACGCTGAAGTGATCGCAGGCCAGGGGGCAGAAAGGGCAGGTCCAGGCCGGCGCGGGATTCGAGCTCATCGGGTCAGGACAGGCAAGCCATGTGCCATGCCTATGCGCCCAGTTGCGCCGGGCAGCGCGGGCCTGCCGCCACCAAATCTGCCACAGAGTGTTGCGATTCGGAGCCTCGCGGCGGGCATGCGGCCCGGGCCGCAGCGGTGGCACGAATCATGAATCGGCGCGCCCCATGTTCACCTATCCGAAGTTCTGCCCGGCCGGCGGCAGGCGCCCGTCGTGCAGCGCGCTCGCGACCAGCCAGGCCTCGGCGCCGGCGCGCTCGGCGCGTTCGAGGTCGGTGGCGTCGCGGACGCCGCCGGCGCCGATGAGCCGGGTCGCGGGCGATCGCTTCTGCACCTCGCGCAGGGTGTCGAGGTCGGGGCCTGCATCAGCGCCCACACGCTCGAGCGTCATCACGATCACGCGTGCGGGCCAGCACTGCGGCGCCTCCCAGCAGCCGGCGCGGTCCAGGCGCTCGCCATCGCGCCGGTCGAGCGAGAGCAGGCCCGCATCGGGCCCGGGCAGGCAGGCTTCGAGCTCGGCCCGCGTGGCCAGCGATTCGCTGCCGAAGACCGGAACCAGGCGCTCGGCCCCGGAGCCGACGCGCTCGCGTAAAGCGGCCACCGAAGCCGGCGACGAGAAGGCCGCATCGACCCAGATTTCGGTGTCGGGCAAGGCGCGAAGCAGATCGGCGAGGACACCGGCCTGCGCGGGGCCGCCGGTGAGGGCGTCGAGATCGGCCAGGTACAGTCGCGCCGAACGGCAGTGCCGGGCGAGCGCGCGGGCCACCTCGACGGGCTCGCTGCCGCTGCACAGCTGCGAAACGATCGGACGGTATTGCTGGCGGTCGCCGCGCTTCGCGCGCACGACCTGGCCTCGCATGATGTCGATGACGGGAATCAAGAGCATGGATGGCGGATCGATCGAAAGTCGGGTGTCGCGGCCGGCCGAGTATCGCAGTTCGACCCGATGAAGACGGCCGCGATCGTCGGCTGGGACATCGGCGGCGCCCACGTCAAGGCGGCGCTGCTAGAGCACGGCCGGGTGCGCGACGCGGCCCAATGGCCTTGCCCGCTGTGGCAGGGCATGGAGCACCTGGACGCCGCCCTCGCCGCCGCGCTCGAGCGCTGGCCCGGGCTCGAAGAGGCGAGCCACGCGGTGACGATGACGGGCGAGCTGGTCGACCTCTTCGAGCACCGCGAGCAGGGCGTGGGCCGCATCGCCGCCGCGCTCGCCGCGGCGCTGCCGGGACCGCGCTTCTTCGGCGGCGACGCGGGCTGGTTCGGCGCCGCCGAGGCCGGCGCCGCCTGGCGCACCATCGCCTCGGCGAACTGGCTCGCGACCGCGCGCCACTGCGCCCTCGCCCTCGCCCCGGAGCAGGGGCTGCTCGTCGACATCGGCAGCACGACCACCGACCTCGTCGCCTTCGCGGGCGGCCGCGTCCTCGGCGCGAGCCGCAGCGACGCCGATCGCCTGGCCGAAGGCGAGCTCGTCTACCACGGCGTCGTGCGCACGCCCTTGTGCGCCTTCGGCCCGCGCGTGGCCTGGCGCGGGCGCGAGCTCAACGTGATGAACGAATTCTTCGCCACCAGCGCCGACGTCTACCGCCTCACCGGCGAGCTCGATCCGGCGCACGACCAGCAACCCAGCGCCGACCAGGCGCCGAAGGACGCGGCCCACAGCCGGGCCCGGCTCGCCCGCATGATCGGCCTCGACGCGCGCGACGCCGACGCCGCCGAGTGGCTCGAATTCGCGCGTGCCTGGCGCGGCCTGCAGCTGGCCGAGTTGCGCGGGCAAGTCGAGCGCGTGGCTGCGCGCCACGGGCTCGGGCCCGGCGCGGTCGCGGTCGCGGCCGGCTGCGGGGGCTTTCTCGTCGCCGAGCTGGTCCCGCCGCACTGGCGCCGCTGCGACTATGCCGGCGACGTGGCACGCCCCGCCCCGGGCGCGCCGCCGCAGGTGCTGGCCTGGGCGGGCGTCGGCGCCGCCGCGGTCGCGGTGGCCGCGCTGGCCGAAAAGGAATGGCGCTGATGTGGGTCGTGAAGATCGGTGGCAGCCTGAATGACGATCCGCTGCTGCGCGACTGGCTGGCCCTGTTCGCCGAGCTCGGCGGTGGCCGCGTGACCCTGGTCTGCGGCGGCGGCGCATACGCCGAGGAGGTGCGGCGCGCGCAGCGGCGCTGGGGCTTCGACGACCTCGCGGCGCACAACATGGCGGTGCTGGCGATGATGCAGTCGGCCTACCAGGCGCAGGGCATCGAGCCCCGGCTGCAGCTCGCGACGAGCCAGGCCGA
>JAGWTS010000544.1 GCA_028868875.1 Burkholderiales bacterium | reverse complement strand
CTGCTCGGCGCCCTCGGCGTCGCGATCTTCGCGATGACGCTGCCCATGACCCGGCTCGCGGTCGGCGCCGCGGCCGATCCGCAGCTGCAACCGGCCTTCGTCACCGCCGGTCGCGCCGCGGTCGCCGGGCTGCTGAGCCTGGTCTACCTGCTCGTCGTGCGGGCCCCGGCGCCGGGCTGGCGCCATGCGCCGGCGCTGGCGACAAGCGCGCTCGGCACCGTGGTCGGCTTTCCGCTCTTCCTGGCATTGGCGCTGCGCCATGTCGACGCCATGCATGCCGCGGTCGTCACCGGCGTGCTGCCGCTGGGCACCGCGGCGGTGGGCTCGCTCGTGCTGCGCCAGCGCGCCTCGGCCGGCTTCTGGATCTGCGCCGGGCTCGGCTGCGCCCTCGTGCTCGGCTTCGCCGCCTGGGCCGGCAGCGGCCGCCTCGGCATCGGCGACGGCCTGCTGTTGCTCGCCGTCGCCAGCACCTCGGTCGGCTACGTGGCCGGCGCCGGCGTCGCCGCGGTGATGCCGGCGCCGCTCGTCATCTGCTGGATCCTCGTCGCCTCGCTGCCGCTGACCCTGCCGGTCGCGCTGTGGCTGGCACCGACCGCGCCCGTCCACGCCAGCGCCTGGCTCGGCTTCGGCTACGTATCGGTGTTCTCGATGTGGCTCGGCTTCTTCGCCTGGTACCGCGGGCTGGCGCTGGGCGGCGTCGTGCGCGTGAGCCAGGTGCAGCTGCTCCAGCCCTTCCTGGCCCTGCTCTTCGCGGTGCCGGTGCTGGGCGAGCGCCTGGACCCGCGCACCCTGTTCTTCGCCCTCGCCGTGATGGCGGTGGTGTTCGTCGGCCGCCGCATGCCGGTGGCGCGCCCCGCCTGACGCTTCTTTTGCTGGAGACACGCCCGTGACCTGGACCCTGGCCCGCCGCGCCGAGCGGCTCGAACCCTCGGCGATCCGCGAGATCCTGAAGCTCACCGAGCGCCCCGGCGTGATCTCGCTCGCCGGCGGCCTGCCCGCGGCCGAGGGCTTTCCGGTCGAGGCCCTGGCCGAGGCAAGTGCCAAGGTGCTGCGCGACAACCCGCGCGAAGCCCTGCAATACGCCGCGAGCGAAGGCTACGCCCCCTTGCGCGAATGGGTCGCGGCCGAGACGGGCCGCCAGGGCCTGCAGGCCGAGGCCTCGCAGGTGCTCATCACGGCCGGGTCGCAGCAAGGGCTGGACCTCGTCGGCAAGCTCCTCGTCGACCCGGGCAGCCGGGTCGCGGTCGAAGCCCCGACCTACCTCGGCGCACTCCAGGCCTTCGCGCCTTACGAGGCCGAGTTCGTCGCCGTCGAGGGCGACGCCGAAGGCCCGCTGGCGGACGCGCTCGACGCCGCGCGCGGCGCGCGCTTCGTCTACCTGCTGCCAAACTTCCAGAACCCGAGCGGGCGCTGCCTGAGCGCAGCGCGGCGCCATGCGATTGCCGACAAGGCCGCCGCGATCGGCCTGCCCATCGTCGAAGACAACCCCTATGGCGAGCTCTGGTACGACCAGCCCCCGCCGCCGCCGATCGCCGCCCGAGCCGGCACCGAGGCGATCTACCTCGGCTCGTTCTCGAAGGTGCTGGCGCCGGGGCTGCGCCTGGGCTACGTCGTCGCGCCGAAGGCGCTGTACCCGAAGCTGCTGCAGGCCAAGCAGGCGGCCGACCTGCACACCCCGAGCCTGAACCAGCGCATCGTCCACGAAGTGGTCAAGGACGGCTTTCTCGAGCGCCACGTGCCGACCGTGCGCGCGCGCTACCGCCTGCAGCGCGACGCGATGCGCGCCGCGCTCGAACGCCACATGCCGCCGGGCTGCCGCTGGAACGTGCCCGCGGGCGGCATGTTCTTCTGGGTCGAGTTGCCGACTGAACTGGACAGCACCGCACTGCTGCCCAAGGCGGTGGCGGCCGGGGTGGCCTACGTGCCCGGCGCACCTTTCTTTGCCGGCGGCGGCCACGCGCATACGATGCGGCTGAGCTTCGTCACCGTGACGCCCGAGCGCATCGAAGCCGGCGTCATCGCGCTCGCCCGGGTTCTGCAGGAGGCCTTGTCATGAAACGCCGGTTCCACCAGCTCGACGTGTTTTCCGCCCTGCCCTTGCGCGGCAACCCGCTTGCCGTGGTCCATGCGGCCGAGGGGCTGGACGACGCGACGATGGCGGCCTTCGCGCGCTGGACCAACCTGTCGGAGACGACCTTTCTGCTGCCGCCCACGGTGGCCGGCGCCGACTACCGGGTGCGCATCTTCACGCCGGCGCGCGA
>JAGWTS010000543.1 GCA_028868875.1 Burkholderiales bacterium | reverse complement strand
CTCAGGTTGACTTCGCGCGGCCCCGGAATCAGCTCGATCGAGTCGCCGGCGGCGACGCTGCCGGATTCGACGACCGCGAGGTAGGCGCCGCAATAGCCCGATTCGGCCATCAGCTTGGACGCCTGCTTGAAGCCCATCGCGGCGTTGAACTTGAAGCAGGGCTGGCGCGGTTCGCTCACTGCGAGCAGGCAGTTCGGCAGGCGCAGGCGGTCGCCGATCCAGAGCTGGTCCTCGAGCAGGCCTTCGAGGCTCAGGTTCTCGCCCATCGCCCCCGGCGCCAGCGCCTCGTCCCAGAGCGCGACGCGGGCCTGGGCGCGAACCGTGCGCCAGAACGCGTAATGCTCTTGCGGGTAGGCGTAGACGGCCTTGGACAGTCCGCCGTGGACCGAGAGGTCGGCCTGCTCGTCGCCTTCGAGGCCGAGCGGCCCGACCGCCACCGGCCCTGCGACGGCGCGCTTGTCGATCGCCGTGAGCACCGAGCGCTCGCCGATCCGGATGGGGCGGGCCTGGGCCCGGTTGACGCTCAGCACCTTCATCGGGCCGAGCTTAAGCGCGCCTGGCCCCCGGCGCCGGGGGCGGGGTTCAGCGGCCGTTGGCGCGGCGCCAGGCGGCGAAGTCGGCGCGCGCGCCGTCGTCGGTCGGCGGATACAGGCCGAGGATCGAGCGGCCCTGGAGCACCTCGGCGGTGACGAAGTCTTCGAACACCGTCATCTCGACCGCCTCGGCCGCGATCTCGTCGGCCAGGTGCGCCGGGATCACGACCACGCCCTCGCCGTCGCCGACGATGACGTCGCCGGGGAAGACCGCGACATCGCCGCAGCCGATCGGCACGTCGATGTCCAGCGCCTGGTGGTGGGTCAGGTTGGTCGGCGCCGAAGGCCGCTGGTGGTAGGCCGGAATCGCCAGCCGCGCGATCTCGGGCGAATCGCGAAAGCCGCCGTCGGTGACGACGCCGGCGACGCCGCGCACCATCAGCCTCGAGACCAGGATCGAGCCGGCCGACGCGGCGCGCGCGTCCTTGCGGCTGTCGATCACGAACACCGCGCCGGGCGGGCAGCGCTCCACCGCCTGGCGCTGCGGATGCTTGCGGTCCTGGAACACGCTGATCGGGTTCAGGTCTTCGCGCGCCGGGATGTAGCGCAGCGTGAAGGCCTCGCCCACCATGTTCGGCAGACCGGGATTCAGCGGCCTCACGTCCTGGATGAACTGGTTGCGCAAGCCGCGCTTGAACAAGGCGGTGCACAAGGTGGCGCTGCTCACCGTCTTCAGCTGGGTGCGGGTCGAATCGGACAGGCTCAAGGCGTTCTCCGTCGGGTTCAGAAGATGTCGGGCTCGCCGACCGGCGCGCCGTAACCGGTTTCGAGGAAGTCGAAATCGCAGCCGGCGTCGGCCTGGCCCACATGGCGCAGGAACATCGCGCCGTAGCCGCGCTCGTAACGCGGGGAGGGCGGGATCCAGGCGGCGCGGCGGCGCTCGAGTTCGGCGTCGTCGACCACGAGGTGGATGCGGCGCGCCGCGACGTCGACCGTGATCAGGTCGCCGCTGCGCACCAGCGCCAGCGGCCCGCCGACCCAGGATTCGGGCGCGACGTGGAGGATGCAGGCGCCGTAGCTCGTGCCGCTCATGCGCGCGTCCGACAGTCGCAGCATGTCGCGCACGCCCTGCTTCACCAGCTTCTTCGGGATCGGCAGCATGCCCCATTCGGGCATGCCGGGGCCGCCCTGGGGCCCGGCGTTGCGCAGCACCAGCACGTGGTCGGCGGTCACGTCCAGGTTCTCGTCTTCGACCGCGGCTTTCATCGACGGGTAGTCGTCGAAGACCAGGGCCGGGCCCGTGTGCTTCAGGAAGCGCGGCTCGCAGGCGCTGGGCTTGATGACGCAGCCCGCAGGCGCCAGGTTGCCGCTGAGCACCGCGAGCGCGCCTTCGGCGTAGATCGGGTTGCTAAGCGGTCGGATCACGTCGTCGTTGAAGACCTTCGCCCCGGCGATGTCCTGGCCCAGCGTCTTGCCGCTGACGGTGGCGGCGTCGAGCTTCAGGAAGGGGGTGAGGCGGCTCATCAGCGCCGGCAGCCCGCCGGCGTAGAAGAAGTCTTCCATCAGGTACCTGTCGCCGCTGGGCCGGATGTTGGCGATGACCGGCACCTCGCGGCTGGCGCGGTCGAAGTCGTCGAGGCCGATGTCGATGCCGGCGCGGCGCGCCATCGCGATGACGTGGATCACGGCGTTGGTCGAGCAGCCCAGCGCCATCGCGACGACGATGGCG
>JAGWTS010000168.1 GCA_028868875.1 Burkholderiales bacterium | reverse complement strand
GAGCGCGTCGGCGCCGACGGCATCGTCGACGTCGACTACGGCAACACGGTGCAGACCCTGCTCGAGGTCGTCGACGGCATGGCCTTCGACCGCGGCTACCTCTCGCACCACATGATCACCGACGTCGAGAAGATGCAGGTGGTGCTGGACGACCCCTACATCCTGATGACCGACCAGCGCCTGACTTCGCCCGCCGACGTGGCGTCGATCCTGGCGCTCGTTGCCGACTCGAAGCGGCCGCTGCTCGTCATCGCCGAGGAGGTCGCTCCGGCCTGCGTCGTCAGCCTGCTCGCCTGGCGCGACAAGGGCGGGGCCTTGGTCGCGGCGATCCATCCGCCCGAGTACGGCCATTGGCGCAAGGCGATGCTCGAGGACATTGCGATCCTCACCGGCGGGCGCGTCATCGCGCGCGACCTCGGCGGCAGCCTCGCCGCGGTCCAGCTGCGCGACCTCGGGCGCGCGCGCCAGGTCAAGATCTCGTCGAACCAGACCGTCATCACCGCCGGCGTGGGCGACCCGGCCGCCGTCGCCGCGCGCCGCCAGCAGGTGCTGCGGCAATACGAGCTGGCGCCCGAGAACATCGAGCGCGACAAGATCAAGGAGCGCCTGTCCAAGCTCTCGGGCGGCACCGCAATGCTGCTCGCCGGCGGCGCCACCCCGGTCGAGCAAAAGCGCCGCTATCACCTGATCGAAGACGCGATCCACGCCGCGCGCGCCGCCATCGCCGAAGGCGTGGTGCCCGGCGGCGGGCTGGCCCTGCTCTACGCCTCGGCCGCGCTCGATGAGCTGATCTCGCGTACCGAAGGCCATGTCCAGCAAGGCGCCAAGCTGCTGCAGCGCGCCTTGCGCCAGCCGCTGCACCACATCGCCGCGAACTGCGGCCTCGACGGCCAGGCGATCACGCGCAAGACGCTCGAGTCGGCGCCCGGCGTCGGCCTGGACGCCCGCAGCGGGCGCTTCGTCGATCTCGCGGCCCACGGCGTCATCGACCCGGTGCGGGTGAGCTATTGCGCCGTGCGCAATGCGGCTTCGGTGGCGGGGCTGATCCTGACGACGCAGACCCTGGTCGCGAAGAAGCCGGAGACGATCGACCCGACCCTGGGTCCGGCCATGGGCGGCGGCGCCGAGAAGCTCGGCCGCGCCTGATCCTCCGGCCGGGGCCCGCGGCTCGCCGCGGGCCCCTTGTTTCGAGCCCCGCCGCGGAAAGTCCCCGAATGACCAACCTCGAACAAACCGTCGACATGCGCCTGGGCGCGCCGCAGCGCTGGCGCGCCCTGGGCTTCGTCGGCCCTGCCACGATGGTGAGCGTGGGCTACATGGACCCGGGCAACTGGGCCACCGATCTCGAAGGCGGGGCGCGCTTCGGCTACCAGCTGCTGTGGGTGCTGCTGGCTTCGAACCTGATGGCGATGCTGCTGCAAAGCCTGGCGGCGCGGCTGGGCATCGTCGGCCGCCTCGACCTGGCCCAGGCCTGCCGCCGGCACTACGCGCGCCCGGTGGTCTGGGCCCTGTGGGGATTGAGCGAGATCGCCATCATCGCCTGCGACCTCGCCGAGGTCGTCGGCAGCGCGATCGCGCTCAACCTGCTGTTCCGCATTCCGCTGGCCTGGGGCGCGGTGATCACGGGGCTGGACGTGATGCTGATCCTCGTGCTCCAGCACTACGGCATCCGCAAGCTCGAGGCCGTGGTCGCAGCGCTGGTGTTCACGATCGGCGCCTGCATGGGCATCGAGATCCTGCTCGCCCAGCCCGACTGGGGCCAGGTGGCGGGCGGCCTCGTGCCGCAACTGGACCGGCGCAGCCTGTTCGTCGCAATCGGCATCATCGGCGCCACCGTGATGCCGCACAACCTGTACCTGCATTCGTCGCTCGTGCAGACGCGGCGCATCGACACCAGCACGCGCGGCCTGCGCGAGGCCATCCGCTACAACTTCATCGACACCGCGCTCGCGCTCAACATCGCCTTCGTCATCAACGCGGCGATCCTGGTGCTCTCGGCCTCCACCTTCTTCACCCGCGGCATCGTCGTCACCGATTTGGCGCAGGCGCACGAACTGCTCACCCCGTTGCTCGGCACCACGCTGGCGGCGAGCGCCTTCGCCATCGCCCTGCTCGCCTCGGGCCAGAGTTCGACCATCACCGGCACCCTGGCCGGCCAAGTCGTGATGGAGGGGTTTGTGCGCTTGCGCTTGAGCCCGATCAAGCGCCGGCTCATCACCCGCGCCATCGCCGTGGTCCCGGCGGTCGCGGTGCTGGCCCATGCCGGCAGCGGCGGCGTGCTGCAATTGCTGGTCTGGAGCCAGGTGGTGCTGAGCCTGCAACTGCCGTTCGCGATCGTGCCCCTGGTTCGGTTCACGAGCGAGCGGCGCATCATGGGCCGCTTTGCCAACCCCGGCTGGCAGCGCCGTCTGGCCTGGCAGAGCGGTGCGCTGATCCTGGCGCTCAACGTCTGGCTCGTGGTCCAGGAACTGCCTTCGGCGCTGACGGGGGCGGGCGCTTGGCTGGCGGGTCTGGTGGCTGTATCTTGTGCGTTCCTGCTCGTTTGGATCGCCTGGGTACCGCTGCGCAGAATGGGTTCTGAGCGCTGAAGAGTCGGCTCGGGCGATAATGAAACACAAAAAACACAAAAAGCGCAACACCCCTTGATCCATTTCTCGACGCCGTGCGGCCTTGGCGCCTCGCGGGGCTGCGAGTCACCGCATGGCGCGAGAGCAGACCAGCATGCATCACGACGCTTACCCCAGCCCATCGCCCGGATCGCGCGACCCCGTCGCGCTGTCTCCCGGGCCCTCGGAGCGCCTCAACGAGCGCCAGACGCTCGATGCCTGGGAGCGCTTCCTGATGGGCGAGCCGCTCGCCCCGATGGCGGTGTCCAAGAGCGTGCTGTCGTCCTGGCAGCGCAGCCAGCGCAGCGGGGTCGAAGCGCGCACGCGGTTGGCGCCACTGGCGGCGAGCGGCGACGCGCTCGAACTGCTGCGCCGCCGCAACCGCGACCTGATGTGGGCCGCCCAGGGGCTGTTCATGGGCTCGGCCCATCTGCTGGCGCGCTCGGGCTCGATCCTGCTGCTGACCGATCCGCATGGCGTCGTGCTCGAGGTCGCGGGCGATCTGAAGACGCTGGAAACCGCCGAGCAGATCCGCCTCGTGGCCGGGGGCAACTGGCATGAAGGGGTGGTCGGGACCAACGGCATCGGCACCGCGCTGGCGACCCGGTTGCCGGCGCAGGTGCATGCGGCGGAGCATTTCTGCGAAGGCATCAAGGGCTGGACCTGTGCCGCGGCGCCGGTGTTCATGCCCGGCACCGAGCAGATCATCGGCGTGGTCGACATCTCCGGCCCGCCCAAGACCTTCCAGATCAACAACCTCGTATTGGCCACCGCGGCGGCGCGCCAGATCGAATCGGTGCTGGCCGAGCGCGCGAGCCGCGAGCATGTGCACCTGCTCGAAGCCAGCATCCGCCTCGGCGGGCGCGGCGACGCCCTGGCGACGATGGTGCTCGATCGCGGCGCACGGCTCATTCATTCGACCGGAACCCCGCCCTGCGACGATCTGCGCATGGGCCGCTGCCTGCCCGGGCTGGACGCGGGACTCCAGGTCGAGGAATGGGCGCGCCGCCTGCCGGAGTGCCTGCGCCCGGAATGGCTGCATCCGGTGCGCATCGAGGGCGCGACGATCGGCGCCCTGGTGATCGTGCCGCAGCCGGCGCGCGTCGCAGGCGCCGGCGCCGGCGTTGCCGCCGCGGCCGGGCGCGCTGCACCCGCCCGCGCCCATGCCGGCGGCCGGGGGCCGGCCGCAGCGATCGAGCCGCAACCGGGCGCCTTCGCGCCCTTGGTCGGGCGCAGCAAGGCGCTGCTCGCCGCGGTCGAGCGCGCGCGCCAGTTGAGCGGGCGCAGGGTGCCGGTGCTGATCCAGGGCGAGACGGGCGTCGGCAAGGAGCTCTTCGCACGCGCCATCCACGGCGACGACGAGCGCAGCGGCCCCTTCGTGCCCTTCAACTGCGGCGCCTCGACCAAGGCCTTGATCGGGGCCGAGCTCTTCGGCCATGTGCGCGGCGCCTTCACCGGGGCCACGAACGAGGGCCGCCCCGGCCGCTTCGAGCTCGCACATGGCGGCACGCTGTGCCTGGACGAGATCGGCGAGCTGCCGCTCGATCTGCAGCCGGTGCTCCTGCGCGCGCTCGAGGAAGGGGTGGTCTACCGCCTGGGCGAAGCCAAGCCGCGCCGCGTCGACGTGCGCGTGCTGGCCATGACCAATCGCGACCTGCTCGGCGAGATCGAGGCCGGGCGCTTTCGCCGCGACCTGTACCACCGGATCGGCGTGACCCGGGTTCTGGTGCCTGCGCTGCGTGAACGCGAATCAGACGTCGAATGCTTGACCGATCATTTCAACCATTCCCTGTCGCGCCGCCACGGCGTTCCGATGCGCGAATTCGGCCCCGAGGTGCTGGCCCTGCTCAGCGCCTATGCCTGGCCCGGCAACGTGCGCGAGCTGCGCAACGTCGTCGAGAGCCTGCTGCTCACCAGCGACGACCCGGTGGTGGGCGTGCTCGAATTGCCGCCGGAACTGCTGCAGCAGCCGCTGGCGGTGCCGCAGCCGTCCCGGCCTCAGAGCGCGACGACGAGCCTCGAGGAATCGGAGCGCGCCACCATCGTGCGCGCCGTGCAGGACGCGCACGGCAACCTGGCGCAGGCGGCGCGGGCGCTGGGCATATCGCGCAGCACGCTGTACCGCAAGCTCGAGCGCTACCAGCTCGAAGACATCGTGCGGCCCGGCGACGAGGGCGCCCCATGACGGCCTGCGCAGCGCCGCGGAGGTCGTCATGACCGCGGTGCTGATGTCGCTGGCGACCTTCTTCTCCACCCTGGGAGGCGGCCTGTTCGCCTTGCGCGCACGCCGGCGCCTGCATGACCTGCTCGGATTCACCGGGGGGGTGCTGCTCGGCGTCGTCGCCTTCGACCTGCTGCCCGAGATCTTTTCCCAGGCGCAGCGCATCGGGGCGGCACCGACGGGCGCCATGGTCGCGCTGGTGGCGGGCTTCCTCTTCTTCCACGCCCTGGAGAAATTCCTCCGTGGGCGCCAGCGGCGCGGGGCCGGCGGCGCGGATCCGCATCAGCCGCAGATCGGCGTGCTGTCGGCGCTGGCGCTGATCGGCCACAGCGTGCTCGACGGGGTCGGCATCGGCCTGGCATTCCAGATCTCGCCCGAGGTCGGTGCGATGGTGGCCGCGGCGGTGATCGCGCACGACGGCTGCGATGGCCTGAACACCATGGGGCTGATGCTGAGCCACCGCAATTCGAAGCGGCTTTCGCTGGCGATGCTGCTGCTCGATGCGGCCGCGCCGATGGCCGGCGTGGGCATCGCCTGTCTGCTCACCATTCCGCCTGCGGGCATGCTGCTCTACCTCGGATTCTTCGCCGGCTTCCTGCTCTCGATCGCCTTGTCCGACGTGCTGCCGCAAGCCCATTCGGACGACGATGCCGGCACGGCGCCACGCCTCATCGGCCTGACCACGATCGGCGCGGCGCTGGTCTTCGTGATCGTGCGCTGCGCGGGCTGAAGGCGGCCGGCGCTCGGCGCCGGTGCAGGAGCGTCGTCATGCGGCGGGCTCCCAGTCGAAGGCCATCTGGCGCGCGGTGCGCTGCGCCAGGTCCAGGCTGTGCATCCGGCGCACCCGATGCAGGCTCATGTCGATGCCCGCCGCCATGCCGGCCTGCTGCAGTTCGGCATCGACCACGCCGCCGGGGATGAGGGCAGCCACCCGCTGCAGCACCTCGGATCAGGTCATTGTCCGGGCTTGAAGCCCGAGGCCTTGATCACCGGGGCCCAGCGCTCGTAATCGTCCTTCATGATCTGGCCCAGGCGTTGCGGGCCATAGCCGGTGGGCTGCAGGCCCATGGTGACCAGGCGCGCGTGCACGGCCGGGTCCTGCACCGAGTCCTGCGCCGCCTGCGCCAGGCGCTCGACCGTCGCCTCGGGCGTGCCGGCCGGCGCGAACATCGCATACCAGGGTTCGGCCACGAGGTCGAAGCCCTGCTCCTTGAAGGTGGGCACGTCGGGGAACATCGGGTCGCGCTGGGCGCCGCTGACCGCCAGCAGCCGCGCTTTGCCGGCCTGGACGACGGCGCGGATGTCGGCTGCGACGGTGGAGGCGGCGCTGATTTCGCCCGAGGCCAGCGCCTGCATGGCCGGCGCGGTGCCCTTGTAGGGCACGTGCTCGAGCTCGATGCCGGCCGTGCGGGCGAACATCACGCCGAAGAAGTGCGGCAGGCTGCCGGCCGCCGCCGAGGCGTAGAGGCCGTACTTGCGCGGGTGCGCCTTCACCAGCGCCACGTACTCCTTCAGCGTCTTCGCCGGCACCCCGGCGTTGACGCCCCAGCCCAGGGCGAAGTTGGCCAGGTGCGCCACCGGCACGAAATCCTTGAACGGGTCGTAGCGCAGCTGGCCGGCGAACGAGGTCGGAAAGATCGACATCGTGGCCACCGGCGTCATCAGCAGCCAGCTGCCGTCGGCCGGCTTGCCCTTGACCACCTCGTCGGCGATGCGCCCGCCGGCGCCGGCGATGTTCTCGACGATGACGGTCTGCTTCAGGCGCTGCGCCATCGCCTGCGCGACCACGCGCGTGAGCGCATCCGAGGTGGCGCCGGGCGGGTAGCCGACGACGAGGTGGACGATGCCGCCCTGCGCGGCGGCGGCCCCGCCGAGCAGCGCGGCCGCCGCGGCGACCAGCCAGGCCATCCAGGTGCGACGCAGGGTGCCTGCCATTCTTTGTCTCCTGAGTTCGGTGATGTCGAGAGGGGTGACTTTAGACGCCGGGACGGCCGTCGATCGAAACAAGCCTCGATCCGGCCAGCCGCCTGCGCCGCGCGCTGCGCTTCCAACGCGCCAGCGCGCGCTTTCGCTTCGCGCTGGCGGGTCCAGCCGCCGCACCTTCGGCTCGGGCCGGCGATATTCTGCAGGTCGATGGAATATTCGGCGGCCATGCCGTGTTCACCGCAGGTGGCTCTTCAACACGGAGGTTTTGCATGCGTTCCACGTTCCCGGTTTCCGGACTTCTACTATCCGCCCTGCTCGCCACCGCTTGCGCATCGGCCAGCGGCCCCGCGCCGGCGATGACCCAGGACGGCGCGCTCGTCGGCGCCAACGGCATGGCCTTGTACGTCTTCGACCGCGACGCCGCCGGCAAGAGCGCCTGCAACGGCCCCTGCGCGGCCAACTGGCCGCCGCTGGCGGCTGCGGCCTACGCGCCGGCCAGCGGCGACTGGTCGGTGGTGACGCGCGACGACGGCAGCCGGCAATGGGCCTACAAGGGCCGGCCGCTGTACTTCTGGTCCAGGGACAAGAAGGCCGGCGAGCGCAGCGGTGACGGCTTCAACGGCGTCTGGCATCTGGCGCGTCCCTGAGCGGCGCGGGCGGTGGGCGTCGAGCAGATCCTGGCCCACATCCCGGCCCTGCGCCGGTATGCCCGGCTGCTCGCCGGCGACGCCGCGCGCGCCGACGACCTGGTGCAGGACACGCTGGAGCGGGCCTGCGCCAAATGGTCCTTGTGGCAGGGCGGCACGGCCTTGCGCGGCTGGCTGCTGTCGCTGATGCACAACCTGCACCTCAACCAGCGTCGCGACTGGCGGCACGACGAAGGCCACGCCGGGCTCGACGACGTCGCGGAGCCGGCAACGGACAACCAGGCGCGCTCGGCCGAGCGCATGGACCTGCAGCGCGCGCTCGACACCCTGCCCGAGGCGATGCGCGAGGTGCTGCTGCTGGTGGCGCTGGAGGAGTACAGCTACGCCGAAGCGGCAGAGATCCTGGGCGTGCCGGTGGGCACCGTGATGTCGAGGCTGCACCGCGCCCGCGAGCGGCTGCGCGAGGCCCTGGCCGGCCCCGCCGCGGCCGCGCGTGCCTCCCCCTTGCACCTGGTCAAGCGATGAACGACGACCGCCCCCCGATCAGCGTCGACGAGCTGCACGCCTTCGTCGACGGCCAGCTCGACGCCCGGCGCCTCCCGGCGCTGCTGGAGCGGTTGCGCGACCATCCCGACGACGCAGCGCGGGTGCTGCAATGGCAGGCCCAGCGCATCGGGCTGCGGCAACTCGCGCGCGACACCGACCTCGGCGAGACGCCGCCGGCGATGGCGGCAGCGGTCCGGCGCCGCGCCAGCGCCCTGCATCGGCGCCAGGTCTGGCCGCAGGCCGCCGCGGCTGCGCTGCTGCTGGGCATCGGGCTCGCCGGCGGCTGGTACGCGGCCCCCCGCGCAACGCCGGGCGGGGCCCTCGCCGCCTCGCCCGCCTTCGTCCAGGAGGCGGTCATGGCGCATGCCGTCTTCGTGCCGGAGAAGCGCCACCCGGTCGAGGTCGGCGCCGCCGACGAGGCGCACCTGGTGCAATGGCTCAGCCGCCGGCTCGGCGCGCCCCTGAAGGTGCCTTCGCTGATCGACCGCGGCTACCGGTTGCTGGGCGGGCGCCTGCTGCCCGGCGACGACGCCCCGCGCGCGCAGTTCATGTACGAGAACGCCCAGGGCACGCGGGTCACCCTGTACGTCGCGGTCTTTGCGCCGGGGCAGGCGCCGTCGACGACGGCCTTCCGCACCGCGCACCAGGGCCGCGAGACCTCGTTCTACTGGATCGAGGACCGCTACGGCTATGCCCTGAGCGCCGACACCGACGACGCCGAACTGGCGGCGCTGGCGCGCGAGGTCTACCGCCAGCTCGGCGGCGCGTAGCCCGGAGCCTCGGGCGCTGCGGCGCGCGGCGCTTGCTCGTCCAGCTGCGCTTTCACCGCGGCGACCAGGGGCTCGATCGACCCCGATTCGAGCGGTTGCCTCGAGGACTGGAATGCCGGCATGTCGGGTCGTGGTACAGGCGCGTCCCCTTTTGCAGCCGGACCGGCAATTCGGCCGCGAGCTGCTCGAGGCTGCCCACCCGGTGCACGTCGCTGCCGAAAGGCAGGCTGCGGGTGGCGAGCAGAACGTCCTTGGCGCCCAGGCGAAGGAGGGCGTCCGGGTGGGCGCTGACGCGCACGCCGGGGTAGAGCAGCGCGACCGCAGCCGAGGGGCCGCGGGTCATGGCTTTGCCCCCGCAAGCGCAACGGCATGCGGCGCCGCCGCCGCCACCGAGCCACCGACGCCGCCGTGCAGGTGCAGCCCGATGCCGACGAGCGCCGCCACCAGCACGATCAAGGGTTCGGGCACCTTCTTGAAGCGCCACAGCACCGCGACCGTGGTCAAGGCCAGTGCGGCGGTCGCGAAGTCGGTGATCGCGCGCTGGCCGATGACGATCACCGCTCCGGCGATCGCGCCGATGGCAGCCGCCGTCACGCCGTCGACGAAGGCGACGATGCCGGGGCGCTTGCCATGACGCTTGAAGTACGGCGCGGGCAGGATGGTGAAGAGCCAGCAGGGCACGAAGGTCGCGGCGGCCGCCACCACCGCGCCCCAGAAGCCGGCGACGAGATAGCCGATGAAGCCGGTCGTGATGACCACCGGGCCGGGCGTGATCATCGCCACGGCCACGGCATCGACGAACTGGCGTTCGTTCAACCAATGGTGGTCGTGCACCACCCCGCCGTAGAGAAAGGGCACGATCGCCAGTCCGCTGCCGAAGACGAAGCTGCCCGCGTACGCGAAATAGGTGCCGAGCTGGGCGAGCTTGTGCCAGCCGAGCGCGTCGATGGCGAAGAAGGCGGCGATCGGTGCCGCGATGCCGTTCAGGCGGCCGCGCGACCAGGCCTTGGGCGGCGCCCGCAGCAGCCAGACCAGGACGCCCGCGCCGAGGAAGATCCAGACGCTCTCGGACCGGGTCGTCACGGTCACCGCCGCGCTGATGGCGAACAGGGCCCACAGCAGCCGGTCGCGGCCGATGTTCTTCGTCGTCAGCTTCCAGGCGCTCAGCGCGATGATGCCGGTGACCGCCGCACCGACGCCGTAGAACACGGCCTGCATCCAGGCGATGCCGCCGTAGGCGCGGTAGACGGCGCCGAGGGCCACCACCATCAGGAACGACGGCAGCACGAAGGCCAGGCCGGCCAGCGTCGCGCCGAGCACCCGGGCCTGCACGTAGCCGAGATAGATCGCGAGCTGCGCGGCCAGCGGGCCGGGCATCAACTGCGCCAGCGTCATGCCCTCCTTGTAGTCGCTCTCGGAGATCCAGCGCCGCCGATCGACCAGGTCGCGGTACATGTAGCCGACCAGGGCCACCGGGCCGCCGAAGCCCCAGGTGCCCAGCGCCAGCATGTAGCGCAGCATCTGCCACAGCGAGCAGGGGGTCTGCGGCACGTCCGCCGCACCGGAATCGGTCTCGCTCATCGGGCCCCTCCCTTGTCGTCCGGCCGCCGGGCCTCGCGCAGGAAATGCGCGTACAGCGAATCGAGGACCGAGCTCATCTCGGCCAGCAGCGCGTCGTCGTCGTCGCCCAGGCGCTCGCGCGCCCCGGCCAGCACGGCCTCGAATCCGCTCGCCTCGGGCACCGGGTCGCCGCCGACGTCGAGCGCATGCACGATCGACGCCAGGCGCGCCAGGGCCGGGTCGGCGTCGAGCCCGAAGCTGGCCATCAAGGTCTCGAAGCTCACGCGATCGCCGCGGTGCGTGAATGCGGCGCCGTCGAAGTCGAATCCGAGGGCGCGCTTCGGACAATCCGATGGCCTGGCCAGCCACTTGAATCGGGCGTCGTGATCGATGAAGCGCCGGATGAGCCAGGCACTGGCCACCCGGTCGACCCACAAGCGGCGCCGCGTCGCCCAGGTGCGGCCCTGATAGTCGGCGGCGTCGAGCCTGGGAACACGGCCCTTGGCCTCGTGCGGCTCGTCGGGCGCCATCAGTCGGTCGATGCGCCTGCCGAGATCGGTCCAGGCCGCCTCGGTCTCGACGCTCGCCTCGCCGGGGAAGAAGTCGATCGCCCGAACCGCATCGAACTCGCGCTGCAGCCTGCGCCGCAAGCGGGCCAGTTCGGGTGCCCCCAGGGTGGCCAGCCCGCGGTTCGCCTCCTTCAGGGCCTGGCGCAGCGCGGCGTACTCCTCGCTGCGGTCGAAGAGCCGGCCGTAGGCAGCGGCTTCTTCCGCCGACCGGGATCGAGTCGGCATCAGCCAGGCGCTGCCTCCTTCGCGGGCGCACTCGTCGGCCAGCCGCCGCAGCGCCTGCTCGTGCTCCGGGCTGGCCGGCATCAGATAAGCCCCGTCGCGCAAGGCCACGCAACCCAGGGCCTTCAGGGAGCGCCAGACCCGCATGCGCGCCGTCGCGCTCGATGTGGGCAACGAGCTGATCAGCAACAGCCACGGTGAGCCCGAATCATCCATGTAGAGAAGCATACACGGATGTAGCGATCACTATTTAGCGGGTGGCCGGGCGCTTCTGAAACGGGGTCAGCGCATCTCAGTAAACCTAAAAACAGCAGTTACCCGGTCGCCGCGAGCGCAGCTGGCGCTGGCGGCAGGCCAATCTGACCGACGATTCGTTGGCAGATGTAGGCCAGCAGTGCCCGCCATCGGTCGACCTTGGGCAACTGCTCCGCAACAGC
>JAGWTS010000167.1 GCA_028868875.1 Burkholderiales bacterium | reverse complement strand
GCCAACAAGGGCTGGCTCGAATGGGCGGCAGGCGCGGGCGCCGATTGTATGGGCGTGCAGGAGGTCAAGGCCCAGGCCGATGACGTGGCCGGCCGCTTCGAGCGCGTTGCCGGCCTCGACGGCCATTTCCACTTTGCGCAGAAAAAGGGCTACTCGGGCGTCGGCCTCTATACCGCGAAGGCGCCCAGCGCCGTGATCAGCGGCTTCGGCAGCGAGGAGTTCGACGCCGAAGGGCGCTGGATCGAGACCCGCTACGACAGCGCGCGGCGCCGCTTCAGCGTCATCAGCTGCTATTTCCCGAGCGGCTCCAGCGGCGAGGAGCGCCAGGCCGCCAAGTACCGCTTCCTCGACCAGATGTTCCCGCACCTGCTGCGGCTCAAGGCCGAGCGCGAATTCGTGCTCGTCGGCGACGTCAACATCGCGCACCACGAGATCGACCTGCGCAACTGGAAGAGCAACCAGAAGAACAGCGGCTTCCTGCCTGAGGAGCGCGCCTGGCTCACGAAGCTTCTCGAAGCCGGCCTCGTCGACGTCTTCCGGCGCCTGAACCCCGGGCCCGACCAATACACCTGGTGGAGCAACCGCGGCCAGAGCTGGGCCAAGAACGTCGGCTGGCGCCTCGACTACCACCTCGCGACGCCGGCCATCGCCGCCAAGGCGCGGCGCGAGGCGATCTACCTCGACCAGCGCTTCTCCGACCACGCGCCGGTGACGATCGACTACGACCTCTCGATCTGAAACGCGGGCCCGCGCGCGCCGGAAGGTGAATTTCTCACACTCGGATTTGGGTCGATTTCCCACTACGCGCAACCGCTCGTAACTAATCTCACGACACGGATCAAGACTTCTCCGGTCTTGACGGGTCACGAGGGGGAATGCGCCATGGTCGAATTGTCCAGTCCGAGAACCGCACTGCCGATGGCGCCGATCGTGGCCGGCTACCGGGGTCCGGAGCGGCGCTGCGCCGCCCTCGCGCTTTCGGCCGCAGCGGGTGGCGCGCGCTGGCTCGCGGCCATGCTCGACGAGATCGACTACGGCATGGTCCTGGTGTCGGAGGACGCCGAGATCGTCCACGCCAACCACGCCGCGCGCAAGGAACTCGACGCCGGTCATCCGCTGCAGCGCCTGGGGCGCCGGCTCTGCGCCCGCCTCGCCGGCGACGTCGCGCGCCTGCACGAGGCCCTCGCGCTCGCGTCCCAGCGCGGCCTGCGCCGGCTGGTCTCGCTCGGCGAAGGCGACCTGCAGGCCCATGTCGCGGTGGTGCCGCTGGGCGACCACACGAGCCTGGTCGTCCTGGGCAAGCGCAACCTGTCCGAGCGCCTGTCGGTGCAGTGCTTCGCGCGCCTGCACGGCTTGACGCCGACCGAATCGCGCGTGCTCGAATCGCTGTGCGAAGGGCTCGAGCCGCGCGAGATCGCCGATCTCAACGAAGTCGGCCTGGCGACGGTGCGCACCCAGATCGGCAGCATCCGCGCCAAGACCGGGGCCGACAACATCCGTGCGCTGGTGCGCCTCGTCGCCGTGTTGCCGCCCATCGTCGGCAGCCTGCGCGGATGAAGCGCGCCGCCACGGCGGCCGCGGTGCCGCGTGCTAATGTCGGCGCGTTGCGTCCACGCCGCTCGCGGCGGATCGTCTTCGCCCCACGAATCGCCATGGCCCGCCCGGTTGCCGCACCGACCGACCAGCTGATCGACGCCCTGCCTCCTGCGGTGGCCCGCCTGGCCGCCCGCGGAAGCGTGCGCCGCTATGCCCGTGGCGCGCTCGTGATCGAGGAAGGCGATTTCGGCGACACGCTCTACATCATCCTGGCCGGGCGCCTGCGCGCCTTCAGCTCGAACCCGGATACGGGGCGCGAGATCACTTTCGGCAATTACGGCGCCGGCGAATACGTCGGCGAACTCGGCCTCGACGGCGGGCCGCGCTCGGCCAGCATCGAGGTGGTCGAGGCCTGCGTCTGTTCCGTCATAGCGCGCGCCACCCTCGTCGGCTACATCGCCGAACAGCCCGATTTCGCGTTCGAACTCCTCGCCAAGGTCATCCGTCGTGCCCGCGCGGCGACCGTGACCGCACGCCAGCTCGCCTTGAACGATGTCTACGGCCGCGTCAAGCTGCTCCTCGAATCACTCGCCGAACCCGACGCCGACGGCGCGCTGGCGGTGCATGAGCGCCTGACCCATCGCGACATCGCCAACCGCGTCGGCTGCTCGCGCGAGATGGTGAGCCGGGTCTTCAAGGATCTCGAGAACGGGGCCTACATCGCGAACGCGGGCCGCGGCCTGCGCCTGCTGCGTCCGCTGCCTGCGCGCTGGTGAGGGGCTTCGCCTTTCAGGCCTGAAGCGCGCGCACACTCTCGCGCAAGCCCCAGAGCAGCAACAGCGCCGGCAGCGCGAGCACGGTTGCGACGACGAAGAAGTCGGGCCAGCCGATGGTCTCGGCCAGGACCCCGGCCACCGGCCCGACCCAGACCCGGCCGACCGACGCAAAGGCCGACAGCAGCGCGAACTGGGTCGCGGTGAAGCGCTGGTTGCACAGGCTCATCAGGAAGGCGACGAAGGCCGAGGTGCCCATGCCGCTGGCGATGTTCTCGCCCGCCACCGCGATCAGCAGGCCGCCGTCGACCGGCGTCGGCGCGGCGAGGTGGACGAAGCCCCAGTCGAAGGCCGGCACCACGAGCCCCGGCAACGTGCCCTTGCCATGCACGGCGAGCCACCAGAACCCCAGGTTGCTCAGCATCTGCAGCACGCCGAAGGCCATCAGCGCACGCCACAGGCCGAGGCGGACCATCAAGGCGCCGCCGAGCAGGGTGCCGGCGATCGTGAGCCAGAGCCCGATGACCTTGTTGACGACGCCGACCTCGGCCGAGCCGTAGGCCATGGCCTTGAGCAGGAAAGGCGTGAGCAGGGATCCGGCGAATGCGTCGCCGAGCTTGTACAGGACGATGAAGACCAGGAACGCGGCCGCACCGCGCTGGCTGAAATAGCTGCGCAGGCCCTCGAGCAGGGTCTCGAAACGGGCGCGCCGTGCCGCCCAGGCCGCCAGCGGAAGTGTCCAGGCGATGCCCAGCATCAGCGCCAGCAGCTCGGCCCAGCGCTGCTGCAGGGCCGGCGCAAGCCCCGTGCTGGCGAGCCAGGGCCCCAGCAGGGCCTGCGCCAGCGCCAGGGCCCAGAGATGCGCCGCGAACCCGCCCAGCGCCACCGCGACGAGCACCGCGGCAAAGCCGAGCAGGTCGTTGCGCGCCCGCGTCGGCGCCGACCGCGCCGGCACCGGCACGAGGCGCGGCAGGGCGAGGGCCGAGAACAGCGCCAGGCCCGCCATCAGCCCGGCCATGAAGCGGTAGACGCCGGGCCAGGTCCAGCCGCCGCCGGGGTCGGTCCAGATCAGGGCGACGCCGCCCGAGAGGATCATCGCCAGGCGGTAGCCCATGACGTTGAGCGAGGCGCCGAGGCCGCGTTCGGGCCCGGGCAGCAGGTCGGTGCGGTAGGCGTCGATCACGACGTCCTGCGAGGCCGAGAGAAAGGCCACGAGCAGGGCGACCAGGGCGAAGACGCCGATCGAGCGCGCGGGTTCGAGCAGGGCGAGCCCGAACAGCGCCGCGGCGAGCGCGAGTTCGGTCGCGACGAGCCAGCCGCGTCGGCGCCCGAGCCCGGGCAGCTCGAAGCGGTCCATCAGCGGCGCCCAGAGGAACTTGAACGTGTAGGGCAGGCCGACCAGGCTCAGGAAGCCGATGGTCGAGATGTCGATGCCGTCCAGCGCGAGCCAGGCCTGCATCGCCTGGCCCGTGAGCGCCAGCGGCAACCCGGAGGCGAAGCCGAGCACGATGACGACCGCGAGTCGATGCAGCGAAGCGGCGCGCTGCGCCGGGGAAAAAGGCATCGGGGCATTCTAGGAGGCCGCCCCGGCGGCCCGGCTTCTCAGTTGACGCTGGCGCTGCCCGTCTGCTGCGCCGCCATCAGGCGCCCGAGAATGCCCTGCTCTTCGCGCTGCGAGAAGCCGAAGGGGTAGAGCGAGCGCTCTTCGGCGGCCAGATCGTCGCGGCCGCCGAACTCGGCGATCTGCTCGGCGACGTAGTCGAAGGGCATCGACAGCAGCACCGCGGGGGCGTTGACGAAGCGGTTCAGGCGCTGCTCGCCGATCACGCGCGCGCCCAGCATGCGCTGGTAGTAGCGCACGTGGCGCGGGTTCACTTCCATGACCAGCACGTCGTAGCCGCGGATCTTGTGCGCGACCATGTAGGCGACGTGGAACAGCGCCGCGAGCACGCGCTTGCTGCCGGTGTCCGGGTCGATCGCGAGCTTGGTGAACTCGCACACGCGCAGGCCCTCGCGGCGCAAGGCCCCGATCTCGGCCGGGAAGGCGTCTTCGGCGCTCAGGCCCTCGGGGCCGTCGAGCGCCACCGTGATGGTGCCGATCGTCGTCGCGTCGTCGAAGGCCGAGAGCGTGATGCGGTTGGAGGTCTGGTCCGCCGGCAGCGACACGGCGTGGTAGCCGCGCCAGGCGTAACGGTCCTGCAGCAGCTCGTTGGCGGCCTGGCGCTGGACGTAGGAGTCGGCCGAGCGGATGCGGAACACGCGGCCGCCGTCGAGGTTCTTGCGCAGCGGCGCGAAACTCGATTCGCCACCGGCGTCCGCCGCCGCGCGCCGGCTCTGGAGCGGAGCTTCGATGAGCGTGTCGGTGGCCATGGGGTGTCTCTCGGGGAGCGGAACGACGGATTCGAGTCTGCCCATCCCGGCGCGCGCGGGTTGTTTCCAATCATTACCGCGCCCCCTCGCGGCCGTGATATGCGACCTCTGGCGCGAGTCGCGTCGTAACAACTTGTGTATTCGGGCGCGGCGGCGGGTCGCGCCCACCTCAGCGCGGCGCTGCGGCACGCGCGCGCCAGGCGCTGGCGAAGCGTTCGAGCTCGGCCGCATCGGCGTCGGAGACGACCCAGAACTGCATCGACGCATCGCTCCAGTGCAGGACGTTGAAGCCGCGGACCTGGCTCGCGCGCTCGGCCTGCAGCGCCTGGGCCGGCCAGACGAAGACGTCGACGACGTGGCGGCCGTGGCGGAACGCGAGCGTCGCGACCGGCGCGCCGCCGACGCGTGCGATGCGGCCGCCGATGAGGGCGAAGCCCTCGTCCTTCAGGTCGTAGACCGGCGGGGCGTAGTCGATCCGGCCCTGGAACCAGGGCTTGACGGTGTGGCGGTCGCTGGACGCGACCTCGATCAGCGGGCCGGCGCCGAGCGCGCGCACATGGTCGGCAACGAGTTCGGCCGGCAGCGACGACGTGCCCCGCAGTGGCGGCAGCAAGGCGATGCCGGCCCCCGCGACGACGACCCCGGCGGCGAAGCCGGCGAGCGCCGCGCGCCAGCCCGCAAACGCCAGGCGTCGGGTCGGCGCCGGCGCTGCCGCCGCGGCGGCGATCGCGATGCGCGCGCGCAGTTCGCTGCGCAGGCCAACGCCTGCGACGTGGCGCGTCGCGTGGCGGCGGATCAGGGAGGAAAGTTGTTCGTCGTCCATCGCGGTCTCTAGGGTCGGACGCCGGCTTGTTCGAGCAGCTCGCGCAGGCGGGTGCGGGCGCGCGCCAGGCGCGACATCACGGTGCCGATGGGCAGTCCGGCCACCTGGGCGATCTCGGCGTAGTCCAGGCCCTCGATCTCGCGCAGCACGACCACTTCGCGCAGCGCCGGCGCCAGGCTGCGGATCGCGGCATCGATCTGGACGCGCTCGCGCGTGCCTTGCAGCGCGCTCGCGGCGTCGGCGCCGGCCTGGCCCGATTGCCATTGCAGGGCCTCGAGCGCCTCGTCCTCCCAGCCGCCTTGCTCGCGCCGGCCGCGCCGCGCCTGGACATGGTCGAAGCAGGCGTTGCGCACGATCGCCAGGAACCAGGGCCGGGCCTCGCCGCGCAGCGAGCCGAGGTGGCGCAGTGCGCGCAGGGCCGCGTCCTGCACCACGTCCTCGGCCGCCGCCTCGTCGCGCAGCAGCCAGCGCGCGAGGTTGTAGGCCGCGTCGAGCCAGGGCAGGACGAGCGACTCGAAGCGGCCGGCGTCGCTCAAGCGCGGACCTCAGGCCCCGACCACGAAGCGGCCGTGCATCTGCTCATGGCCGGCCCCGCAGAAGTTGTCGCACAGGAACTCGATGATGCCGGGATCGCCGGCCTGGAGCTCGACGCGGACGACGCGCTCGGGCACGAAATCGGCGCGCAGCCCCAGTTGCGGCACCGAGAAGCCGTGGCCGAAGTCGAGCGTGCGCAACAGCAGCGCGACGCGCTCGCCGCGTGAGAGCGCAATCTCGCCAGGCGTGAACCGGAATCGCTGCGCCGTGATCGCGATTTCGCGCGGCGTCTGCGCGCGTGCGGCGCCGAGCGCGCCCGCCAGCAGGGCGGCGCCGGCCGCCAGCGCGCGGCGCCGCGAAGCGGCCGGATCGGGGAGCGACCGCTTCATGCCGCGCCCAGACGATGTTCGGCGAGCGCGACCTGCGCGCCCCGCGCCTGGCTTTCGATCTCGCGCCAGCCCAGGCCCTCGAAGGGCGCGGCCGGGTTCCAGGGCACGGGCGTGCGCTCGGGCTGCGAGCCCGGCGCCGGCAAGGCGAAGATCAGCGACTTCGCCGCATGGTGGGCGATGTGGCCGGTCTGGTGGTGATGCTCCTGGTGGATGTGGCCGTAGAAGACCGTGACGTTGGCAAAGGGCCTCAGCAAGTCGAGGGCGCGCGCGCCGTCGCGCGTGGCCCAGTCCCAGCGCGGCGCGAGGTCGAACAGCGGGCGGTGGGTGAAGACGACGATCGGCGCGGCCCGGTCCAGCGGCGCGAGCTCGGCCTGCAGCCATTGCAGCTGCGCCGCGCCGATCGTCGAGCCCGGCTGCGAGACGTTGTCGAGGACGATGAAGTTCACGCCGCGGTGCTCGAAGCGGTAATGGGTTTCGCCGAACTGCTCGCGGTAGGCCGCGCCGGCGTCGAGACCGGCGTCGTGCTCGCCCGGCATGAAGTGGACCGGCTCGACTTTCAGCCCGGCGGCGACCCCGCGGAACTCGGCCAGGCGCCGGCGGCGCTCGGCCGGGTCGTCGGTGGTGTGGCTGAGGTCGCCGGTGAAGACGACGAAATCGGGCGCCCGCGCGAGCGCGTTCACCGCCGCCACCGCGCGCGGCAGGCAGGCCCTGGGCTCGAGGTTCGCGGGCCCGCTGTAGCCCCAGTGGCAATCCGAGAGCTGGACGAAATAGAAGTCGTCGGCCCCGGCCATGGCGGCGCAACCCGCGAGCGCGGAGCCGAAGACGGCACCGCCGCCGGCGGCGGCAAGACGGAAGAAATCGCGGCGCTGCATCTGGGAACTCCGGTGGGGGGGTTCCTGCATGACGGCCCCCGCCGCGCTTTTATTCCCGCGCCGACGGCTCAAGCGGCGGCCATCGTCCCGCGGCAGTTCCTGGCGCCGCAGCGGCAGAGGTAAGCGGCCGGGTCGTCGCCGCCGATGTCCAGCGCATAGTCGATGAACAGTTCCTCGCCGGCACGGATGCGCCGGCGCGCCTCGATCACGATCTGCGGCTCGCCCGCCTCGTCCTCGATCTCGAAGGCGACGCAGTTGGGGGCGCAGGAATGGTTCAGATGGCGCGTCGCATTGCCGCCGTCGCTGCCGTCGAGGAGCGAACCATCGGCAAAGCCGAAGACGTAGGTCAGGCCGTTGTCCCAGTCGCGTTCGGCGCTTTCGCCGCTGGTGTAGCGACGCCCGCCGTAAACGCCGATACGGGTGCCGGCCGCCACGCTGCGGCGCGCGAACGCGCCCAGGCCGTGGATGCCGCTGTCGCGCACTTCGATGAGGTCTTCGGTGTCGGAGGCCATGAGGGTGACCGCAATTGTCGCTGCGCCCGGCACGGGTCGCCGCGTGGCCGCATTCCGGATCCCCCGAATGGGCCCCCTCCCGAGGGGGATTAACGGCGGCCGCGGCGGCGCCGATCATCGGTACCCTCTCCCGCGCGTGCGGGATGCGACATCGGAAGGATCGGCCATGCATTTCCAGGAAGCCCGGGAAGGCGATTACACGATCTACGTCGGCGCGCTCGATGCGCCGCGGGGCGACGGCTACATCGCGGCGCTGGTCGTGCGCCGGGCCCAGGGCGGGAACGAACGCCAGCGCGAAGCCTTTCGCGACGAAAGCCTGGCCTGCGGCTACCGCTGGCCCTCGGCCGACGAGGCCTTGCGCTATGCGCTGACGCGGGCGCGCGAGCTCATCCGCAGCCGCTCCGGCATGCTCGCCTGCTGAGGCCGCGTCGGCGCCGGATAATTCGGCGCCATGGATTCGAAGCGCCGCATCGTCGTCGGCCTGAGCGGCGGAGTCGACTCCGCCGTCAGCGCCTGGCTGCTCAAGGAGCAGGGCTGGGACGTGGTCGGCCTGTTCATGAAGAACTGGGAAGACGACGACGACGACGAATACTGTTCGTCGCGCCAGGACTGGCTCGACGCGGCGGCGGTGGCCGACGTGATCGGCATCGATCTCGAGCACGTCAACTTCGCGGCCGAGTACCGCGACCGCGTCTTCGCCGAGTTCCTGCGCGAATACAAGGCCGGGCGCACGCCCAACCCCGACGTGCTGTGCAATGCCGAGATCAAGTTCAAGGCATTCCTCGACCACGCGCTGCGCCTGGGCGCCGAGCGCATCGCGACCGGGCATTACGCCCGCGTGCGCGAAGCGGACGACCGCTTCGAGCTGCTGAAAGGGCTGGATCCGGCCAAGGACCAGAGCTATTTCCTGCACCGCCTGAACCAGGCCCAGCTCGCGCGCACGCTGTTCCCGCTCGGTGAGCTGCACAAGACCGAGGTGCGCCGCATCGCCGAGCGCATCGGCCTGCCGAACGCGAAGAAGAAGGACTCGACCGGCATCTGCTTCATCGGCGAGCGCCCGTTCCGCGAATTCCTCAACCGCTACCTGAACCACGCGCCCGGGCCGATGATCGACGACCGCGGCCGCGAGGTCGGCCGCCACGTCGGCCTCTCGTTCTACACCCTGGGCCAGCGCCAGGGGCTGGGGCTGGGCGGCCAGCGCGCCGGCGGCGGCACGCACGCGCCCTGGTACGTGGCGCACAAGGATCTGGCGCGCAACGCGCTGTTCGTGGTCCAGGGACACGACCACCCCTGGTTGCGCGGGCGCACGCTGCGCGCCGACGAGCTGAGCTGGGTCGCCGGCCAGGCGCCGACGGCCGGCGCGCTGGCCGCCAAGACGCGCTACCGGCAGGCCGACGCCGGCTGCCGCGTCGAGATCGAATCCGGATCGATGCGGCTGGCCTTCGACGCCGACCAGTGGGCGATGACGCCGGGCCAGAGCGTCGTGCTCTACGACGGCGAGGTCTGCCTCGGCGGCGGCGTGATCGCGCAGGTGCCCGAACCCGCGTTGCCCGCCCTGGCGCCGCCGCTGCCGCGGCGGCGGCGGCGGCACGCCGTCGTCGCGCGCTGAAGTCCCGCGAGCGCACCACGATCGCGCGGCCGACGCACCACGCCCGCGCCCGTGCCGGTGCGACCCCGGGTTTGTTCGGGGCGTATTGACCCGGGGGAGGGCCCGTCGCGCGGCGTTTTGGTCGATGGGCGCCCCTACACTTCGCGCCTCAGCAGAACCCGCAACTGCCGTTGCCAGGCATGGTCGAAGACATCATTCTCGAGACCCGCGCCCTGACCAAGGAGTTCAAAGGCTTCGTCGCCGTCTCCGAGGTCGATCTCAGGATCCGCCGCGGCAGCATCCACGCGCTGATCGGGCCCAACGGTGCCGGCAAGACGACCTGCTTCAACCTGCTGACCAAGTTCCTCGCGCCCACGCGCGGCCTGATCCTGTTCGAGGGCCACGACATCACCGCCGAGGCACCGGCCGGCGTCGCGCGCCGCGGCATCATCCGCTCGTTCCAGATCTCCTCGGTGTTCCCGCACCTGACGGTGCTGGAGAACGTGCGCGTGGCGCTGCAGCGCTCGCTGAACACCTCGTTCCACTTCTGGAAGCCCGAGCGCAGCCTGGACGTCCTCAACGCCCGCGCGCTGGAGCTGCTGGCCGAGGTCGGCCTGCAGGACTACGCCGGCCACGCCGCGGTCGAGCTGAGCTACGGCCGCAAGCGCGCGCTGGAGATCGCCACCACGCTGGCGATGGACCCCAAGCTGATGCTGCTCGACGAGCCCACGCAGGGCATGGGCACCGAGGACGTGGACCGCACGCGCGCGCTCATCAAGAAGGTCGCCGCCGGCCGCACCGTGCTGATGGTGGAGCACAACATGAGCGTGGTCTCCAGCATCGCCGACACGATCACCGTGCTGCAGCGCGGCAGCACGCTGGCCGAAGGGCCCTACGAGGCGGTGAGCCGCAACCCGGCGGTGATCGAGGCCTACATGGGCAGCGCGCAGACCGAACTGCAAGGGGCGCATTGATGGCCGCGCCCTTCATCGAGGTCCGCGACCTGCACGGCTGGTACGGCGAGTCGCACGTCCTGCACGGCATGGATTTCCACGTCGACGAAGGCGAGGTGGTGACGCTGCTGGGGCGCAACGGCGCCGGCCGCACGAGCACGCTGCGCGCGATCATGGGCCTGATCGGCAGCCGCAAGGGCAGCGTCAAGGTCCGCGGCGTCGAGACCATCGCCATGGCCACCCACCGCATCGCGCGCCTGGGCCTGGGCTACTGCCCGGAGGAACGCGGCATCTTCGCCAGTCTCTCGGCCGAGGAGAACCTGATGCTGCCGCCGGTGCTGGCCGCCGGCGGCATGGGCGTGGAGCAGATCTACGCCATGTTCCCCAACCTGCGCGAGCGCGCCGGCAGCCAGGGCACGCGGCTGTCGGGCGGCGAGCAGCAGATGCTGGCGGTGGCGCGCATCCTGCGCACCGGCGCGCGGCTGCTGCTGCTCGACGAGATCTCCGAGGGCCTGGCGCCGGTGATCGTGCAGAAGCTGGCCGAAATGGTGACGGCGCTGCGCGCGCAGGGCTTCACGATCCTGATGGTGGAACAGAACTTCCGCTTCGCCGCGCCGTTGGCCGACCGCTTCCTCGTCGTCGAACACGGCCAGGTCATCCAGCACTTCACCCAGGCCGAGCTGCCGCAGCGCATGGCCAACCTGCACGAATATCTGGGCGTCTGAGCGCCGCTGCGTCTACATTCCGCCCGACCGCCAGCGCACACCGCCCCCGAGTTCCCGCTTCCTTCGTCACCGCAACCAGGAGACCTCCCATGAAACTCCAGAAAATCGCCGCCGCTTGCGCCATCGCGCTGGGCGCGTCGCTGTCGGGCACGCTCGCGCATGCCGCGGGCAACGAGGTCGTCATCGGCGACATCGACGACCTCTCCGGCGTCTACGCCGACGTCATCGGCGAAGGCGGCATCAAGGCCGCCCAGATGGCCATCGACGACTTCGGCGGCAAGGTGCTGGGCAAGAAGGTCGTGCTGCTGTCGGCCGATCACCAGAACAAGCCCGACATCGGCGCCTCGAAGTTCCGCGAGTGGGCCGACCAGAACGGCGTCAACATGGTGCTCGGCGGCTCCAACACCGGCGTCAGCATCGCCATGTCCAAGGTCGCGCTGGCCAAGAAGGTGCCCTTCATCGCCATCGGCGCGGCCGGCGCCTCGCTCACCAA
>JAGWTS010000542.1 GCA_028868875.1 Burkholderiales bacterium | reverse complement strand
CACCGGCGCCGCGGGTTTTTCGAGAACGTTGGACAAGGCAGCCTCCGGAATACGGATACGTGAGGGAGCGCTCGAGGGCGGCTCGTGCAGACTGTAGGCAGGCCAGGCCGCGCGTGAAGGCGCGAAGAGAGCCGTTTTCGAGGCCTTGAACGGTCGACCGCCATCCGCCTCGGCCGGCGGCCGCCCTGGCACCTTCCCGCGCTGCGGCGCGTCAGGGCGCCGCCGGCAGCGCCGCAGGCGCCAGCCCCTGCTCCCAGCGCGCGACCATGCGCTCGAAGAGCGCCGCCGCTTCGAGCGTGAAGCGCCGGTTGTCGAACAGCGGCAGTTCGAGCCGGTGGTCGCGCAGGTGCGCGCGCATGCGCTGCAGTTCACCCGGCACCAGGGCAAGCGCCACCGCGCGCTCTTCGTAGGCGGCGGGGTCCGCCACCGCCATCTGCGGCAGGCCGACGGCGTTGACGAGGCTGGCCGCCACACGCGCCGGGAAGCTGCGCCCGACCTGCGTGAGCACCGGCAGCCCCATCCACAACGCATCGTTGCAGGTGGTGTGGGCGCCGCAGGGGAAGGTGTCGAGGAACAGATCGGCCAGAGGCAGCCGCGCCAGGTGCGCGCTCTGGCCGACGAAGGGCGCGAAGACCAGGCGTTCGGCGGCGACGCCGCGCGCTCCGGCATGCGCGCGCAGGGTGGCCTGGATCTCCGGCTGCGGCACGAGCAGCCACATCACGCTGCCCGGCACGCGCAGCAGGATGCGGCACCAGAGCGAGAACACCTCTTCGGTGATCTTGTAGCTCTGGTTGAAGCAGGCGAAGACGAAGACATCCTCGGGCAGCCCCGCTTCGGCGCGCGACGAGGGCTCGGGATGCTCGCGCCGCTCGTCGGTGGGCTGGTAGGTCAGCGGCAGCTGGGCGATCTTCTCGCTGAAATCGGCCGCGTGCTCGAGCGGCGTGACGGTCGGGTCGCCGACGAGGTAGTCCATGAAGTCGGCGCCGGTCGTGCCGGGGTAGGCGAGCCAGGGCACCTGCAGCGGCGCCGGACGCAGGGCGAAGACGCCCAGGCGCGTCTGCGCGGTGTGGCCGCTCAGGTCGACGAGCAGGGCGATGCCGTCGTCCTCGATGCGCTCGGCCTGCTCGGTCGCGTCCATCTCGCCGCATTCGACGAAGTGGTCGGCCGCCGCGACCACGCGCTGGCGCTGCGCCGTGCCGTCGCCTTCCCCGTGCGAGTAGAGGAAGACCTCGAAGCGATCGCGCGGCAGGCGCTCGAGCGTCTGCACCAGCAGCAGCGTCGTCGCGTGGAGCCGGAAATCGGGCGAGGCGAAGCCGATGCGGATGCGGCCGGCGGCCAGGGCGGCGCGTGCACGCGCATGCTCGCGCGGCAGCTTGCGCGGGCTGCTGCGGCGCTGGACCAGCGCCAGGCGCAGGCTCTCCATCTCGGCGCCGCGCCGGTGCATCGCCGCGTCGTCGTTCATCGCGACGAGCGTGAACGGGCAGAAGGCCCGCAGCGAGACCTCCGGGGTCTGCAGCTCGAACGCCTGCTCCAGGCGCTGCACGTCGTCCTTGGCCTGCTTCCAGTCGCAGGCCCAGGCCGCGAAATGGGCCGCATAGCCCGCGGCGCTGATGTGCGCCGGATCGAGCAGCGCCAGGGTGCGAAAGCATTCGGCCGCGTCGGCGTAGCGGCGCAGATGCTTGAGCGCATAGCCCAGGCGCATGTAGGCGTCGCCGTCGGCGGGCTTGGCCACCAGCACGTCCAGGCTGACCAGGGCCAGGTCCTGCCAGCGCTTGAGTGCCGTCAGCACCGCGGCCAGCAGCAGGTTGTGGTCGACGTCGCGCGGCGTCGCCGGGTCGAGGCCGCGCAGGACCTCGAAAGCCTCGGCATTGCGGTTGGCGCCATGCAGCAGATCGGCCAGCAGGCGGCAGGCGATGGCATCGGCCGGGTCGAGTTCGAAGGCGCGCCGTGCGGCGGCGATCGCCTCGCGCGAGCGCATCTGGCGCCGCAGCACGTTCGCCAGGTTCAGCCAGTACAGCGGCACGCGCGGCGAGAGCCGGCTCGCGCGCTCGAAATGCACCACCGCCTGCTCGTGGCGGCCCTGGCCCACCAGCGCCACGCCTTGCGCCCATTGCTGATGCGCTGCGGCCGAGCCGCGCAGGGCCACGGGGCGGCGCTCGGCGCGCACCGGCGCCGCGGGTTTTTCGAGAACGTTGGACAAGGCAGCCTCCGGAATACGGATACGTGAGGGAGCGCTCGAGGGCGGCTCGTGCAGACTGTAGGCAGGCCAGGCCGCGCGTGAAG
>JAGWTS010000541.1 GCA_028868875.1 Burkholderiales bacterium | reverse complement strand
TGCGCGACCGCCTGAGCCTGGGCGACAAGCGCGAGGACATCATGGCCGGGCTGCACCGCGCCATCATCCTGCGCGCGATGTCGATCCTGGCGCGTTCGGGCGGCGTGCGCGACCAGTTCACCTTCACCGGCGGCGTGGCCAAGAACGAGGCCGCGGTGAAGTCCTTGAAGGAACTCATCAAGGAGAACTACGGCGAGCTCACGCTCAACATCGACCCCGACTCGATCTACACCGGGGCGCTGGGCGGCGCCACCTTCGCCTGGCGCGCGGTGGTCGAGGAAGGCCGCGCGGTGGAGGCACGAGTTTGAATGACAACCCCCTTGCTCGCTGCGCTCGCATCCCCCCGGGGGGGAGTTCAGCCGGCTCGGGAGCGGCCCAGCGCCGCCTGAAGGAGCGCAAATGATCCACACCATCGGCATCGACATCGGCTCCGGCGCCGTCAAGTCGGTTCTTTTCGCCCACGAAGAGCAAGGCCCGCCGCGCTGGCTCGCGCGCCGCTGCGAACGCATCCGCAGCCGCGACCCGATGCTGCTGGCGCGCCAGGGCTTCGAAGGCGTGCTCGAAGACGCGGGGCTCGGTGAAGGGGCCATCGCCTACACCGCGACCACCGGCGAAGGCGAGAACGTCAAGTTCGCGACCGGCCACTTCTATTCGATGACGACCCATGCGCGCGGCGGCGTCTTCCTCGAGCCCGGCGCGCGTGCGGTGGTCGACATCGGCGCGCTAAACGGCCGCGCCATCTACGTCGACGAGCGAGGCAAGGTGCTGTCGTACAAGATGACGAGCCAGTGCGCGTCGGGATCGGGGCAGTTCCTGGAGAACATCGCGCGCTACCTGGGCGTGGCGGTGGAAGAGATCGGCCCGCTCTCGCAGAGCTCGCAGCAGCCCGAGAAGGTGAGCTCGATCTGCGCCGTGCTCGCCGAGACCGACGTCATCAACATGGTGAGCCGCGGCATCGCGACGCCCGACATCCTGAAGGGCATCCACCTCTCGATGGCTTCGCGCATCGTCAAGCTGCTCAAGGTCACGGGCATCAAGACCGGCACCGCCTTGCTCACCGGCGGCCTCGCGCTGGACGGCGGCCTGCTCGCCGCGATCCAGGAAGAGATGGTCAACGAGAAGGTGGCCGTGAAGGCCGTGTCGCACCCGCATTCGATCTACGCCGGCGCCATCGGCGCGGCGCTCTGGGGCGCCTACCGCCACGCCAAGCTTTCGCAACTCGAGGCCACCGCCGCCGCCTGAAGGAGTCCAAAAAATGGCCCTGCTCATCAACGACAACTGCACCGCCTGCGACGCCTGCAAGCCGGTGTGCCCGAACGAAGCCATCGCCGCCGGCGACTTGGTCTACACGATCGACGCCTTGCGCTGCACCGAATGCGTGGGCGCCGAAGACGAGCCGCAATGCAAGCTCGTGTGCCCGGCCGACTGCATCGTCCAGAACCCCGACTTCCAGGAAACGCCCGAGGAGTTGATGGCGAAGTACGAGTCGCTGCACGGGTGACGGGCGCGGCCGGGCGCGGTCAGGCAGGCAGTACGACCGGCGGCGCGAGGCCGAGCTTGCCAGCGCGGCGCGCGAATCGCCGGTCGTCGACTCGAGGGGTCAGCCATTACTGGCTGGACCAGGAGCGGAACGTGACGTGTTTGGACGCAGCCACGAAGTCATTGTCCGTGCTCAGAAGCACGAGATCGTGACGCAGGCAAAGCTGGATAAGTAGAGCGTCGATCGTGCCGACTTGTACCCCTTTGCGACGACAGGCGTTGCGAACCTCAGCAGCTTCGATGTAGTCCTCACGTTCCGGCTGCAGAAATGCGAGGGACCCAAAGCGGTCGATCAATGCATCTCGAGCCTTTGGCCCGGCAAAGCCCTGCAGCAGTTCTTGGAGGATCAGGCCCGTCGTGACGACCTGGTCCGCACCCAGCAGGGCCTCTCGCAGCACCGAGACGGCGGGGGCGGACGAATCGGAGTCGCGGCGCAGGGCCAGGGACCAGACGCTCGTGTCGACGAGGTAGGTCACCGTCTTCTCGCTCGTTCGGACTTGTAGTCGTACGAAGTGTCCCAGTCGAGCTTGCCGAACAAATCGGCAACGCGCTTCTGTTCGCGGCGGGCGATGAACTCCTGCAGCGCGCGCGTGACCGCAGCCTTCTTGGTGGGCTCTCCGCTTAGTTGGAAGGCCTTCTCCAGAAGGTCGGGATCAAGGGCTAGGTTGGTGGCCATGTGTAGCTCCTTTGTGTGAAGTCTACACATGGCACGCCGCAGGGGCATTGGGCAGGTAGACGGCCGCGAC